>JBNKRV010000267.1:0-16439 GCA_050296935.1 Marinilabiliaceae bacterium | reverse complement strand
CAACAAATGTCCAGTTATCTTTTTTATAAATCGAATTCCTTATTCCCCATGGTGTAGAGAACCGCCTAGTACGAGACCCGTATGCTAGGTGCTGTGAGAGCTTCTCCACTAGGCTTTTTGCCTAGTGGCTGGCTACTCGATTGTGCTTTCGTTATTTTCTTATTTTTCTCAAAATATCAGGAATCTCATCATAATCAGTATACCAAATTACGGATACGCCTAGTTCTCTCATAATTTCTTCATTTAAATTATGGTGCCTATCTAGGAATTTCTTTGCTCCATCAATATTGTCAATAATCTCTTCATTTTTTTCAATTGTAAAATTTTCCACGGTCAATCTTTTCATAAAAGCAAAGTGCCTTGTTTTGTCACCATTCCGTGAAGCAATATCTAGCAGTCTTCTTAAATTGGGGTCTGTCATTGATAATCCGACCATTAAACAATGGTTTTCTCTTAAATTAGAGAGTTGTACCAAGTTTGACCAATGGTATGAGTCAGAATATATTAAATGATAGCCTTCTTCTGAGAATACAAGAGTACTTTTTTCAAGGCCTTCATATTGGTCTGAATTTTCAGGTAGAAACCCATGAACATGAAAAACTGGAAGTTCATCAGGGTCAATAAAATCATTATCAGTATAAATGCTATGGTATTGAATTGATTGAGATTCTAGTTGTCTTTCAATTAAGTCGTCAAAATTATATGTAACAACAGATTTAACTTTAGCCCCTGTTCTCAGTGGCATACACATTTCTACAATAGCTTTAATTAAATCAGAATCTATTCTTCGATTGGGATTTCTTAGTTTATATAAATTTTGAGTAATAGCTTTCGTGAACTCTTTTGATTCCGTTGTACTATTATCCAAGCCTTTTCTAAGATATCTTGCAGCCATTAACGCTGAAGGTTCATCTATTTTGTTTAGCCTATCTACAATTTGTTTTATGTCAGAATCATTAATTTTTGTTTCATGGTCAAATTCATTAGTCAAGTAGGTAACAAAAAGTGAATTTAATAATGTATTCCAATCAGGCATACCAGCACTGCTAGAGACTCCAGCTCCTAAGAAAAATGAAAATTGTCCTTTCTTATATAAGGTTCTTAATAACTCTATTTTTTCATCTCTTTCCTTCTTCCAATCTTTTTCACTTTGTACAACAGCAGATTCAATTCTTAGAGAAAATAAGTTGTTGGCTATTTCGTTAGCTTCTTTCCTGTTTTGTGATACAATCTTGTTTAATTCTTCAGGGCCCCATAATACAATCTTAAAAGGTAGATTGATATCTTTAATTATTGTAATAAATTTTTCTCTTGTTCTATTGCTAATTGGCTGTGGAGTAATAACCAATAAATTTTCAAATCTTTCATTATCAATATATTTGGAATGCAGGTGTGCAAATTGGTCTATTAACCTTTTGAGAGGTTGTCTTTCAATGTTGAACTTAATTTCAATTTGAGTTGCTCCATGCAGTTCTTCAATACCAGATGGTGCATAAGCATCAAACCCCATTCTTTGAGAATGAGATAAAAAAGGCTTATTCTTCTTTTCTAGGTGAATTCTTAGAAGGTTTAGTACGAAAGTTTCAAAAGTATAGTACCCTCGGTTACTATTCTTGAGTTCTATTTTTTTTAGTATATCATCTATTAGCATGGTGGTATCTCTTTAATGAAGCACAACATATCCATATCGTCATTGTCGTTTATATGCTAATATCGTAGCATAACGACAATGTCAAAATAATATAATATGTTTAGTTTTTTCGTCAACCAAAATTAACAATTAATTTTTCCCTTGAAAAAAATATGATATTAAAATTGCTGGTTTATGTAAGGTGTTGGCTATTGTAATTATTTGCATAGCTTATTGATGTAATGGTAATGTTGAACATTGATCATATCAGTATATTAATCAATGTAAAAAGAGTCAGGTTTAACCGGAAACGATCATTCAGTTTTACGTTTTTCATTTTTTTCTATTAGCTTTGCAGCCAATGAATCACAAGAATCATAATAAGGTATCAGTTGTTAATCTTCATTTTAAACAATGGAGTCATAAGGGCTATGCTGTATTTTGCTCCTTGGGTAAAGTGGTTCATATTGGTAATCTGGCTATATCGCTTACACAATGGATTGGAGATGTTATTGAGGGTGTCAGGGAACTGATACAACAAAGCATGGACCGGGAAGTGGATGAAGCTGCCGAAGAATTGCAGGAACAGGAATTACTTCAGGTGATACCTGTAATAATTAGCACTCCAGTTGAGTGTGGTATAATTGTTTTCAGTAAATTTAAAAATATTAACTGCCGTTAATTGGAGTAACACTCCGGTTAACGGCTTTTTTTTTGCGCTATGGTAAACGAATTAAAAGAAAAAGTAATTGCAGGTGGTTTCATTACCGAAGCCGAGGCATTGGGTTTATTGAACCATGCCGATAAAGAAGAGCTGTATAAAGCAGCCAACGAAATCCGTCTTCGTTTCAAAGGAAACGAAATGGAAATGTGTAGCATTCTGAATGCCAAATCAGGTAAGTGCACGCAAGACTGCAAATGGTGCTCTCAATCCATGTTTCATAAAACCGATGTAGAAGAGTATGAGTTGGTTGACTTGAAATTAGCAGAAAAGCAGGCCCGTGAAAATGCCGAAAAAGGGGTGAATAAGTTTTCATTGGTAACCAGTGGAAGGGCCATCTCTAACAAAAACCTGGATGAACTTTGCGGGGTCTATAAAAATATTCAGCAAACCTCACCAATTCATTTATGTGCCTCAATGGGCTTGTTAAATCGTTCGCAGCTTGAGAAACTAAAAGAAGCCGGGGTGGAACATTACCATTGTAATATTGAAACAGCACCTTCGTTTTTTCCACAAGTGGTGACTTCACATACCATGGAAGAAAAAATCAGAACCATTCGTAATGCTCAGGAATTAGGTATGGGGGTTTGTTCCGGAGGTATTATTGGTATGGGTGAAACCCCGGAACAGCGTGTAGAAATGGCTTTTACATTAAAAGAGCTGGGAATTGAATCCATTCCGATCAATATTTTAATGCAGGTGGAAGGTGCCAGTTTACAAGTGGATAAGCCTATTGAAGATGAAGAAATATTAACCGCCTTTGCTTTATTCCGGTTTATTAACCCAACAGCCAATATTCGTTTGGCAGGGGGTAGAAGCCTGATAGCTCATATTCAGGACAAGGCCTTGGCAGCAGGTGTAAGCGCTGCTTTGGTGGGCGATTACCTCACTACCATAGGAACCAATATTGAGCAGGATAAGGAGATTTTTAAAAAAGCCGGATTTACATTGGCAAAGCATCAAGAGCAGAAGGTATGTCGTAATATGGAAATTTAATCAGTAAACGATAAATACCTACGAATTAATCCATACAAAATGAACAAACAAAACCTATTACAATACGACAAAGAGCATGTATGGCATCCATATACGTCAACTACCAATCCATTACCTGTTTACCAGGTTGAAAGGGCGGAGCAATGCACTATTTATTTAGCAACCGGAGAAAAACTGGTGGATGGAATGTCGTCGTGGTGGGCTGCTATTCACGGATATAATCACCCGGTTTTGAATCAGGCTGTTAAAAGTCAGTTAAAGCAAATGTCGCATATTATGTTTGGCGGTTTAACACATAGCCCGGCAGTTTCACTGGCTCACAAACTGGTGGAAATTACACCTGAAAAACTGCAAAAGGTATTTTTTTCTGATTCGGGTTCGGTAGCTGTTGAGGTGTCGTTAAAAATGGCCTTACAATACTGGGCGAGTAAAGGCAATACTCAAAAACAAAAGTTCGCTACCATTCGGAATGGATACCATGGTGATACCTGGCATGCCATGTCGGTTTGCGATCCGGATACCGGAATGCATCATATATTTAATGGGAGACTGCCGGTTCACTTTTTTGCCCAACAACCACAGTGCAGGTTTCATGATGATTTTACTGTAGAACATGCTTCTTCGTTGCAGGATCTCTTTGAAAAACATCATGCTGAAATGGCAGCGTTTATTCTGGAGCCTATTGTTCAAGGAGCTGGAGGTATGTGGTTTTACTCACCTGAATACCTGAAGTTTGTCAGATACCTTTGTGATAAATACGAAGTATTATTGATTGCGGATGAAATTGCTACCGGTTTTGGCAGAACGGGTGAGTTGTTTGCCTGTAACCATGCCGCCGTAACGCCTGATATCATGTGTTTAGGAAAGGCAATAACAGGGGGGTATATGAGCTTTGCAGCTACCCTCGCTACCGATGAAGTGGCAGATACAATTAGTAATGGTTCTCCCGGCGTTTTTATGCACGGCCCCACCTTTATGGGAAATCCATTGGCTTGTGCAGTTGCCAGTGCCAGTATTGAATTGTTGCTGAAAAACGACTGGAAAAGTAAAATAAAGCATATTGAGAATCAATTGAATGATGGTTTACGTCCTTGTAAAAGACTCCGGATTGTAAAAGAAGTAAGATGCCTGGGAGCCATTGGAGTGGTTGAACTTAACCGGGATGTGGATATGGCTGTTATTCAAAAAGCCTTTGTGGATAAAGGTGTCTGGGTTCGTCCTTTTGGTAAGATGGTTTACTTAATGCCTCCATTTGTAATTACTGATGAGGAATTGAATAAACTATGCCATGCCATGTGTGATGTGATTGCTGAAACAATGGAGGTACCGGTATGAATTCTTTTGAAAAGACTTTAATGCAGGTGGCCTCATTGGGGTTGGAGCGGGACTTAAAAACAGTGAACCCGGATGTGGATGGTTATTGTACTTTCAAGGGGATGCGGATGCTCAATTTATCATCAAACGATTACCTGGGTTTAGCCACTGATGAAGCATTAAAAAGTGAGTTTATGGAGTTGATGTCCTCACACCACGAGTGTTTATCATTCGGGAGTGGTTCTTCTCGATTGCTCACAGGGAATACTTCTGTATACGATCAGGCTGAGGAGGCCTTAATGCATTGGTATAATTGTGAGTCAGCTCTTTTTTTTAATAGTGGTTATCATGCCAATATGGGTATATTGCCTGCTTTAAGCGAGAAGGGAGATTTAATTGTATCGGATAAATTGTGTCATGCCAGTATCATCGATGGCATCCGATTGAGTCATGCAGATCAAATCAGGTATCGACATGCGGATTATGAGCACCTGGAGTCTATCCTGCAAAAGAAAAGACATTTGTATAAAAACGTATTTATCGTTAGCGAATCGGTTTTTAGCATGGATGGCGATAGTGCCGATTTGAAACGATTGGTGGAGCTCAAATTAAAATACGAAGCTATTTTGTATGTAGATGAGGCTCATGCAGTAGGTGCAATGGGTAGCACAGGACTAGGGTTGTGCGAAGTACAGGGTGTAACCCCGGAAATTGATATCATCATCGGAACAATGGGTAAGGCCATGGCTTCCGTGGGTGCTTTTGCCATATTAAATCATACTTTAAAAAGAGTATTGGTAAACAAGGCCCGAACCTTAATTTTTACCACAGCATTGCCCGCCATAAATATGGCCTGGAGTCAGTTTGTTATCAATAAGATGCCTTCGTTTATTCATCTACGTGAACAACTGAGTCAATTGGTTTCTCATTGCAATCAGAAGATAGAGGAGATCGGGTTTCAACCTTCAGGGAGCTATATTATTCCGGTAGTGATTGGGGAGAATAGGGTGGCTGTTGATTTGGCAGAACATCTGCAGGCCAAAGGATTTCTGGTTTTCCCCATTCGTCCGCCTACAGTACCTCAAGGAACAGCCCGCTTACGACTGTCGTTGACTGCGAATTTGAAAATGAACGATTTAGAGAAGGCTTTGGAGATGATCGATATGAAACGATTTGTAAATAGTTAATACAAATTAGCAGTTCATCGTAAATGAATTTCAGTGGCACTGCGTCTCTGTGTTCAATAAAGGGGCATATCAATCAATCTTGATACTTGAGTCTTGATACTAACTACTCGATACAAAAAAATGAAACATACCTGGATACAACAAAATAATAGCAACAAACTACTGGTATTTTTTAACGGATGGGGATGTGATGAGCATCAGTTTATGCATTTAAAAAGTTTGCAGTATGATGTGATGATGGTTTATGATTACAGGAATATTTTGCCGGAGGATGAAATGTTGATGCAGATAAAAAAATATCCTGATGTAAATATAGCAGCATGGTCGTATGGTGTATGGATGGCACAATATACATTTGAAAAATATCATATGCCTTATAATACCGCCATCGCCATAAACGGAACATCCCGACCTGTTCACGATCGGTATGGCATTGCTGAATCTATTGTTCAGGGAACCCTTGATCATTTATCGGAAAGAAATGTCATGAAGTTTCAACGCAGGATGGTGGGAGGAAATGAAGCATGGAAGAAATTTGAAGCAGATAAACCCCGGCGATCATTTGAAGAGCAAAAAGAAGAACTTGCCTCTTTAATCACTCATTTTAAAAAAAACGTTTCTGATGCGGCATTTTATCAAAAAGCTATTATTGGCACAAAAGATTTAATATTTACAAGTCTGAATCAGAGTGAGTTTTGGAAAGAAAAAACAGAACTGGTGGAAATAGACGCACCACATTTTTGTTTTTATGGGTACAATAGCTGGGACGAAATAATGGAAGTGAATTAAGAGAATTTTCTTTGCAATGAACCATCAAATTATATGATGATGCTTAATGAAATAAAACAAACGATAGATAAAGACCTTTTAAGAAAAAGATTTCGGTGTGCCTCAAAAACCTATAACACCCATGCTGTGGTTCAAAAACAAATGGCTGGCGTATTGGCAGATTCAGCTCAACAATATATCCCGGCAAAGGCCGGAAAAATGTTTGAGTTAGGTTGTGGTACGGGATTGCTCACACAGGAAATGGTTCGTCGTTTTCGTCCTGTAACCTATGGAGCCAATGATTTAGTGGCTGAAGTTGAAGAGGGACTGTGTGAAATTGTTAAGCAAAACTCAATGGCTTCATTTGAGTTTTTTCAGGGTGATGCAGAGAATATTCCTATTCCCCAAAAGCAAAATGTAATCTGCTCCGGGGCAACTATACAGTGGATTCAGGATTTAGATGCTTTCTTTATTCGCATGAGTGAATCACTCTGTGAGAATGGTTTTTTAGCCATATCGTCATTTGATGTGGAAAATTTTAAAGAAGTAAAAACATTAACCGGACAGGGAATTGATTATTTGCCCATGCAGGATGTCCTCATGTATGCCAGTAAATATTTTAAGGTGTTGAAGAAAGAATCCTGGGAGAGTACACTATGGTTTGAAACACCAAAAGATGTATTGAAACATATGCGTTTTACAGGAGTAAATGCGGTTTCAAATATCAAATGGGGTAAAAATGACCTGGCTCAATTTGAATCAGGATACGAACGGTATAGGAAAACACAGGGTTATCCCTTATCTTATCATCCTTTTGTATTGATATTACAAAGGAAGTAGATCGGAGTATCAAGATGATTTACGGGATTGTTTGATGAACACAGAGACTCCGGGACACAGAGATTTTATTTTTATTTCATGGTGTTTAATTTTAATTCAAGTATCAAGACATAATTATCAAGATGATTTACGGGATTGTTGGATAAATACAGAGACTCAGGGACAAAGAAGTTTTATTTGTTTAATTTTGCAATATTTGCAAATATGGTATTCTTTATAACAGCAGTTATTTTAGATCACAAAATATAATACGAATGCAAATCAGTCTTGATACTTGACATTAGTAGTTAGTTCTCAAATTAATATAATATTGATCGGATGACTAACTCTTTGATAATAAATAAAGTCATCCGATCAATAATATAACAATATTTTATGAACACTCTACTAGATACTTGTGTCTTACGACTTGATACTTGTGTCTTTTTTCTAAAACATTTAACTAACAAAATATGTCTACATACTTTATTTCAGCTATTGATACGGATGCCGGAAAAACCATTATTACCGGACTACTTGCCCGACATTTAAAGAATAAGGGTTTTGATATTACTACCCTAAAAATAGCGCAAACGGGGTGTGTGGATTATTCAGAGGATATTGAAAAACACCGGGAGATCATGGGAGTACCCATGTCCACAGAAGATAAACGAGGGGAGACCTGTCCTTATTTGTTTAAGTTTCCGGCTTCGCCACATTTGGCAGCAGAAATGGAATGTGTAAGAATTGACGAAGACACGATCTATCAGGCCATATTACAAATCGAAATGCAATATAATCATGTATTGGTTGAAGGTGTTGGAGGATTAATGGTGCCTGTAAATGATGAGGTGATGGTAATCGACATTGTGCAGCAGCATCAATATCCGCTTATTTTGGTTACTTCCGGTCGGTTAGGCTCTATAAACCATACTTTGTTGTCGTTAGAGGTGATGCAAAAAAGGGGTATTCATGTTTATGGTGTCATCTATAACCATTATCCTGTCACAGCTCCTGAAATCACTGCAGATTCAGCACGTGTCATCAAATCACACCTTAAAAAATATTTCCCTGATGCTTTATGGGGAGAGGTGCCTTGTGTAGATAATATGGAAGATATTCCTGAGTTAGATTTAAATCCGGACTGGTTTGTTGAATGATTTATTTATCATCAATCACCTCAATCTTAACCTCAATAATGCCTTTTATAATACCATCTATTTCTTTTGCCGCACTTTTCGAAAGATCAATGATTCGTCCCTTTATAAAGGGACCACGATCATTTATTTTTACCACAACACTTTTTTTGTTTTCAAGATTGGTGACTCTAACCATGGTGCCAAAAGGGAGTGTTCGATGAGCTGCCGTTTTTAAATGATGGTAATAAATCTCACCACTGGCCGTTTTTCTACCTTCCAATTTATCCGCATAATAGGATGCCTTTCCTTTTTCCTTTGCCGAAATAGAAAAGACAAAGCAAAAGGATAATAATATGGTTATTAGAATTTTATTCATTTTTTACGTTTAATTATTCTGGTCTTTAGTAATCCTAACTCTTCACTATAGGCATAATAATCATATTCAGGAACTAGTCTTTTTTTTACATATTCTGGATTTTTTATATTATTAAAGTCTTTTACTACATATTGTAGTTTCTTAAATATTAAAATTCCATCCTTATTATCTACTAATTGTAAAAAATGTATTTGTTCCCGCTCACTTGCGATTATACTTTTTTTAGCAATTAAAAAAGACCGAAAAGTATAGTTTATCTTTTTATTCATAAATCCATACCCCTTGATTTCATCCGGTTTATAAATGGTATACTTTTCCTTATTGGTTTTTTTAAAAGCGACCTCCAGAAAGCAAAATTCCAAATCGATACCTGAAAAGTTGTAATGACCTGTGTTTCTATTGAATGAATATATATTTATTTTACCATGAATCGTGTCATTGTTATTGGTGATGATATAACCGGGTAAGCATCTCGCTTGAGATACCTGAGCCAAGCATAAGAAATATATAACAAAAAAGCCATATCGTAAAAGTCGTTGATATTGAATCATTAGGTTTTGCTGTTTTTTCGGGGTTTTACAGTTAAGTAAAACCCCGAATATATGAAATTTTTATTCAGCTGGAACAACTTCAACCCATTGGCCTGCTTTTCTTGAGGTAATCTGATTGTTATACATCGCCTCACACGATACAGAAGGTAGATAATACCTGCCTAAATAAGTGGCATTTAACAGGACTACAAAAGTTTTCGTTTTACTTCTGTTCAAATCAAAATAGGAGTAAACCCTGTCGTCGCGAATATCTCTGTAATCAGGGATATCTACTTCGTAGGAGGATTGAGCATCTTCCATGCGTGTGTTTCTGATCTCCCAACCCGATGGAAAAATCTGAGTTAACGCCATATCTGTATATCTGGATAACTGTCCCGGATGCGTGATTCTTACCGTGGCCATAAAATCACTTCCTTGCTGTAGTTTGCTGATATTTAAAGGGGTGCCATCCAGCTGGGAGTATTCCACAGTCATTTTCAGGTTGGAGCTTTCGTTAACCGTGTCACCTTTAAACGGCGTTCCTTCCAGAATCAATCGAGCGAAAAGAATTCCCTCAGCATTGTTTTGTATTTTAACTTCTCCCTTTTTAGGTATGGTAAGCGGTAACTCCTGTTGGTTGATAGGTTTATCGGATGTTACTTTTTCCTTATCAATGCCTTTTGCCTCAATGGTATAGCTAAGTTTTTTACTTGTGCTTTTTTCAGCCAGCTGACTTAACGCTATCAGTGAATAAGCCGTAGTTTGTGTGCTCATCCATTGGTCACTACTTAATTTATTCGCGACTTCCTGCATCAGAGGAGCAGCAATATCCATTTTATTAAGCAATGAAAGTGTTTCCAGAATCATGGCCTGATCACGGGTTACTGAGCCATAGGAATAATAGCTATACTGCTCGGTAACTTCAGTGTTTAGATTCTGAATCATTTCCAGCGCTACTTCTTTTTGTCCGATTAATGCATAGGCTGCAGCCAATCTCCATTTGGCACGAGGCAATATAGTTGGGATATTCCGCATCCTGTTCATGGAGCTTTTATCCGGACTTCCTGCCAAAGCCAATGTATACAATCGATAAGCCTGATTTATATGTCTGTATGAATTAGCATTACCTGGAGTCCAGGTTGAAGCTTGTCTTTTTTGGTACTGAATCCATTTGTCTTTGAAATTAATTGGTAAACTATACCCTTTTTTCTCAGCCTCCAGTAAAAAGTGACCTGCATATGAAGTTCCCCAGTCGTTGGCATCTGTATGTCCCGGCCAATAAGCAAAGCCACCATCGCTGGTGATGAATTTAGCCAATCGACTAATACCTGCTTTGATATTTTTTTCAATGGTCGCTTTTGTTTCATCAGTCAACTCCATCACATTTCCCATATATAACTGAGGAAATACCGAGCTTGTAGTTTGTTCCACACAACCATGAGGGTAGCGAAGCAGGTATTTCATTCTTCTTCCAAAATCAACCGGGGGTATAGAAGAGGTTTCCAAAGTAACCTTGTTCGTTCCTTTCATTCCGAAAAGCTCATAAGCCACATTGACAGCTTCGTTTCCCTGAAGTATTTTGTTTATTGAAGTGACCCTTGGAGGGTTTGGATTACGAACCTGTATTTCAATTTCATCCATGGCTGATTCAGAACCTGATTTGGCTATGATTTTTATTTTACCCACGCCCGGTTTTTGAGGAATCTTTATCTCAAAAGGCACTACCTGATCGCCCGTTTTATTAAATGTGATATTTTGTTTATTCTCATTTACCTGCAATAATTCATTCGATTCGATCGAAATCTCAACGTTTTTAATATCATCGCGCATGGCAAATACGGTCACCGGTAAATTTACGGTTTCACCCGGGCCAAGTACTCTTGGTAAGGTAGCCAGTACCATCAGTGGTTTTTTTACCGGAGTTGTTTTTTCAGCATTACCATACATTCTGTTGTTACGGGCTACTACCATTGTTCTTACGGATCCAATGTATTGAGGCATCCTGAATTCATGGGTTTGAGAATCGCCTTTATCCAATTCAAAAGGACCAAATACTTTTACAACTGGTTTAAAGCGGTTTGCATTCGGATCGTTTTTCTTGTTCGTAAGGTCGCCATCGCCACCAATACTAAATACTTTTTCAATTTCTCCGCCATAAGCACCAATCACCTGGTTATACACATCCCAGGTTCTTACACCCAACGCTTCGCGGGCATAAAAATGATTCCAGGGTTGTGGAGTTGTAAAACGGGTTAAATCCAGTAAACCATCTTCAACCATGGCTATGGTATAAGTCATGGCCTTACCTTTTTCTTCACTTACCTTAATTTTCACCAGCTGCTCCGGCACTAAAGTTTCCGGCATATCGATCACAGGATGCAAGTGTGTTTCTGCATCTTCAATCAATAATGGCGTTACACCATACATTCGAATAGGCAGGTTGTTTGCTGTTTGTGCATGAGGTTGTAACAGAGTAACATGTACAAAGATGTTAGGAGTCATCTCCTTGGTTACCTCAAACTGAAACGAAGTATATTCTTTTTGAGTTTGAGCCCAGTATTCTTTAATAATTTTTGTTCCATTCTCAATGGTCACTAAAGCTCTTCCGTTTTCTGATGAGGCAAAGTTTACCTGAGCCATCTGGCCAACAGTGTATTTAACCTCTTCAGTGGATAAGGTTAGCATAGAGGCTGCTTCCGGATTATCACCAACGGGTTTAGCTGCATATCCGGGCCAGTCCACATAAACTGTTTTACCACATACGTGTCCGCTAACCGGGTCAAAAATGCGAACCAGGTATCTTCCCCAGTCCGGGTATTTTATTTCAAAGTCGAAACTACCCAAACCATTTTCAGTATCCAAAGTACCATGGTCAATCACATCCTGCGAGGTGGATGATACATAACGTGCCAGGTTATCTTCGCCGGATTCCCACCACCATCGCCAGCTTACTTTGTATATCACATACTTCAGATTATCCCTGGATATGGGCTTTCCGTTGGAATCAACAGAAACCACTTCTATAGTATGGTCTTTATCAGTTACCAGCATACCTCGTTTATCACCCACAGGCATTTTAACACCTACGTATGATTTATACGGACTGTAAGGAATTGAAAACCGGTCAATACTAAAATCGCCGCTTTCTTCAAAAACTCTGGTGCGGAAGGAAGCTTTTAACATACCCGGTGCCTGATCGCTCACTTCAAGATTCCCTCTTATATGAGCAATGCCTTCCTCATTGGTTTTACCTTCGTATAAAGTAACTTCCTCACTTTCAAAAGTTCTTGTGGGATCATCAAAAGTGAAGTCGCCATAAGTTTTAAATTTTGTAGGTATTGAAGTTAAAGTGGCCGTTACATTTGCTTTTAGGTTTCTGGCCACGGCTCCATGTAACCATTTTACCGACATATCCGCTTCGATATATGGTTTTGAAACAGATAATCTTTCTACCCCAAAATCCATGTTTATTTTCAAACGATTGGGTTTTACTGTTTCTACCTTAAGCATTTTAGTAAAGGATGTTCCTCCCACTAAAAAACGAGCCATCCAGTTTCCTGTGGGGGCATCATCTTTGGTTGGCACTTTAAACAAATACATGTTATTAACTCCCTGTGTGCTGGCTGTGCGATTTACCAATTGTCCGTAAGGATTGCTCAGTTCGAAAACAACAGGGTGCTTTTCAGGAAGCACTTTTTCCCTGTCTTCCAATATAAAAGATACGAACAAGGTATCTCCAGGACGCCAAACCCCACGTTCGCCATAGATATAGCCTTTTAAACCTTTATCTATGGTTTGTCCTGCCACATCAAAACGACTTAAGGATAATGAAGATCCGGCATCCAAACGTAAATACCCACGCTGTGTTTCATGTTTAGCAATGAGTAAAAACGGTCTTGAGGTAACATCTATCCTTACTAATCCTTCCTTATTACTTTTTGCTTTGTTAATTAATTGATTTTGATAATTATAAATCTCAACCTCAACATTAGCAATGGGTTCTGTTGTTCTCAAATCGGTTACAGCCACCAACATTTCTTTGTCTGTGCCTTTTTTGGCAATAATACCCAGGTTAGAAGCCAGGATATTAGTGCTTGCATAACGATTTTTCCGGTAATAAGAATTTTTACAAGGATCATCTCTGTCTTGATAATCGTAGTAGTAATATTCATTATCCCAATAGCTGGAGCTTCCGTTGGGACTATCATAATATGCCATCTCATTTTCAGTTATCTCATCCGGATTCTGTTCCAGATAATCATCCGCATTTTCATCTTCACTGGCACAGGGGTAAATAGCATTAACACGTGCAAACTGAAGTTCAACACGATAAATAGCACCTCGGTCAACTTTAATTAAATCATCCAGATTAATGGAGAAAGTATTCCATTTGTTTAAGTCTAAGGTTCTATCCGTATTCAGAGGAATGGTTTTTTTCAGAATTAACCTCCCGGCACGTTTAAGTTGGTAATTTCCATCCAATTGATTTACCTGCAAAAATGATGCGATATTATTTTCGAATATTTTAATTACTTGTACCTGAACTTCTTTTAAACTCACCGCTTTAAAAGTCAGGCTTAATCCGCTGGATTCAGGTAATATGGTTCCTTTACTTAAAAATTCAACCTGAGGTTTGGTACTGGTAAAGGTTAGGTTATAGGTTTCTTTATCGGTGCTTTTAGCTCCCAATATATTCTCTATCCCTTGAAAAACAGTTACCTTCACATCTCCTTTTAACGATTGTGAGGGATATACTTTAATAATGTTATTGTCTATTTCGGTTGTGAAATTGGTATTTGTATTTACCTGAATCAGTCCACTTAATTCCTGATCTGGATTTAACGGGTCAGAAAAGGAAAGCTCAATGGCCTGACGAGGATAGAAAACAGCTTTGGCAGTAGCCAGATTAAAATCATCAATTGCAGGAACCCATATTTTTTGAGAATCCTCTTTATCTATATTAATAGGTTCTCCTGTTGATTCAATTTTTATGTTGCCGGATGAATCATCTCTTTTGATGTGATGCACTAAAAACGGGTACTGGTTTGCTTTATCACTTGATAGCCATTCAATCTGCAGCTGTTCGCCTTTTTGATTGGCTGTTATTATCTGATGTACCTGTTCAATTCCGGCATAATCAGAAAGTATCAGTAATCCTTTTAATTGGTTGTCAGATAAGTCCGTATTTTCATATGGAGACATTTCTCCTGTTTCAATCCGGTAATTCTGGGGTATGGTTTGAAAGCTGAATTCAAAGTCTTCTTTAGCATCCGGAATAACCTGGTTGAGATCAACTTTGACTTTGTATACGGAAGCCGATTTCATTGGAGCTTCAGGTTTAAAAGCCAGCGACTGATTATCTATCCAGTAGTATTCGCCTTTTAATGAAGGATTTATTTTAAGGATGCTTGACGAGGCTGGCTGACCGGGAACAGCTTCGTTAATAATTTCAGAAAACCGAACCATAATTTCAGCCTGGTTGGACACCATTCCTGAAGTAAAGGCTGCTACTTTAGGATTGTATTTTACTTCGGCAAGTTGTTGGGCTTCTTTGGTTTTTTGTTTACAGCCTGCCATAAAAAGGCAGCACAGCAACACGATTGGGGTAATGATTTTTGTTGTTCGCATAGGGTATTAAGTGATAAGTTTTATTCTATATTAGGAAATGAATCGCAAAATTAGTTAATACAATTGTAATTTGCTAAATAGTTTTGTTTTATTGTTAATGAGTAATTTCAGGTTGATTGAGAATTGCGAAGCTCATCACATTTAACTGGGATTGTGCATCAGAGCTTCGTTATGAAAGATAAAAGAGCAATTAAACAAGGTAGCTTGCGACTTGATTGGCAGAAATTTTAGCTCGTAATAGAAGTTCTTAATGTCAATAGAATTATAATCCATAGAAGTGCAGTGTTTGTACAGGAGATTTTAATGGAATAATAAATAACTAACATTTCCTATATACATAAAAGCTTTATGTAGCCTGCTTTGTCAGTAATTTATGAACCGTTAATTTTGCAAAATCACAGAAAGAAATGCATCAATATCTTATAAAACAGATCTTTATTGTTAATTAAGCTTCAGAAAAGCAATAAACCACAAAGTAGTTTTACAATTTGTTTAATTCGCATAATCCGAGGTTGAAAAGAAAACCTGACTTAATGACTGTTAGATGTGAATTTTCTGGGATGTTTTCATTATTCTTACAGAATAGAAGAGAAAGAAAAAGCAATAAATGCAGTGGTTAATGTACAAAACGACCCTATGTGTTGGCGTTACGCCACATGGCAAACTGAAACAGAAACATTTATTACAGTTTCGCCCGGCAGAGGCATTTCTACTATAGAAAATTGATTTCCGCAAGGATTTCCAGATGCAGTTCCATTCATAAAAGAAAAGTAAAATGGAAGGATAGTGTATTCACATGCTTGTTTTTTCATCAAGTACCATTTGATAATAATGGATCTGAAAGGGCTATTCGGAATATTAAGGTAAAGCAAAAAATCTCAGACGGTTTCAGGTCTGAAGGTGGTATTAGCATTTGCGATCATCCGATCTGTTATTGATACCCGGATTAAAAGAGATGCTAATGTTTTTAATTCCCTCTGCTCTTCTTCAGAAGCCAATATTCCCGGCTAATTTACTTTCTAATAACTTTATGTTCTGATTATTACCTGAGTTTTTACCATTTTTTTAGTAAACTATACTAAAGAAAATAAATTATTATTTTATATTTGACGATCTTTTTTTAAACAAAAATATCATATGCCGGATAAAATATTTTAAGTAGAAACCAGCGTATACCTAAACGTACCACTGTACTAGTAAACTTAACCATGCTGAATATACCACACCAGATAATATGTAGAATATTTATCGACAACAAACATACATTAAGTAAAAAACGAATAAAGACATGTGTATTGTTAAAGAAAACAATACCCTGTTTCACAAAGAAC
>JBNKRV010000266.1:0-25001 GCA_050296935.1 Marinilabiliaceae bacterium | reverse complement strand
AAAGCTATGAATGTCACTTATAAAATACCGATTTTCTGCGTCATATTTGCTTACCATAGCCCGCTATGCTTTCGCAAACATTCCTTAAAACTCAATATTTATAAGCGATTTGAGCCATTAATTTTATATCGAACTCAGGTTCATAGTGAAATAGAAATAATAACAATTGAATTCATTTGTTTCCCTTTTTATTTTTTTTCTCAGGATATAGATGTTAAATATTGTTTGTCTTTATGGAAGCTGAATCCAATATATTTATCATATATTGCAATTTGTGAATATTCAAAGTAGATGCTTAAAGATAGATAGTTGTTTTTAAATTGACAAAGTTATGTTAAAAGTGTATTTAAATAGCAATTTCATATAAATAGCAATTTTATATATCCACTTTAAAATGAGCATGAAAAAGTTAATTGTAAATATTCATTGTATAAATATTCTTTTTTGATTGTTTGTTTTTCTTTTTGATTCCATTAGATGTGTTATATTTGTTGGCTTATGAAGGGGTAATATATATTTTAACATTTTATTTGAAACTTTGAATGAATTTGATCGTTATTCAAATGAATGAAGTAAATAAATATTTAAATAGGGGATTGCTAAAAATAAAGGGTGTAAATAATTGTTTTAATTTTTGAAACATCATAATATTATTTACAATGAGTTCATCAGTTTTTACTTAGAATCAGGCTACAATGAATCAGAAAATTTTTCGCATTAGTACCAAACTTAATATCGGGGCAGGAATAATTGTCTTTTTGTTTTTTTTGTTTGGATTGATTGCTTTGGGTGGATTGTCACATTTAGGTGATCAGAACAATTTTTCAAAATTAACAAATAGTATTGTGTTAGAGTCAAACTCAACGCAATCATCTATTTATTCGTATTTAAAAAATGAAACTAATGAGTCATATTTACAGGTTGGTGAGACGTTTAAGTCGATAGATAAAGAGCTGGATAAACTTCATGAGATTATTAGTTTCGAAGAATCCGGAGCTTTCTTGATAAAACTGCAAAGTTTAATTGATGAGACTACTATCAGAATTGATAATGAACATGAAAATCATTTAACTGTAGCAGAGCTGAATAAAGTTAATACGGATGTTTTAACATATATTACTCAAATCAACAATAGTGAATCAGAGGGGTGGGTAGCTCAGAATTCTTCTTATAAGAATGTGTTAGTAATATTGTTTATTGTTGCCCTGATTATTGCTGTTGTATGGTCTGTTTTAATATCAAGAAGCATCTCTAATCCACTGAATTCAGTGCTTGGTTTTGTTGAGGGAATTTCCAACGGAGATTTAACTCAGGAGTTTAAATCAGATAGAAATGATGAGTTTGGACAGATTTGGATCGCTCTGAATGAAATGAGCGCCAGGCTGAGAGATGTAATAACAAAAACAATCCGGAGTGCTAATAATATTGCAGCTGCCAGTCACCAAATGAGTTCTACCTCTCAACAGATGTCTCAGGGTGCTAATGAGCAATCCGTATCAGTAGAAGAAATAAGTTCCACAGTAGAGGAAATGACCATTAATGTGGAACAAAGTAAGGAAAATGCTTATTTAACCGATCAAATTGCAAAAAATGCGCTAAAAGGTATTTATGAAGTAAATAATCAATCATTACAAGCCGTTAAAGCCAACGAGAATATTACACAGAAAATATCTGCAATCAACGCCATCTCCATGCAAACCAATATTCTAGCGTTGAATGCTGCTGTTGAGGCAGCCCGAATCGGACAGATGGGAAGGGGATTTGCTGTTGTGGCAGCTGAGGTTCGAAAACTAGCCGATAGTAGTAAAGTCGCATCCGGAGAAATTTCAGGATTAACCTCAGAGGGATTATTGCATACGAAAGGTTCCAATGAAAAGCTAAATCAAATGTTACCTGAGATTGAGAAAACATCTGCGCTTATCCAGGAAATATCGGCGGCAAGTAGCGAGCAGGCTAATGGAGTCAGTCAAATAAACAGTGCTATTCAGGTTGACCCAGCAAAATGCTGCTGCCAGTGAAGAATTAGCTTCTAATGCAGAAGAAATGTCAGCACAAGCGTCAATGTTAAAGAAGTCAATGGGATTTTTTAACACTGATTCGAATAAAAACTTACAAAGGGATATAAATGAAGATAATTCAAAAGAAGAAAGTCATCATGAAATATCTATGAATAATAGATCAATTCTTAAAAAAATTAAAAGAATAATACGTTACCGAGCCTGATTTATTCTAACTTCGATTTTTTGTAAAGTGTATAATGGTTGATTCTTAATGAATTAGATCGTTACTTACAGTAATACTAATAACTTAAATAATTTTTTTATGGAAACAATTATCAAAGATTACGATCAAACGAAAAGTAAGTTTAAAGTTGTTCAGGAAGGTAATATGATTAAGTCATATAACCAGATGGGACAAGAGTTTCACTTTATTGATTTAGACTATCTGAAAGAGGGAATTTTATTCCACGGTTGGGTAGGTTTTCGTTCAAGTGATCAATTAAAAGAAGTTCTTGATGGTCACTTTTTTGATGTATTCACGAAAAACGGATGTAAAAAGATGGTGATTAATAACGTGAAAATGACCGGTAGTTTTTCTTCTGTTAACGAATGGTTAGGAACTGAATTTATGCCAAAAATGGTTAGCAAAGGACTTACAGATAATGCTGTAGTATTACCGGGAAATGTATTTGCTCAATTAGCCGTTGAAGATTGGGATCAGAAAGTTGGTGGATTTACAACAAAAAACTTCCCGAATTTAGAGGAAGGACTATCCTGGATAAGACAATCCTAATATAATAAGAGGGGGATTATCCCCCGGTCCCCCTCATATTTAAGTTAATATTATCCTTTATCAACGGATTTACAATAGAGGTATAGATTTGATTGCAATAAATTTGTACATCAATAGAAAGATGCTTTGTTTAAATTGTAATATTCCTGAGATATGTATTAGAAACTCTATTGCACATTGAAACTACTTTAAATCATACTACTTCGAGGTTTTATTTCAACTTACGGGAACAATGTTTAGTAAGGCATAGTTGTACCGGATCCTGATTATTGCCTCCTTCTGTATGGTTCAAGCAAGCGTGATTCTGCACCTGCCTATATCAATAGTCGGGTTTTCAATGTTCATCATAAGATCTGATTCATAAATCAGGATAATTAATAAAATCTTAGTATAACGGTATAATTCAAAATGCAATGTGTTTGTATTTTGAGTTTATATGATAGGATTAATAATTCAGTTTTATTGGTTTGATAAGAGTAGGATTAGTGTTAACCTGAATTCTGAAGAAATTTAGAATCCGGTTTATTTCCTGCCTTTAAAATTTTTAGAATAGAATGCTCTGAAAAAGGTTAATGATAGATGTATCTCATCATTATTCACTTTTTATGAAGGTGACTTTTTTATTTTTATTAGAAACTTAAATATAAACTATGAACAGGTACAGATCAAATCAATCGATTGCAGTTATTGGCATGTCTTGTCGATTCCCGAAAATTAATAATCCTGAAGATTTTTGGAATATTTTATTTGAGGGAGAATCTGTAATAGATAAAGTTCCTGAAGAACGATGGAACATAAAAGATTACTATGATCCGGATCCCAATGCCCCGGGAAAGACGAATCAGAATGTTGGAGCGTTCCTTGAGAATATTCATCATTTCGACCCTTATTTTTTTAACATCTCTCCCAAGGAAGCGATTGAAATGAATCCATCACAGAAAATAATGATGGAGCTGGCGTGGGAGTTATTCGAAAGTTCTTCCTTGAAGAAAAGTCAGTTTTATGGTTCGAAAACAGGTGTCTATATAGGAAATATATGGGCAGATTTCGAGCACCTAAGAAAAATGCGTAAGGCAGAAATTAACAATTTCTCAGCCATTGGTCAATCATCCAACGTTATTGCAAATCGTATCTCATATCATTTCGGACTAACAGGTCCAAGTCTGGTATTAGACACGGGTTGCTCTTCTTCGTTGGTTTCGATTATGCTGGCTGTAGAAAGCTTACGTAGCCATTCATCGGATATGTGTATGGCCGGAGGGGTTAATCATATGCTGGATGCGGACGAATACGTATATCTTGCAAAATTTGGCGGACTTTCTTCAAAAGGCAAGTGTAGTGCTTTTGATGCGGATGCAGATGGTTTTGTCAGGGCAGAAGGAGCTGGAGCTGTGTTATTAAAGAGATTGGAAGATGCAGAACGTGATGGTGATAAAATATACGCAGTAATACGAGGTGGGGCAATAACCAACAATGGATTTAATGTAAATATGCCAGCCACCAGTAAAGAAGGACAGGTTGAGGTTTTAAAGCAGGCTTATCAGGATGCAGGTGTATTACCTGAGGAAGTTGATTTTATTGAAGCGCATGGAACAGGAACTAAATTAGGAGACCCTGTGGAGACAAATGCTCTGGGTACATTTTTCTCTGAATCGCGTAAAGATGATACACCTCTTTTTCTGGGATCTGTTAAAACAAATCTGGGTCATTGTGAGTCTTCTTCTGGTATTGCCGGAATGCTGAAAACAATTTTAGCTTTTCAGCATCGTACAATACCAAAGAATTTGAATTTTAAAAACCCAAATCCTAAAATAGATTTTGAAGGATTAAAACTGAGAGTGCCAACCGATAATATTGCATGGCCTGAAGAAAGAAAAGAAACCATGAAAGCAGGTGTAAGTTCTTATGGATGGGGTGGAACTAATGTGCATGTTGTTCTGGAAGAATATCAGCAGCCAGAGGTTTGTGATGATGTATCGGATACAACATCAGGCGAATATTCATTTCTGCCACTATCTGCACGTACGCCTAAAGCGTTATTGGAATATGCGGGTAAATATGCCGGTTTTTTAGAGTCATCGAATGATAAATCTTATATAAATGATATCTGTGCGAGTACGGCAACGCAGAAGCCAATATTTGAATGTAAGAAGCTGTTTTATGGTAAAACAACTGAAGATATTACACAGCAGTTAAAAGATTTTCAGAAAAGTGAGGCCAAGAGTATAAAAGCTTCAAAAACAGGAGTTAATTCAAAGGTTGTTTTTGTTTTCCCGGGTCAGGGAGCGCAATGGCTTGGAATGGGTAAAGAGCTTTACGCTAAAGAACCTGCCTTTAAGGTAGCTATTGATGAATGTGAGGCCGCATTTAAAAAGTATGCAGACTGGTCGCTGGTGCAAGAAATTCATGCCACAGAGGACAGTAGTAAACTCAACCGGATTCATGTGATTCAACCTTATTTGTTTGCCATGCAAGTGGCCTTGTCCAGGTTATGGATAGCGAAAGGTATTGAGCCTGATTCTGTTGTTGGGCACAGCATGGGTGAAGTTGCTGCGGCTTATATTGCCGGAACTCTTTCAATGGATGATGCTGCCAACATTATTTGTACGCGTAGTATCTTAATGAACACCTTAAGTGGTCAGGGAGGAGCAATGGCAGTTACAGAACTGAATACGCAACAGGCGGAGCAGCTGGTTGAGAAATATGAAGGTAAAATTTCACTGGCGGTTCAGAATAGTCCGAAATCAACTGTATTGGCCGGTGATAGTGCTATTATAGAAGCGATTCTGGAAGATTTAACGGAGAAGGGACTTTTCTGTCGTCAGGTAAAAGTTGATGTGGCATCACATAGTCCGCAAATGGATTTGATTAAGGATGAGTTGTTTGAAAAAATTAAAGGAATTCAACCCCGGAAAAGTAGCCTGAGTATATATTCAACTGTCCGTAATAAAAGGATGGAAGGTGAAGATATGGATGCTGAATACTGGAAATGTAACCTTAGAAATACGGTTCAGTTTTCATCGGTTACCCAACAATTATTGAATGATGGTCATCAGATTTTCATAGAGGTGAGTCCGCATTCAGTATTAAGTATGGCTATTCAGGAATGCGCCGAAGCATTTCAATTTACTAATGTTTCGGTCATTGGATCTCTGCATAGAGAAAATCCATCAATGGAGGAGCTTGCTAAAAACTTTGGGTTGATATATGAATCGGGTTGTCAAATCAATTGGGAAAAGTTTTATGAGGGATATTCGCATAAATATATGGAATTACCTACATATCCATTGCAGCGCGAAAAGTATGAAATTAAGGATCTCTCAGCTCATTTTGAAAATGGTAAAGGAGACCAGTCAGTTCATCCTTTGATTGGAACTAAGCTTAAACTGGCGGATGTGAAAAACCATTATTGGGAGTCGAAAATAAGTTTGTACAATTTACCATATCTGGCACATCACCAGGTAAACGAAACAGCGGTTTTTCCGGGTGGGTTTTATATAGAGATGATAAACTCTGCTGTGAGCCAGGTTGATGCAGACAACAAATACTTAATCCATAACCTGGAATTTGTTCAATCGATAGAATTGTCTGATCAGGAAGCTGTGAATATCCAGTTGAAGATCATCACAGAAAATGATTTACCCTCCGGGTTTAAGTTTTTCAAGCAAAATCAATCTGATCAATCCTGGGAGATGGTTTGCAGCGGGAACTTACAAAAGGATGATCAGCAACTTGATAGAACGTTTCAACATCCTAAGAGTATTGAAAATAAGGTTGAAAAAAACGAGATATACAATTCTTTTATCAATTTGGGAGTCACATTTAAGGAGATCTTTCAGAATATTGAAAACATCGATATATGTGAAGACGCAGCTTATGCTGTAATTGACTTAAGTGAAAATGATGCACATAAACCTGAGCATTATTCAATTCCTCCAATGTTACTGGATAATTGTCTGCATCCTTTGTTTACTAAGGCTTTTACCGAAATTGATGATGACACCATCAAAACCACTTTTGTTCAGGGGATTGAGCAAATTAAAATTGGAAATGTAACCTCCAATGACCATTTGTTTTACGTTAAAACAAAACTTTATCCGATTCAGGCTGATGAGAATAAGCTGTCATATAGCATATTAGGTGATATTTGTGTGTACGACAGCAATCATAAGTTGATTCTGGAGATGAATGGTGCTAAGGCAAAAATTATTGATACTCGTATTGAGAGAACAGAAAGTACAGACTCAAGATCAGTAAATGTGCTGGATGCCGTTATGATGGAAAGTAATAGCCTGAAGCGTAAAGAATTGATCGAAGAATACTTGATTAATCTGGTGGCAGATGCCTCAAAAGCTTCTCCTGATCAATTGGATGTATCCATGACTTTTAAGGATATGGGCATTGATTCGCTTACCACGGTTCAATTACGGAACATTATTGAAAAGCAATTTAAAGTCAAATTATCCATTAAATCTTTTTACGAATTCCCATCAATTGCAGAATTCTCAGGAGTTTTAATTGGTATGTTGCAATTTCAGTCTGAAAATACAGAATCATTGTCAGTCAATCCATCGGATAAATGGTTGTCGGTACCGAAGCCGAATAAGGAAGCTGCTGCCATATTGTTTTTATTTCATGATGCCGGAGGAAACATCCGGTTATTTGAAAACTGGGATGCTGTAGTTGATTCGTCTTTAGAATTGGTGATGATACAATTACCGGGTCGTGATGATCGTTCCGGGGAACCATTGTCAAATAACCTTGATGAGGTACTAAAAGAATTATTGCCTGTGATGAATGACAAAATTGACAAACCTTTTCATGTATACGGACATAGTATGGGGGGTCTTGTGGCTTTTGAAGCAGTTCGCAGACTTGAGCATGAGTTTGGAAAACGTGCTGAAAACCTGATGATCTCCGGTACGCCATGTCTTAAAGGATTTGTGAATCATTTTGTAAATAACATATTCGATCAGAATTATTCCGACGAACAACTACTATCACTAATTACCAGTGAAAGTAAAGTTCAGCTTGATATAAACGATGTCATGGTTCAGGAATTGATTAAAACCCTTCGTAGCGATTTCGAATTGATTTATAACTATAGTTATAAAGAAATGTCTCAGCTTGGTTGTCGGATTACTGCTATTCATGCCAAAAATGATGATCGGGTGAATATTGAAGATGTGAAGCGTTGGGACACAGAAACAAGTCATGAATTTGATTTAATATGTGTTGAAGGCGGACATAATTTCGTTTATTCTGATGCTGATGCAACCGCATCGCTCATTAATGAAATTACCATGAAATTCACTACAATAGAGAAAATGTAATGTTGCCATCATGCCCTGGTTTTTACCGGGGCATGATCATTATTTATGAAATACTAACAGCATTAACTTGATGTCACAATGAAACAGGAATCAACTCTGGAGAAAATAACAGGAACCTGGAAGCTGAATGCTATCTATTTTCTGTTCAATGATGGAAGTAAGGTAGATATGTATGGATCAAATCCAATCGGTATTTTAATGTATGACTCTAATGGATATATGAATGCTCAATTGGGTGAATCAGGCCGACAGACATCATTTAAGAATAAAGACTGGATGCATGATTTAAATCTTAAATCAATGGCCTTTGATAGTTATATGTCTTATTACGGAACCTATTATGAAGAAGAGCCTGGAAAAGTGATTCATCAGGTTGAAGGATGTATTAATCCCGATTGGATTGGCGAAAAAGAGATACGTTATGTAGATACTCAGGGGGACATATTAAAAATCTGGACCCCAAAAACCCGGATTAATGGTAAAGAAGCTGTGGTAGAAGTTTTATGGCAGCGCGTATAAAATTAAGTTTCCATTAATATTTCATTCAGGCTCGGCTATTCATTTTGCCGGGCCTTTTTTATTGAAAATTTAAATCCAGATGTTTTAAATCTAAAAAAACAGGGAACCTGGAAAGGTTCTATTTGACCTTCAAAGTAATTAGAACTGTTCTCAAGTAAAAAATAGTCCACAATTAGCTTCTGAAAAAACTCTGTGTCTCCGTGTTCATCAAACTTTGTATTGTAAGTAAAAGCAATATTTATATCTGTTTTTATAAAATGAAGGCTGCCTGATATAGTTATCAGGCAGCCTTGACTTGTCATTTCTGAATTCAGAAAAATCAGGATGAATTTTGAGAAGTTATTCTTTCAGGAATTTATTCTGAATCATTCCATCTTTGGTATTAATAATGATAAAGTATACTCCTTTTGAAAGTGATTCTACATGTATTGGTAATTCATTTTTAAATTCACCGGACTTTTGAATAAGAGTACCTCCACTTAAATTCACGATTTGAATGGATTTTACTTCAATGTTATCTGAAAATTGAATATTCAATATATCCTGAACAGGATTTGGATATAATTTTATATCCGATATTTCATCTGAATTAATTATTGACGTTGAATATTCTTTCACTGTTGCAATAAAAGAATCAGAAACAGATCCTCCTTTACCATCAATAGCTGTTACAGTTATAATAACCATACCATTTTGCAATCTATTAATGATTAAAAGGTTTCCATTTTGTTCATATTCAACCACGTTATTGTTAGATGTGGATAAAGAGTAAGTTAAATTATCTCCATCTGTATCTGAGAAATATTCGTCCAGATCATAGACTTTATATGGATTCGCATTATTTAATGTAACATCTTCCATTAGGCTATTACGGGTTGGTGCATTGTTTTCCTTAACAAGTACATCAAACGTATGACTAACCGGATCCCAGTTGTTATCAGTTGCCCGAACGGTTATTGTAGAAATACCTGTAGAAATCGGATGTAACTGTAGTAAAGAACCATTATTTAATTCCGGGAATACAACATTATTATCTGTAGAATTCAACGTGTAATAGAGCATATCATTATCTGCATCGTTAAATACAGTATTTAAATCAATTACTTCATTATATGTTAAGTGAATAACCTTATTGCCTATAGGATTTACCAGTACAGGCTTGTAATTGTTACGTACATCTAAATCCACAATTGTACTGTCTATGCTGTGATCCGGATCGTTGCTTCTGAATTTAACAGTAGCTACGTAATGTCCTTCATCAAGATCTGTTGAACTGATATCGAAATTTAAATTTTCATTTATTCCGGCAGCAACTTCTCCATTCCATTTTTCAGGTGTAATCCAACCGTTTTGATTAATAATAGATAAGAAGGAATCAGCAATTTCAGTTGTAGTATTATCATCAATGTATCCACCATTTGAACTTGCATAAAGCAAATAGTATATCCTGGTTACATTATGCAGGTTGGTGATAGTATGATTGTCAATATTAGTATTTGAATCATAAGCATGTGACACATTATTGTCCTGCTGCATAATTATCAGATGATTAACAGAAGGTTCAGAGCCAGCTCCATATACTCTTTTTACGAAAGCCTGGTAATTTTTACCATTAGACTGTAACGATAATTTAGTTCCATCAACAGAACCATAACCATCAGCGCCCAATCCACCGGAAATATAGAATTGATCAACTTGATCCAGGTCAGCTGTCATTACAAATAAACCATCATACTTGCGAGTGAAATATTTTCCATTCGTTCCAAATGCAGAATTATAGGTGATTAAATTATCAGAATAGGATATGCTTCTTTGAAGGTCAGTGTTTAAATAATTCCCATTGTCATACATATCATAACCTCCGTCAGAAATATTCGTTCCGGTAACTCCATTTGAGAAATCATACTTATCGGGTATTAAATCTGTCACCTGAGTATAATTAGTATTTAAAGAATCAAGAACCGATTGAAGTTCTGTTGCATCACTGCCCGAGTTTTCTATATCACCATATTGAATTGATACTTCATACGTTAACTCACTCCCTCCTTGAGTATTATCAATATGGATTGATTCAGCAATGCTTTCACCTGGTTTTAGTCTTATATGAATAGTGTCAGGGGTAATTGTTAATACAGGAGCATCAACACATCTTCCTGATACAAATAGAGTGTCATATAAATCCGTCGTATTATTCTCGAAAACAATGTAGCCACTGTCATTTTGAATCGCTGATGGTTCATAAACGATACTCAACCACATGTTTTCCCGTGGAGATAAAGTAAATGAACTATCTACAATACTGAAATTATTATTGCTACTTGTAATTGATGAAACGTTCAGAATTGTTGAACCGGGGTTATAAATATTTACGCTATCAGTAGAATTGAACCCAATAAATACTTTTTCAAAGGCTACTGTGTCATTTATAAACGATTGTTTGGCAATACCCGTAATATTTAATGTAGCCTGAACTACTGAATCTGGATTTAACGGATCGTTTGTAGAAACACTAATATCAGCCATATATTGGCCTGCCAGACGGTTTGATGCATCAAATTCTAACTTTAAATCATATTCCTCACCTGCTTGAATGCTATCAGTAGGGTAATCACTGACCCAAAGCCAGCTGTTTTCGTTGGCCAACCACTTAATTGAATTCAATGCAAATAACTTTTTGTCTGCGTTATCGAGGGATCTAATGTTTTCGAAATTACTTACTATTACACGACCATAACCATATTCAAGAGCTAAAGCATAAATATTATCGTTACTATCAGTAATTAAGGGAGTTCCCTCGGTTGTAACAATGTTTTTAGAAACACTGGTAAAAAGGTTAGCAGGATTAATGCGTTTGATGACTACATGATCACTAGTATAATAGGTTGATGTCTTGTTATAGCTATATTCTAAGCTGACTCCCATTTTCTCTAATAAACCAGATAGTGCCGAGTTTGTGTTTATATAACTTGCATCAACAAATAAACCACCACCATTTTCTATCCATTTGTCAACGAATTCAGATTGTTTTTCAGATATATAGTATGCATTATCGTTATTGAGCCATAAAACATCATTCATTAGAGTAGTATCCAAATTATATGTATTTACATATGCACCATTACTGATCATCAGATTGTTGAAGTAAGTAATATTATAATTGGGTGTATTAACAGAAATATCAGAAAGATCATCTTGAATAGTATCTGATAGGATGCTCAGATTAGAAATATAATTTCTTATTAAAATTGAATCAACCATTAATGCACTACCTCCTGTTTTATTGCTAATGGTCAGCGGAACAACTACAGATTCATCAGTAGTCAGCTCCTGAACTATTTCTGAAGGAACCTCGAATACAGGTGGATTTACTGCATTACCACTTACTGGTAATCTGTATAATGAACTATCCGGATCTGAGGATAAAATTTCAAGTGTATCTCTGTATATCTGATTGGTTAAAGGTCTGAATATTACATTAACCTGACCGGATTTGCCGGGTGCTATAATCATTGGTGAATATATAGGTTCAAATTCACTAGTACCGGAAGTTATACTGCTGATTTGTAAATCGGCAGTACCAGAATTCTTAATACTAAAAGTTACCGAATCGGTTTTGTTCACAAATACCTTTGAGAACCATAACGAATCTACAGTAGGTTCAATATTTTCAATACCTGTAACATTTAATTTTATTGGTATTGTAACAGATTCTGCATTTATATCATTACTCGTTAGTTGTATGTCACCAATGTAAGTTCCTTCAATTAAACCGATTGAATTAATCTGATACTTAAGGCTATCACTGGCTGAAGCATCAACAAATCTATAATTATTTTCAACTGATAACCAATCACCATTTTTTGAATTTGTGACTCCCCATTTTATTGCATTTTTAAATAATTGAGTGTGACCCGTTTCAGATAAGTATCCTGAATTGAAGGATTCATCAGTAATTGCCATAATATTTCCTTGTCCAAAATCAGTAACAGCGCAGTGAACATTCTTACTGTAATCGTAAAGGAGGGGAGTGGCTTTATCTGAAATAATCAGACTGGCTCCGGCACTGCTTCCAATGCTATATGAATCGATTCCATTCGTAACTTCATGCTCAGCTATGTTTGCATTCCCATATAAAACGTTACTAGTGTGAAATAGTATACCCGTATTGTGTAAGAGCTTATTATAACCATAAAGTGTATAATCTCCCTGAATAATCAAAAAGCCACCATTACTTATCCAATTCCGGGTTGTTGAGGTATCAGCTATTTCATAATAATCATCATCTATAATTAATACATCTATCGAATCTAATATAGCAGGAGATGTATTATAATTCATTATTACAAAATTTCCTCCGTTGCTGGTAATGAGATTAATTAATTCAGTGTAGTTGTATTCGTTGATATTTAACCCAAAGTTTAAACCATTAAAGTCATCAGTTATTTGATAACTTCTTTGTTTCTGACCTATTATTCCGGGTGTTTCAGAATCTGTAATGGCAGGAGTGTTTGCATACACAAAGTTTCCTGATTTTGAAGTTGATGTATAACCGATTATCTTATTGATCAGCTGATTGTTTACTTGTGCTTCTAGATCAGCTTTGTATGTTTCTAATACTTTACCGGTAAAGGCTAGCGTTCCTCCATTAAGATTTGAAACCGGTAGATAGGTATGAATAGAATCTCCACTTATAAGATTAAAAGTGATCGTATCATTTACTACAGAAAGTTCCGGTGCAGTTTCCACAGTTACTTGCTTTACGATAGTATCAGTTGCATGACAATTGTTAGCAATAAGTTCGATATCGTAAGAGCCGGAAGTAAGATACCTGAATATTGGATTCTGATCATTTGATATGGTACCATCTCCAGAATTCCATAACCAACTTATCGGGTCATTTAGGGAGTTGTCAATTAATTGAAAATCATAGTTAAATGGGATGTCATTTTCTGGAGTTATAAAATCGGCAATAACATCACTTCCTCCACCCAGAAGAGTAGTAGTCCAACTGGCAGTAAATCCCGACCCTGTTACAGATCCATCCGATTGAAATACCAGAAACATATTGCCGGAAGTTGAGGAAACAACAATAGGCGAGCTTATGAAGTCTTTATATGTGCCAAGTAAAGTTGAGGAATTATCTGTTCCATCATAAACTTGTAAGTAATCGCAGCAGCTTTCGGTATTTAGTACATCGATGGTTAATGTAATTTCTTTTGCACAACTTGACGAAATTAAAAATGAATAATTTTCATTATTGCTATAGTTTCCATTTTTTCCTCCGGAATCACTTATGCTACCATTAAGAGCATCGGAAGATGTATGCGTTCCCATAATATATTCATTTATAACATGAATATTCTGTGTGCATGTGTCCGAGCCATAACTGTTTTCAGCAACCAGAGAAATTTGGTGTTCACCAACTGTATTAAAAGTAACTGATGGATTTTTACTAGTGGATGATGCAGGAGTTCCTTCATTAAACGACCATAACCATTGTGTTGGAATATTTAAACTTTCGTCAAAAAATGAGATGTTTCCATTTACATTGATAATCGTGTCACTCATTGAAAAACAGGCTTTAGGAGCTTCGGTATTATTTTCAATAAATATAGAGTAATCCTCATATTGGCCATAATAGGAGTTACCCATTGACTCTATATTACTTGCGTAATTAATTTTGTCTGAGCCTACCCTTAATCGAAGTGGTGTGTTGAAAACAGATGTTTCCGGAATAATAATATCTCCCTCATGTAATGTATAAGCTGAGGAAGTAAAAACTTTTTCATTGGAAGTAAATATACCATCATTATTAAGGTCGATCCAGATGGCAACGAACTCTTGATTACTTTGGCCTGTTGTAATTTTTACCGGATATTTTTTACCCTCAATAACATGAGCTTTTGTTTGACAGCTATAGTCCATGTAGCCTTCTTCTGCACCTGATGAGGCTTGGTTAATGCCGGCAAAACTAAAATTATATACTCCTCCGGTTCCTCCATATATAGATGAAGGTGTGCTTGATGAGGAAACAGGACTTCCTGCATTCGAAATAGAAATATAATTTTCAACTTCGGTGGTGTCCGGTTCATTGCTACATTGTGAACTACCGGTTACAATTAATTTAATACTGTAGTCACCAACTGAATCAAAGGACAATGCCGGATTTTCTTCAGTGCTGACGGATACATCATTTACAAACCATTCAAAACCGGTTGCATTTACACTTTGGCTGGTAAAATTAATTGTTGCAGGACTGCTGCAAGAGTATGTGTTGTCAGCAGTAAAGGCCGAGGAAATCATGCTGTTAAATTCATCTCCAACACCAACGGCGTACCAGGCATTGGTAACGGCAATAACTTCAGGAGAGCATTCGCCATATAAGTCAATTGCTGATTGAATGGAGTAAAACCGAGCATCTGAAAACTGACTATATTGACTTAAATATACAGTGAGATTTCTATATGTAATTGCGCAGGCTGCTTCCATGCCAATTGCAGAAACAGAATAGTATTTTCCATTATCATTAACCCCCGAACCTCCTTCACAAAGTAAATAGTACCAATAATTTTGTATTGAGCTGTTTGTATGTACACCTCCATTGTCTGAAGAGCCGGTCTCATAGAACGATCCCATATATGTATCCGGATCGCCATGACTGTTAGGATCCTTCATATTTCGAATATATGAGCTGTTATTAAAAATCTGTTCTCCTATAATATAATTTGCTGAATCTGGATTTGCATAAAAATCTACTGAGACACCAAAAATATCAGAAAAGGATTCGTTTAAAGCACCGGATTCATATTCATATTCCAGATTAGCGGTATAAGAAGTAAGTCCGTGAGTTATTTCATGAGCCACAATGTCTACACATGTAAATGCTGACATATTTGATCCATTCCCATCTCCATATGTCATTTTTTCACCATCCCAAAATGCATTTGAAGTATTGGTGCCGAAATGCACATATGAATTGATTGCGTACCCGTTGTCATCAATAGAATTACGACTAAATGTATTATAAAAAAAGTCGTATGTAAGTTCGCTTCCGTAATGAGCATCATAGGCAGCCCTGTCAGAAACAGAATCCCAGACATTATCCAAATCTATAAACTCTGTAGCCAATGAATAGTTACTGCTATAATTTAAATTGTAAGTATTTATCCCATTACCACGCGAGGTCTCTTTTAAATAAAAAACTCCGGAAATGCTGTCTGTTGTAATGGAAACAGAACCACTGTATAAGGTATTGGCAGTTCCTGTTTTATTGATGTCATGAATTCTTTCAAGACGCTTCACTATTTTACCATTGGTGGCATCTACATAAATAAATTCTCTTTGTAAAGGTTGCAGAGCGTAAATATCCACCTTATAACAAAGCTTTAGTGTGGAATCCATCGGGATATACATTATTTCAGCTTTCGGATAAAGTGATTTATCGTTATCCCATCTGTACTCCTTTGCGGGTAAAGCTTGCATTGCAATATTAATTGCCTCACTTTCGTTAATTGTTTTTTGCGTAGGTACATTAGCAATTTTAACAATATTACCGTTGGCACTTTGTGGACGACCATTTTCATAATGCACAGTATACCACATACCTTCTACTTCTACCTGATTGTAATAAAGCTGGTATTTTATGTGTTGGTTTTTTAATGGATCTTTGAAAGATTTGATCGATTTAAACTCGTAATTCTGAATTAAGCCCACTTTTGTTTTAAGAAACTGTTCAGTAACGGTTTGTGATTTTAAACTTTGTGTTGAAAACTCAAAATACTCAATATTGCCATTTTTCGAATTTACTTTTACTTTTTTTGAACCTTCAATCAGCTGATTGGCCTGGTCACCTATATAGGTTTGGGCAAAAGAAAAGATACTACTCAGTAAAAAGAGGATTAGGAAGTTCGTTTTTATCATTTTGTCTGTATTACATTCAGTGTGTTAAAAAGAGCTGCAAAAATAGTCTTTATTATTATCTGCATAAATAATATATAATGTGTTTTTTGACTAAAATGAGAAAAAGTTTGATAGGTTTTATTCATTAAATTTCTCGACAATGATACATACATTATGTACCCGATAACTCAATTCTGATATTCTTAATAGGATCCGTTTTTATCACAAACGTAAAACTCAATTGGCAGATAAGAAAGCTTCATTTTTGAGGCTTTCGAAGTTCGGAAAATGTGAGTCTACTGCCGTAAATGATCATTCTGAGAGCAAGAGTAACAGCCTGCCCCGATTATTTCGGGGAAAAAAATGGAGTTTTCTTGCTGACACCATTTATTAGCCACTGGCTTTTTATTCAGTCTTCAAATTCCCAACGTAATATGGTTCTTTACCTTGTGATAAGTCAAAGAAGCCTTAATACATTCCTTAAGTTCCAATTCCGGGATTCTCTGGTTTAATTGGAAAATGATTGCTCGTTTTCCCTCGTATTGAAATTTGTGGTCAAAAACCAACCTGAAAGTATCAACCAATCTACTCGTGCATTGGAAATACATGGCATATTGGTCAGGTGTTTTTTCTTTCCAATCCATTCGTAAAGTACTACCGTTTCTGGTAACAAAACCAGGTTCTCCCCATTTTAAAGTTTCTTCCAGAACGTTAACACCTTCTGTTTCTTCTGCTGTTTCTATTACCAATTCCCGCAGATGTTGCATTTTATCCCGAACAAAGTCCGGATAATTCCCAAAAACTACATTTACTCTCGGGTCTGTCTTTAATGTTAGTTTACCCATTTGTTTCTTGTTTTATATCTATATAAAAATCTATTTCTGCATCTGACGGATTTTTTGTTTTGTCTCCGGAAATTTCAGAATAGTCCGCTCATTTTGTACGCATACCCGAAGTTCTTGAAAAAGTTTAAAAATACAAATTATCATCAATGAACCCCGCGGGGGGAGGGGTATTTTATCCATAGGGTGCGAGTCCCGCATAGGCGAAGGTAATGCTTTGAATCATTAGTAAGTAACACTTTTTGCTACTGTAATAATGTAGTCGTCAGGTGGTACTTTGGGAGTGAAGAAAGTCAGGCGGAAATGGCATAGCTATTATGAATATGAATAAATTCCGGAACGGACGGAATTGTAACGTCTGAAATATTCAATGGGATGCATAATCAAAATAGTGGATCAGGCAGGGATTGGAAGAAGGATAGAACTCTTACCAAAATTAAGAGAGCAGTCATCCGGCAGTTGCCGGACAAGTAGCTTTAGAATACGAACCGGTTTTACGAATATCATGTTAAAACAGGAGGTCTCAGAGATAAATGAAGAACAGAATATTCGGGAGATAGAAATTAGACTGGAAGGTACAATCTTCAAATTTGCTAGCCCTTTCTTAAGCTATTGAAAAGCTGCAGTAGGTGAAAAGAGTTATTGTAGTACCAGGTGAACCGATGTACGGGACCTGTACTTACGGTTGATGTGAAAGGTTATCCGATAGGCTTTTAACCTATCGGTATCCTACTCAATTAGGCGCATGCACTCATTTCTGTAAGTTCTTCATTTTGCTATATTTCATCAATAGCTAAATAAATGAGTGTCTGATTCAATAATTGATAACCAATTTCACCAAATGTTGTTGCATAAGTCAGGTTGAACTTCTGTTTTGAAAAGTCACCATATAAATAATTAAGAATACAATTACATGCAAAGTTTGTTTTTAAATTATCTGGCAGAATTGTTGCAAAATGATCCCCGTAATTATCAAGTTTTTTCGCCAGACGATACACTTCATGTTTAAAAACAGGAGCGTAAAAATTCACAACTCTATTTTGTTCATCTATCGATTGAAGACTCTTATTTATTAATGCCCCATTTTGGTTTACAATTAATGGAAAACGTAAATCGTGATTTATCTCCTTTAAATAATCTGCAAAATTTTTCTCAATTCCATTAACAAAACATGTGTCTTGTGTAAATCCACTTTTAGGGAACGTAATTTCATCAGAAAGGTCGTCTTGTTCAAAGATATTTGCAATTTCAATGCGACCTACTTTATTATCAGGTAGTTTAATATTTAAAGCTATTATGCCGTCATCGAATTTTTCTTTTGTTTGTCCGTTATAGATCTTTGCTTTTTTATGTCCTAAATCATCTAAGTGCGTCCCGGAAATATATCCGAAAACCGGATTTTGAAACATATCCGGATACGAAAACGAATTGAGGGAAAAGTCAAAAAGTGACTTTGAGTTTGAAGGAATGATGATAATACTATATCCATTTTCAAAACCTTCTGAAGCCAGATTAGCTTGATTTTCTATGTTATATGCTTTAATATTGAAATCTATAGCCAAATCAGATTGGTCATCGATAAATACCATTTCTCGATTTTCTTTACCTTTATCAATATCCATAAAATAAGGGATAGTACCTCCAATCCAATTCCCTTCTGGTAATTTATCAAGAGCATTTTCGTCGCCTGTAATAACCATTTTCTGACCGTTTAAAATAAAACGTTCTGCTTCTTGTATTGAATATAGTTTTCTTTCCATTTTACCACGTTTTAAAAATTTGTTTGAAATCATTTTGAACAGCTAACGCGTATTTACTGCACAGATTGTAAAGTTTGTCAATTGCCTCATTATGGGTGATTTTCCCGTCCTTTACTAAGTTCTGCATTTGTGTAATTTGTGTTTGCAATACATAGTTTGTGTACTTAAAGTTTTTTTGACCCGAAATCATTTGTCCCCATTCAGGACGAGTTTTGTCTGGAATTGTGAATGCCATAAAATTTAAAATTTAATTTATTATCAATGTGTTGTGTTTAACGTTTTATGGTATGGCGTGTGTTGGAATACGAAGTGAAAACCGATTAGGTTACACCGGCTTTTTTTACGAGCTACTAACTCACTCGAATCGTCACCACCCTGTTGGTTAATGATGTCGTGTTGAATTCAACCCGTTTCACGCGAGTAGAGGATAAATAAGATTATCTTCAATAAAATGATCTTACGAAATACTCATTTTCAAGAAAAAGAGTTTCCATTGCTTCAAACCTATCAGGCTACCACACGGGATTGATACGGGCGATACCTCTCGAAAACAGGTTGAAGCCAACAGACCCGGCTTGTGTTATTTGAGCCTTCATCCTCTCGTTTGTAAACAAGGATGGGAGGGTTTCTCTTATAAATTATTACGGCAATAATACCATTCAAAACAAAAAAACCAGTCGTCTTTCAACAACTGGCTTTTTTTTCTGAGGCTTCATTGGTCAAAACCGGCTTATCATTATTATTGAATAAGTAGTTTTTCAACAATCAGGCCTTTCTTGCTTCTGATCAATAATTGATAGATACCTGCTGGGAAATCACCAATATCTATTCTCCACTTTTGATCTACTTTCAGTATATCCGGCTTCAAAGTCTTCGCCTGCAAGTCTATTAAGAGCACTTCTTCAACCTCAACATCAATTGATATAAAAACATAGTCACTGGCAGGGTTGGGGTATATCATCAGCTTGGTATCATCCCCATTGGGGCTCAAACTAGAAGTAGTCACAAGATCCTCCTCTGTGTAAAAGTTGAGCGTTGTATTATCCACAATTCCTGAATATGCATTGCTATACAAGTCTTTGATGGCCGTTGCTTCAATTTGCACCGCATAGTTGGTGGAATACTCCAGATCACTCGAAGGATTCAGTGTCAGTACATCTCCACTAATGGAAGCCTGAGTGCCAGGAGAAGTGACGTCAATTGTTATTGTACTGGAACCATTATCCAAATCAATGATCTCAATCGTACCATTACCGAAAGTAATAGCTTCACTGAAAGTAAGGGTGAGATTGTTTCCCACAAGAATTGCCGTAGCATCATCAGTAGGATTAGAACTATTAAGAATTGGATCCGATGAATCTTCGGTAATCGTTGGTACATCTACATCAGAAGAGACATTACCTGCAGCATCTTCGGCCTGCACCACAAAGTTGTTCGCGGCATCTGCGGTCAAACTCACACTAAAACTCCACGAATTACCCGATACAGTGCTACTGCCAAGAGAAGTGGTGTTGTCCGCTACGCCATCGTTGTTGCTATCGGCATATGCGTGTACGGTTACTCCGTTTTCGGCATGTGTTCCGCTAAGCATTTGGGTAGCTGAATTCACAGTTACTGAACCCGATGGACTTGTTACTACCGGACTTACCGGATCAGTACTGTCTTCGGTGATTGTTGGTATATCTACATATGAAGAAATATTACCTGCAGCATCTTCGGCTTGTACCACAAAGTTGTTCGCGGCATCTGCGGTCAAACTCACACTAAAACTCCATGAATTACCCGATACGGTGCTACTGCCAAGGGAAGTGGAGTTATCTGCTACGCCATCGTTGTTGTTATCGGCATAAGCGTGTACGGTTACTCCGTTTTCGGTATGCGTTCCACTAAGCATTTGGGTGGCAGAATTTACTATTGCTGAACCCGATGGACTTGTTACTACCGGACTTACAGGTGGAGTTACATCGATGATATTTACAGTAACAGACGCCCCTACACTGACTATTGTTCCTCCGCCAGTTCCGGTGTTGCCCCCATCATTGGCGGTGAAGCTAAGACTCGTAGATGCAGCACTATTAGAAGCGTTGGTATATTTAATATTTGACGCTGTGTTCAAATAAGTATCAATATTGCTGGCCGTACCCGATAAGGTGATCGCTGAACTTCCAGAGTTAGAAATAGTAACTCCCCCACCACTACTTGCTGACAGAGTTCCAGCAGCAGCGGTAATCATCAATGAAACACTCCCTGAGCCTGCGTCCACATCCGCAAAAGTGGCTGATGACAGATCCACATTGGATGCTACATCTTCCGTAACGGTGATGGAAGCTGGTAGGCCTGTTAAAGTTGGGTCGTCATTGACAGCTGTGATATTCACCGTCACGGATGATCCCACGCTGATCGTAGTTCCTCCGCCAGTTCCAGTGTTGCCCCCATCATTGGCTGTGAAGGTAAAATTCGTAGATGTAGTACTATTAGAAGTAGTGGTATATTGAATATTTGAAGCTGTATTCAAATAAGTATCAATATTGGCTACTGTTCCGAACAAGGTTATTGCAGATGTTCCGGAGTTAGAAATAGTAACACCCCCACCATTATTTGCTGACAGTGTTCCGGCAGCTGCTGTAATAATCAATGATACATTATTTGATCCGGCATCCACATCCGCAAAGATGGCTGAAGACAAATCTACGTTGGACGCCACATCTTCCGTGACCGTGATGGAAGCTGGTAAGCCTGTTAAAGTTGGGTCGTCATTGACAGCAGTAACGCTTACTGTGGCCTGGACAGCACTGGTAGTACTCTCATCTCCTGCATCATCCTTGGCTGTGATCGTGAAAGCATTCAACGTACCATTAGCATTAGTGGCAGGGGTCCAAAAAGCACTTTTAGCTGCCGTTATCTCGTCATTGGTTGTTGCCGCATAAGCACTACCATTAATGGTCAGCGTTCCACTACTTACCGCTTTAACCACAAAAGCATCAACTGTACCATCTACATCCGTTTCATTACCCTGTGCGGCAATCTCTGCAAAAGTAATGTCTACCCCGGTATCTTCATTGGTACTTTCTACCACTCCTGCGAGTGAGGTAAAGGTAGGAGCAGTGTTGGAACCACTAACAGAAAAAACTGTGCTGGATGCTGGGAAAGTTATGGAATTATCAAATTCCCAATTACTGAGGTCCATAATTGCTGCGAGAACCGTGGCCTTATCTCCCGAATGTAATGCTGTAGTTTTATATCGCACATTATCTACTTCAGTTTGAGTGGCTCCATTAGGAAACATCCCAAGGTATCCATCTTGCCCATTTGTTTTACCGGCAGGAAGAATAGTATTATTTACCGAAAATGATGTTTGCCAGGCATTACCCGAAGTACCTATTACTCCGGTTTGGGTAGATATCGCGGCAATAAATGTTGGTGAGGCAATAGATCCTTGAAAAGCCATTATATTGTCACCTCCAGCATGAATGAAATTAACTGCATCACCAGTGTATTGAGAGACAAACGTAGCAGTAACAGACCCTGAAGTAGAGGAGATTGAATTCGCATCAACATCAATATGGACTTCTTCTCCGGCACTAATTGCTGATGTAGCCGTAAATAGATAGGTGAAATAGATAGCGGTAAGCGAACTTCCATCCCAATATTCATTGGTAAAGTATATTTCTGTAGAACTAGAAATATCTGTCAAACAGACAAAAGAAAACGAATCAGGGTCATCTCCATTTACTCTTGTAAAAGCGATATCTCCATCGGTAAGGGTGGTTTGGGCAAACATTTTATTGCTACCAACTGTTGCAAGGATAATCGCTACAAATATGACCCCTCTTTTCACAAGGTCATGAATGTGTAGCACATTCTTGAGTTGACTCATAAGGCAACTCATTTGTCTAACGACACTCGCATCAAAATTTGCTAATTTTTTCATTGTGTACATCATTTTTAAAAACAAAGATTTATTCCGGACATCTCCATCAACAATCAGCAGTTCTTTGACTCTTCGTCCTTTTCTAAAATTGAATACCTGATCTGAAATAACAGGGTCATCTCCGGCCACCTCAACCTTTCGCTGAATGGTGCTGCTCATAACAGGAGGTGGTCCCGTATCCACCAAATACTGGCGTCGGGATCTTTCATACCCCCCACCTCTATTGATCCTATAATAAGATGCAGAACTACCAAAACTGGAAATGGCATCTGTAGAAAGTGTCGGATTCAAACAAGCAGATCCGAGAAACTTAGAAAATAATTTACGTTTCATAGTATAATAAATTGTAGGTTAAATGTTTAGATTAAAGAAGTTATGTAATTTTCCAGTGGAGCTATTACGCTGGCAGATGTACCATCTGTATCTGGCCAAAAGGCCATGTCACTGTATTTTTTTAATAAATCCGGTGGAAGTATTGAGTGTCGTGGTTTGAATTCTACCTTTTGTCGCACTGTATGCAACCCTTTCACTCCAGGGGTGTAGTCAAATTCATCATGAGCAAATTCAACATTATTAAAATCGTGTGAACACTCCGTTTCGTGGATAAACTGATAAAGCAAGGAAATAGTCCTTTCCGGATGTTGTACCAACAGATCATAATCAATAAGTAATAATTTATCAGAGAATTCACCATAGTAAGCCTCTTTTAGGGTGGTCCATGCCGCGCCTACTATGCCACCGTTGACCATACTCTCACACCGTGAATACACCGTTTGCCTATTGCCAGGCCCAAACATCTTGCTGTAGTTGAATGGATTCTTCCGGTATATCTTTTCAAAACTATCCATGACCCAAGCAGGATTACGAACACAGCAAATCACTTTGAAGTCACCAAATAACTCTACTAATTGATGCAATCTGGCCGACCGCATTCTGTTGGTATCAAAGATTACTCGCTTATCTTGATGGGATTCGTAGTAAGTTTCAAATACTGCCGAACAAATTCTTTTTCTCTTCGTCTCATCAAAAAAGTTATAGAATTCACTACCCGCACCAATTTGCTCCAGTAGTCCGTTGATCAATGAACTTACCTGGCTACTCATACTTGCAAAAAAATTCAGGGTTTTGGCATCGAATTCCTGATAACAGTGTTGATCCTGATCTCGGCATTCCAGAAATAAAGTGTACTTTCATAAAATCAAGTTTTTAGCATCATTACTTTTAAGGACTCATAACCGGTATTGAGCCCCCCCGGAAAATACCAGAAGAAGGTCATCTCTGCCTGTCTGACCGGAAAGTCCAACGATCTGACATGTGCTAGAAGTAATGCTTTGTATAGTTAGGTCCCATCCAGTTCCGAATAAATCGGCTGGTGATGCGGAACCCGAGGAAGAGGTCAAGGTAGAATTAGTAGCAATTAATCCATCAAAATTGGTGGTTCCAACACTAGGTTGGGTTATAGCCATTACACCAGTCAATAACAAAATGCATAAAGTCATGTATACCTTTTTGCCACAATACAGCAAAGAACTACCACTTTTAATTGGCCGAATACTTACGTCATTCATTTTTATCATTTTATAAGGTTAGATTTTAAATTTATTTAAGATATAAGTTTTTTAAGATATTTGCAAACGATTGCAAACATCAACAGGGGTAATAATTTTGAACTAAAACATTAATAGGATTAATAGAAAAGTGGTATTAAATTGCTATCTTTAGTTTGTCATTGGACTATAACGTCCAAAAAAAATGGTAAATCGGAACGAAGAAATACTACAAACCTGAGTTCGATATAAAATTAATGGCTCAAATCGCTTATAAATATTGAGTTTCAAGGAATGTTTGCGAAAGCATAGCGGGCTATGGTAAGCAAATATGACGCAGAAAATCGGTATTTATAAGCGAAATTCATAGCTTTTCA
>JBNKRV010000265.1:0-7133 GCA_050296935.1 Marinilabiliaceae bacterium | reverse complement strand
CTCCGCCCACTCGGGACTTACACCCTATGGATAAAAATGACCCACAACCGAGGTTTATTGAAGATAATTTGTATTTTTAAACTTTTTCAAGAACTTCGGGTGTGGGTGCACTGCTGCTCATGCAGGGCACACACAATGCATAATAAGGCATGTGGGGTGTAGTGATTCGCGAGAGGTGGTGATTTCTATTTGTCCGCCTAATGCTTTTAAAGCCACTTTTTTTTGTTAAATTAGTACCTTGTAAAAACATTAGGCTCAGTGCGGTTTTGGAAAGGCAGACAATTTTAATCCCCACACGCCTCATATGCGAGACCGTTGTGCGTCATTCGGAAAAGCCAACCGTACATTAAGCACATTTGTTTTTTCTCCTTGCACAAACCTCCCCGAAAAAACCAAAAGAACTTAATCTTCCCTACCTCTGACTTAGAAATTTCTTTTTCGAGTTGGATATAACTTTTGCTTAAAGTCTGTGATTTCATCTTTCAATTTCTTGTTTGCACTATTCAATAACTCATTTTGATGCTTCATGATACTCAGGAGGTCATGCATAGCATTGAGATTTTCCAGTTGAACAGAAACAATCTCCTCTAAATCGGCTTTAGTATATCTTCTACTCATATTTCAAGCTTTAAGTGTTCTAAAAAAACTTTAATCGGATATTTTTATGCTTTATAAGCAAAACAAAGATAATTATAATATTCAAATGAATACTAAAAAGCATTTTTTGTGCCAAAAAAGTTTATTTCAAGCTATATATATTTGTATCATAAGCATTAATTGCATTATGGAAAAACAAGTTTACAACCGTATAAAAGCGGTTTTGGCTGAGAAGGGAAAAACTAACAATTGGTTAGCTGACCAACTAGAAATGAATAGAACTACTATTTCTAAGTGGTGTCGAAATGATATGCAACCTAGAATTGAAACCCTTTTCCATATAGCCAAAGTACTTGAAATTGATGTTCGACTATTGCTAATCTCAACGGATAGCAAAACGTAAATAGATTATATTTTACAAATGGACATTTGTTTTAAAAAATGACACTTTGATTTGAGACACTTAGAGCAAATATTTAATCAGCTCCAACTTTCAAAAGGAAATGGGCTTTTTATTACGTCTGAAAACGACTGGAAATGTTTGTTTTCAAATCGTGTAGAAAGGCTATTGAATAATGTCATTAAACCAGATGCATTTTTCTCTATTGACAATAAACCTTTCATTTTATTCTTTGACTCGCCTCAAAATAAAAAGGAAAAACTCAAAGAAATATGGAATTTCAATGAATCACCAATTGTCATTATCACAGAAGGAGATTCATTAGAAATCTATAATGGATTCGAATTCATTACAGAGAAAGATTCGCTGAGATTGTTCGGTAAAACAGAACAACTAAACGATTTTTCTTATTTTGAACTAGTAACAGGTAAGACCTGGGAAAAATATCAAAAAGACTTTAGCTATAGTAATCGAATTGATTACCACCTTTTAAACAATATCAAAGCAGCAAGAGATTTACTAATTGCTGACGGCTTATCCATTGAACTCACAAATTCATTGCTGGGAAAGGTCATTTTTGTCCGTTATCTAATCGATCGTAAAGTAAAACTAGATTTCGAAAAAGAAGGAACATCTCGTAAATGGACTAATGCTGAATTTTGTGGTCTGCTATCTGACATGCAAAATGTTAAGGCATTTTTTAAGTATTTAAAAAAGAAATTTAACGGAGACTTATTCCCAATATCTGATGATGACATTGATTCTATCTCTGCGAGTAGTCTTTCAATAATTGTAAAATTGTTATCAGGAGACGAAGTCGATTCTGGGCAAATATCATTATTCAATCTTTACGACTTCTCCATTATTCCAGTTGAATTTATTAGTAATGTTTACGAGTTATTCATTGGGCAAGATCAACAGGAAAATCAAGGGGCATATTATACTCCATTATTCTTAGTTGATTACATCCTATCTGAAACAGTAGAGAAAAAATTTATAACTCAGCCAAAATCACATGATTGTAAAGTGCTTGATCCATCTTGTGGATCTGGTATTTTTTTGGTTGAAACCTTGCGAAAAATAATTGAACAATTTCAATTAAATAATCCAGCATATTTAGACAATCCGGATCAATACAAGAAACAGTTAAAACAATTAGCTTCTGACAACATCTTTGGAATAGACAAAGATCAAAGTGCAGTAAACGTTGCTATATTTTCAATTTACCTAACTCTCTTAGATTATCAGGAGCCATCAGATATTGAATCTTTTAAGTTTCCTCTATTGTACAATAGAAACTTTTTCTCGGAAGATTTTTTTAACACAGAAGCTGATTTTAATACGCAACTTGAGAAGATTTCTTTTGAATTCATTTTGGGTAATCCACCTTGGAAAAGGGGAAAAGGAGAAAAAAAGCCTCTATTCGATCAATATATAAATGAAAGAAAGAAATTAGAGAAAGGGAGGTACACGAATGAAATCGAGATTAGTAATAGTGAAATAGCACAAGCCTTTATTCTTAGAGTAAGTGACTTTAGCAAGGAGAAAACTAAAGTTGGTTTTATTGCTACGAGTAAGGTCTTATATAATCTAAATGCACAAGGGTTTAGAAAGTACTTACTAGACCAGTTTACAATTAACAAAGTCTTTGAACTTGCCCCTGTGAGAAAGGAAGTCTTTGACAAATCGAATGATAAAGCTGTAGCTCCAGCTGTTGTATTGTTTTATCAATTCGCTTTTGATAAAACTACGGATGAAAATATTGTAGAACATATCACACTCAAGCCAAGTCGATTCTTCTCTCTCTTCAAAGTATTCACCATTCAAAGAGGAGATTATAAAAAAGTAGCCCAAAGCAGATTAAAGGAATTCGATTATTTATGGAAGGTTCTTGTTTATGGTACTTATATGGATTTTAATTTAATCAGAACTGTAAAAGAACGATATCAATCAATAAATGAAATTATAAAAAATGAAGAGAAATTTATTGTAGGGCAGGGTATTCAAGTTGGGGGAGGAAACCAAAATGATGTTTCCCACTATGTTGGAAGGCAATACTTAGATTCAAGAAAAGATATCAATCCATTTTGGGTAAATGAGAATTCTCATTCAGTTTGGGATACCCCAATAGTTCATAGACCAAGAAATGCAAACCTTTTTAAAGCACCAATGCTCTTGGTTACAACAGGTGTTAAAAATGACTTTCGTTCTGTTTCAGCAGTTTGTAAAAAGGATATTTTTTTTAAACACGCATTAACATCCATTAAAGCAAAAAGCTTTGATGACATTGATACTTTGCTTGAAATTTGCGGTATTCTTAACTCTTCATTCTTTTCATACTTGAACCTACAAACATTTAGCTCTTCAGGAATAGAAAGAGAACAAGCACACGACAGAGAAAAATTTAATATACCGTTCATTGATAATGAGCGAATCGTAAATAAAGTATCTGAAATAATCGAACTCAAAAACAGGTTTTTATCACTTGACTCATTGTTAGATACAACTGTCAAAACATCAATTAATAAGTCGATTAAGGAATTAGATGAAATTATTCTTTCAGAGTTTCACTTAATTGATCAGGAAAAGGACTTGGTGAACTATGCAAATGATATTGTCATTCCTATGTTAATGAAGCATAAAGGATTTGAACAAATCTTCAACGCTCTGCCAGAAGGAAGTCAAGAACTTCAAACATATATTAATCTAATCTTGAATAGGTTTAGTGAATCATTTAAAAAAAATAAACAGAAATTAATCGTTGAAATTCACCATACAAATCAGCTTATTGGGTTGTTTTTCAAGCTCGTTCCAATAAAAGAACAAATCAAACAAGTCAATTATATTAACACCAACAATAATGAAGTCCTGCAAAGATTAGCAACTCTTGGAAACGAAAGAATAACAAACCGTTTATTTATTCAAAAAGATATTCGAGGATTTGAAAAAGATGGATTCTACATTGTCAAACCTAACGAGAAAAGGCTATGGCATAAGGCAATTGCTCATCTTGATTTAAATGAATTTACTGATGCCATTTTAACTGCTGGCAAAAAACATAAATTCAATGTTCGGTAGTTTAGATGCATCTAATTTTAGTGGCTCAATTCCATTTTACGATAATGAATTTGAGAAAATCTTATCTAAGATTACCATCTGTTATCAATTAATGAAAACCGACAAAGTAGTTCTTGAAAATGATGAAAACAAAATTAGGGACATTCTATTACTGAATTATCTCAAGAATGATAAAATCAGAGAAAAAGTTGATTTGCTTGAATGGCATTTTGAAAGAGAAGTGCAAGAAGATCATTCTATAGGAAGAACAGATATTAAAGTCATTTCTCCAAATACCTTTAAAAAACAGAAAGCATATTATATCCTTGAATGCAAAAGATTGGATAATACCAATACAGCAGGAACCAGTGGGTTGAATGCCAAGTATATTGAAAATGGGATTGATAGATTTATTACTAAATATTATTTGTCTTATTATAGAGTAAATGGAATGATTGGTTTTGTAGTGGAAGATTTAAAAATTGATGAAAATGTAAAAAACATCAATACACTTTTGACGACATCATTTTCTTCTATTACCACAAAACAAGAAATCACTAAGGATTCTTTCATTGATAATTTTAAATATCATTATTATTCAGTTCATACAGATAAGGACAAAGATGAATTGAAAATATATCATTTGATGTTTGATTTAAGTGGAAATATCCAACACTAAGTCATACACATTTGCAATTCACTAAAACCCAAACACTAACCCAGAATTGCAAAAGAGTATGTCTTGCCAACGCAGAAAGCGAAATGAAAAATAAAGAACGAAAACACATCGAGTAGAATACAGTGAGCTAATAGCCCACTGGTGCACCTCTCACACCACTCCCGATTCTCGGGATATGGGTCTCGTATACGGCGGTTCATCTGGTATACTACAGTAGCTCTTTTCTCCTGCTGTGGCTTTTCCATACTTTAAGAAAGGGCTGGCAAACTCAAAGTTTGCACCTCCCAGTCAAATTTCTATCTCCCAAATGTACAGCCCTTCGCTTATCTGTGAGACTTCTTGTTTTAGCGTGGTATTCGTAAAACCAGCTCGTATTCCAGAGCTACGAAGTCCGGCAGCTGCCAGACCTCCAACTCGGGACTTACACCCTATGATAAAAATGACCCACATCCGAGGTTTATTGAAGATAATTTGTATTTTTAAACTTTTTCAAGAACTTCGGGTGTGTGTGCCCTGCTGCTCATGCAGGGCACACACACAGCATCATAATGAATTGCGCTTAAGGCTATTGAAGTTGTTAAAACCTGGAGGCTTAGCAAAGATAATTTTCTTTGCGAAAGAGCGAAAAACGCAACGAATCCGAGGGACAACCGTTGGCTGTTATTGCACTTATTCCCCAAGAATTGATTGTAAAATAATCAATTTATAAATATGGAGATTTACTTCGTAAAGTAGCACAATAACTTAATGAAGAAACAAGGAAATTAAAAAAATGAAGAAGTTTTAAATACTGAAAATCAAGACTATTATTTACATTTGTTAGAATGGGATAAATCCCTTTTAAAGATCTCAATATCCTGAAAATACAAATTAATAGAATTTTAAAGAATCATATTACAAACAATAATGAACATAAAAAATTCAACTAGCAATGAAATCATTTTACAACTTGAAGTTCCGAACGAAGATTCTTCAACTCCAATAAAAGATAATGAAGCTCAATTCATTTTTGATTTCATAAAAAAACAAGGAATAAAAAAAACTTTAGAGACTGGTTTTGCATATGCAAAATCAGCTTCACATATTATAGCTTCAACAAAACAAAAACATATTGCAATTGATCCATTTCAAACAAACTATCAAAGACTAGGTTTAAAAAACATTGCAAAATTAGGGTTCAATGATTATTTAGATTTAAGAGAAGACTACTCACATAATGTTTTGCCCGAATTGGTTAAAAATGGTGAGAAATTTGATTTTATTTTTATTGATGGAGATCATAAATATGATGGAGTATTTGTGGATTTTTATTATGCTGATTTATTACTTGAAGATAATGGATTTATTCTTATGCATGATACATGGATGAGAAGTACAAGACTAGTGATGGAATTCATCAAAACAAACAGAAAAGACTATAAAGAAATTCCAACAGGATTAAGAAACTTAGCACTTTATCAGAAATGTGGAATAGATAATAGAAATGGTATGTTTTTTAAAGAATTCTATACAAGAAAGTCAACTTTATCATATAACGTAATTATGTGGATGTCAAACGGAAAAAAATCCATCATTAAGAATATCCTTTTCTATTTAAAAGATATATTGAAGCGACTACACTAATATTTAGATTATAATAAACCGACATTTCCCATGTATATATAGCAGCGCCTGAAAGCTGCGTTCCTGTTAGCCTGAAAATTTTATTGTTTTCGGGCTTGCGTTTATCACATTGGTAATGTACTTGTTTAAATCACCATCAATAAACTCAGCAATTACACGCAATAGTTCCAGTAAAATCCCCATATTCACATGAATATTGTTAATTCTGCGCCGTTAGCGATTTACACTTCGTTCTTATTGAACAATAGCACTGCTCACCCAGGCGACTTCTACTCCAAGCATATGCCATATCGGGTTTAACACCTAGTCTAATCAGGTTCTTTCTTTTCCTGTCGGGTTTCTTTATTTACCTTTATCTTTATGTTCTTAAGGTGTTCATGATTTCCGTTACGCTACAATTCAATGATGCCATATACAGTACCTCAGACATATACACCCCACTAAATCCAATTAATTTTGTATGGATTCGGAACACGTGCAACTCATCATATGCCCAATCCGTTGTACGTAAGCAAGCAAAATAGCGTTGTTCATTAAAGTATCTTGTTCACGTGAAATGAATTTATCATTTTTGTGAACAAATGAAGAGAGAAATAATAAATATCGCAATTGAAAATCTGGATCATCAGCCCAAAATACTATAATACTACCTATATTTCAGACCACTGCTTAAGACAATAAATATAGTTAGATTTAAGCAGTAATTATGAAGATGAGACGACAACACACAGGAGCCTTTAAGGCACAAGTAGCATTAGAAGCAATAAAAGAACGCGA
>JBNKRV010000264.1:0-2531 GCA_050296935.1 Marinilabiliaceae bacterium | reverse complement strand
GTTCACGCTTGCGCATTACGGCTTGGTCATTTGAACATACCGAGCTTCAGCGATATCCTCACGGACAGAACTGTCGGCAGTTCTTCTAAATGAACAGCAAATTATTCAGGTAGGATTTGCACCTACTGGATTACCACAGCGTCGTGGCACACCAACGAGCAGCTGTATGAATAGTTTGGCAATTCGAAGCTCACTCGTTTCAATTTTCGATAAACTTAATTAAAAGCTCAAAACTTCGCAAACCACCGTACGCCAAATTATTTATGACAGCATGTTGGCAAACGTTATTCCTCAATATTGAATTTCATTATATTATTTGATTTATCAACACAAAGTAAATATCCATTCTGTTCGTATAAATTCAGTTCTACAATGTCGTTTACTTTCAACAAAGAATTTCCATTTTCATCCCACACAACCAAGTTGTTTTCAATTGTTGTGAAAAGCAAGTTAGAATTATAAAAAGCCATACTTCTTATGCCATAGCTAAATTCTGTTGTTTCCCACTGGTAACCAAACAACTCTCGGGACTTTAATTCAATTCTTTCGAGCTTTGGTAAAATGAAAACAGAATTCCTTCCGTGGTCTGCTGATATAGCAATCTTCTTATCATCTGAACTAAAAGCGATTGAATTACATCCAAAATTATTACAAACATTTTGGAAAAGGGCTTTGTATTCAGCTTTATGAGTTGGATGAGCCCAAATGGTTTGCTTTTTGTCTTTCTCTAAATCATATAGATATTGCTTGGTATAATAACCTCCTGTAAAAAATAAGGACTCATCTTTATTGAAAATATGTAGTCGATTATTTGATATGTTTTTCAATTCCGAATTCAATTCATTTTTTGGCGTCACAAAATAGTAATTCTTATCCCTATAAATAACTAACTCATTGCTAGACTGCCTTATATTTACGATATCGCCTTTGGGAAGAAAACGGTATAAAAAATCTCCTTGCTTATTGAATACCCCAGTAGATAACTTATCAAAAACTGCAATTATTAAATCTTGATTTTTAAGGTAATGTAGATAATGAAACCTAAGTAGCTTTGTCTTTTTCTTTTCATCATTAAGTTCAAGCTTAAAGGAAACACTTCCATCAGTTAATGAATAAAAATGCTGGTCCAGATACCATAATTTTTCTTCTTCGATGAATCCTGCTTTTATTTCCATATATGCTGATTCAACCTTTTTGCTATTTAATTTCTTTTCATACAATTTCTCACCATTCATATTCCAAAGAACTCCTACACCACCCTCATGTACGCTTATAAAATACTTTCCTGAATTAGAAAGAACTAAATTAGTGTTCTGAGGAAGATTCTTGAGTATATAATCTGATTTTAAGGTGTGCTTGCTATCAAGGTTATAAATTTGTTCTTGGCTTTCTTTAGATATATTTAGGCTAGGATTTTCTATTTCTTCACCAAGTAACTTTATCAATTTTAAGTTGACATGGTCAATTAAGTAAGAAAATCGATTCACGATTTCCTCATTTGATAAAAAAGTTTCTCTTTTTTCATGAAGAATTCTGGATGCTTCACTTTTTTTATCCAAAAAGAGATAAATATCTTCTAGGTCAATATTGTCTTTTATTCTGTCATAATTAGTAATAGTATTATCCCAGCTATTATATAAATTGAAAACTGATAAGACTTTGTTCAGAATGAAATCCTCAATTTTTTTTATTTCATTTTCATTAGAATTCTTTGTGTCAAAATGTTTATCATAAATTAAGAATCGTTCATGGAGATATAAAAATGTGATTTTTTGAGGTAATCCTTCTAAGTTTTTCTTAAACCACGTTCTGAATTTACTTGAAAAGTAAGCTACTTGTAAAGAAAGGTTAAAACGGACTTCATCCTCCTCTTGAAGGAAAATGCGGTCTATCTCAGGCTTTAGTGAAATTTCACATTTAAATTCTCCGTTTTCTATTTTAAATTTTGACTGCTTCTCTAGGTATTTAAATCCTGCACTAATTATAGATGATTTAAAATTATCATCAAGTACTTCGTTTAAACATTTATGTGTAGCTTCCTTTAAATTCATTTATTTATCCGTTTAAGATTCAGTTTCGTGGTAATGTTTCTTTTAATGTTTGCCAACGTATCTATATCGTCATTGTGTTTATATCTATTATATGGCAACTCTAATTCCTTTGTAACTATCTGATTTAACGACTCTATATCCATTTAAGATATATTTGTTTATAAAATTCATCTGTATTAAATAATTTAATAAATCGGCGTAAATTATGGTTACACTTCTTTTAGACTTGCAAGCTTCAAATATACTATTTTGTTTGATTCCCTAATACCTAATATTTTTGAATATAATGAAGTTGGGTTAGTTTCCTTTTCCAATTATGACAATGCCACTTTTCTTACCCTATTAACCTGAGTTCGACATAAAATTTTGGATTCAGACCGCCTATAAATAGTGAGATTCAACTGAAAATTATGAAAGAATAGCGGGCTATTTTGAATAATTTTCAGGAAGAAGATCGCTGTTTATAAGCGGAAACTCTCA
>JBNKRV010000263.1:0-1510 GCA_050296935.1 Marinilabiliaceae bacterium | reverse complement strand
TAATAACCTGAGTTCGATTAAAATTAGCGAGCTCAAAATTCAGTAAATGATTGATTTACAATATAAATTTTTGAGACATAGCGAGCTATGGTGATAAAATTTAGAGCCGTAAATCGATTATTTACTGAAAAGCTATGAATGTTACTTATAAATACCGATTTTCTGCGTCATATTTGCTTACCATAGCCCGCTATGCTTTCGCAAACATTCCTTGAAACTCAATATTTATAAGCGATTTGAGCCATTAATTTTATATCGAACTCTGGTTAATACTTAGATAGTGCAGCAAAAAAACTCCATTTTTGTAGGGGCATTTTTAATAACTCTACCTTTATTTATCAAAATCGTTTTCGGACAGGTATCATAAATTAAAATCTATAATACGGATTAACAGTTAACCGATACCTCAATTAATACACAACATAAGTTCTCATTTTTAGAAAAAGTATAATCTATTGAAAAATTAGTGCTAAAAGTTTATATTAATAATCCATAAGTTTGTTTTATGCAAAGTGTATATCTCCGAAAAATTGAAACCGAAATATTACAAATTATATTCTGAACAAAATGCGAACAAACTATCTACGACTCATTGGAACATTAGCAGTATGTATGCTGTTTCTTTTTTTAGCTACATCGTGCCGGGATCAAAAGCCATCTCACACTTTTAAAATTGGGAAAAATGATTTTTTATTAGATGATCAACCCTATCAAATCCGATGCGGCGAATTACATTTTGCACGTGTTCCCAAAGAATATTGGCGTCATCGTTTACAAATGACCAAAGCTCTGGGTATGAATACGGTTTGTGCCTATATTTTTTGGAATTACCACGAACGTACTCCGAGTGAATTCACCTGGGAAGGTCAGGCTGACGTGGCTGAATTCTGTAAAATAGCTCAGGAGGAAGGTCTTTGGGTGATTCTTCGCCCCGGCCCTTATGCTTGTGCCGAATGGGAAATGGGTGGTTTACCCTGGTGGTTGCTAAAAAATGATGATATAGCACTTCGCTCCAAAGATCCAGAATATGTTGAAGCTTGTCAGCGTTATCTTAAAGAAGTCGGACGAGTTTTAGGTCCTCTTCAGGTAACACACGGAGGGCCAATTCTAATGGTACAAGTTGAAAATGAATATGGCTTTTATGCCGATGATGCAGAATATATGGGCATTATGCGTCAGGCCGTTTTAGATGGAGGCTTTGATGTGCCATTATTTTCCTGCAACCCGAAACACACCCTGAAAAGAGGATATCGTGATGACCTTTTCCCTGTGGTTAACTTTGGTGCCGATCCTAAAGACGGATTTAAGAAACTTCGGGAAATACTTCCTGAGGGGCCACTGATGTGTGGAGAATTTTATTCAGGATGGTTTGACTCGTCCTAAAATTAGTTTACACTTTTTAATTCACAATCCTGTTTCAAATTTACACTTTAATTTTAATCCTAAATACTGTTTACAGTTTTTAAACCCCTCTTTGTGGAGTGGAGCGTAGCGGAACGGAGCAAAGAGG
>JBNKRV010000262.1:0-33721 GCA_050296935.1 Marinilabiliaceae bacterium | reverse complement strand
GTATTTCTTTTGTTTAAGTCTTTCAATTAAAGTATTTTGGAGTTAGGGAACGGTTCTGATTCCCTTGATGTTTATAGAGAACCGTTCCGGAGTCACCTGCGAAGGTGAGTTTTCAATATATGTTAGTCTCGGAACGGTTCTTTATAAGCGAGCTGTACATCAGAACCGTTCCCTAACTAGGAGGGGCATTTCTATTGCTAAAACCTTTCAATTACAACATTTTGGAGTTAAGGAACGGTTCTGATTTCCTTGATGTTTATATAGAACCGTTCCGGAGTTACCTGCGAGGGTGAAGTTTTCAATATATGTTAGTCTCGGAACGGTTCTTTATAAGCGAGCTGTACATCAGAACCGTTCCCTAAAATTAGGAGGAGCATTTCTATTGCTAAAACCTTTCCATTAAAATATTTTGGAATTAAGGAACGGTTCTGATTCCCTTGATGTTAATAGAGAACCGTTCCGGAGTTACCTGCGTGGGTGAAGCTCTCAATATCTGTTATCCGCGGAACGGTTCTCTATGAGTGAGCTGCAAATCAGAACCGTTCCCTAAAACTAGGAGGAGCATTTCTTTTGTTTAAGCCTTTCAATTAAAACATTTTGGAATTAGGGAACTGTTCTGATTCCCTTGATGTTTATATAGAACCGTTCCGGAGTTACCTGCGAAGGTACTTTTGTAATAAATGTAAATTTCAGATATTTTTATAATTTCATATTTTAAAACCAAATCTTTATGCCGACTATAAAAACTATTACCCCCTTATTGCCTGGTAAATACTATCATATTTTCAACAGAGGTTCTAATCGTAAGAAAATCTATTATTCTGAAGAAAATTACCGATATTTTTTAAGATTAGTAGATCGGTATCTTTCTGGTTATATTGATATTTTATCGTATTGTTTATTGCCGAATCATTTTCATATGGTAATCCGGGTTAAGGATTATGATGAGATAAAAATTCATTCAGATGAATATTTAAACACGACTGTTAATAATGCTGAGTCATTAAGTAAAATTATTGCAAATCAGTTCAAGCGGTTATTTATTACTTTTGCTATGGCAATAAATAAACAAGAGAATATTGTAGGTAATTTATTTGATCCTAAATACAAACGATTAGAAATAGAGGATGATGACTACTTAAAATATTTGATATTTTATACGCATTATAATCCTGAAAAGCATGGAATGATAAAAAGCTTTAAGGACTATAGGTATAGTTCGTTTAAGGTATTTTCTTCGTCTCAACATACGAAAGTTAATAGAGAACATATACTGGATATATTTGGGGGTCTTGAGAATTTCTTGAATTATCATGATGTTGTACATGATGAGAGACAGAATCTAATACTTGAATGATTTTTTGTTATCCCCGGAATGGTTCTCTATGAGTGAGCTGTACATCAGAACCGTTCCTTAAAATTTAAGGCAGCATTTCTATTGCTTAAAACTTTCCATTAAAACAATTTGGAATTAAGGAACGGTTCTGATTCCCTTGGTGTTTATAGAGAACCGTTCCGGAGTTGCCTGCGAGGGTGAAGATCTCAACATATGTTAGTCTCGGAACGGTTCTCTATGAGAGAGCTGTAAATCAGAACCGTTCCTTAAATTTAGGAGGAGCATTTCTATTGCTAAAACCTTTCCATTAAAGCAATTTGGAATTAGGGAACGGTTCTGATTCCCTTGATGTTTATAGAGAACCGTTCCGGAGTAACCTGCAAGGGTGAAGTTTTCAATATTTGTTAGTCTTGGAACGGTTCTCTATAAGCGAGCTGCAAATCAGAACCGTTCCTTAAAATTAGGAGAGCATTTCTTTTGCTAAAACCTTTCCATTAAAACAATTTGGAATTAGGGAACTGTTCTGATTCCCTTGATGTTTATAGAGAACCGTTCCGGAGTCACCTGCGAAGGTGAAGTTTTCAATATATGTTAGTCTCGGAACGGTTCTCTATGAGCGAGCTGCAAATCAGAACCGTTCCTTAAAATTTAAGGCAGCATTTCTATTGCTTAAAACTTTCGATTAAAACATTTTGGAATTAGGGAACGGTTCTGGTTCCCTTGGTGTTTATAGAGAACCGTTCCGGAGAGCAGAAGAACCGTTCCGGCATTTATATAAAAAGTAAAAGCCGGAAAACGGTGGGATGTTTTCCGGCTTTTGGTTGAATTGTGTGAGTGATTAAGATCTTTTTTGATCTAATCTCTTTGTAATGTTTCCGTAAATAACTAAAGATATGGCAGAAATAAAAGCAATTGCACCAAAATAATACCAAATATAATGGGCATGTGAACTTGCCTGCTGCCATTCAGCTGTTCTGCCTCCGTATTTAATTGGGTCGGGACAGTATTTATCCAGTAAAACTCCAGACATTAAAAATCCAAGTATACTCGACAAGAAAGAATGTAAATGGCTAAATCCCAGATATAATCCTTCTTCACCCTTGGGGGCCTGAAATGAAAAGTACTCCAAAAAGCGTGGTGAAATAAACGATTCAGCTAAGCCTTGAAAAGCAATACCCACAATCATCATAAAAGCTACGGGATGTAAGCCTGATATTGAAGTTGTTTCAGCTCCAAAGAGATTGCCGGCAGCCATACAAAAAGCTGATACCGGCATAATAAACATACCAACTGTCATTGAAAACAGTGCTGTTCTTTTTCTCATTAAAGAGGTGATGAGAGCTACCGTACTAAATACGATCAGTGGGTTTACGTTGGCATACCAACTTGGCGATGCACTTTCTCCTGCCATACGCAATACATATTTAGGCATGGTGGCATAAAGCTGGTGCTGAACCATCCAGAATCCGGTGATGATCACAATCAGAATAACTAAACGGGCATTGCCCAGTACTTTAATAAATGCTTTCCATATCTCTGCAAACGATTTGCCTTCGTGTTGCTGAGTAGATGGTTTAAAGAAAAAATAAACCGCAACTAATGCCAGAACCGTCATTCCGGCTGAGAAAAAACTGATGTTGATTAAGCCCACATTACCCATGGCATCTCGCAATGGTTTAACAATAGTTTTGCCTGAAAATGCACCTATGTTTACAATGGTATAAAATATGGAGAAACCTGTGGCCCGGTTTTTTGCACTGGTTTCTAATGAAACGGTTCCTGTAATTACTGATTTAATAAAACTTCCGCCAATAATTATTAAGGCCATAACCGGAATTACTGCATAACGAAAGTTACTGCTTTCTATACCGGTAAAAGTGGTGTTGAATTCGTAAGTTGCTAATCCGGCATTCTGAATAATAGTGGGGAGTAATCCCAGCCCCAGGTAACCCAGACTAAGAAAAGAGAAGGCAACTAAAAGTGACTTTTTAAATCCGATTTTATCGGCATAGGCACCTGCAAATGTTGGAAGAAGATATAATAAGGCAGAAAATGTTCCTGCAATGGCTGCAGCCTCAATATCATCAAATGCTAATATTCTGGATAAGTAAAGTGTAATCACAATAAACACGCCATAGTAGGCTGCTCTTTCCAGTAATTCAGCAAAATTCGCAGTCCAGAATGCTGCTGAAAACTTCTTTATCAATCTAAACATATATCAAATAATATCCGTTTCATATTAAACGCATATATAGTATTTTGCATTTACATACAAAAAGATAAAAGTCATGTCAGGAAAAATATACGATCAAACGGCATAGTTGACTTTTTTAATATTGATAAAAATGTAAATCAATTAGTTACATACGTCATGTAAATGAAAAATAATTCTGCTGCGTCCATGCTCCTCTGCAAAGGCTACAACGGCACGCGGAGTATCTTTGTGTTTACCTAACTATCCTGTAAAAAAAATAAACCTTTGCGTCTTAGTGTCTCTGTGTTCATCAAACCATCCTGTAGCTCCAATTGGTTCTCGAATCTGAAAAAGCTATTTACTCGAAAATAAAAAATGACTAACTTGATTATAAGTTATCGTTCATTAAATCAAAAATCCATGTCTGACTTTTATTTAAAATACCGCTCTCATCAGGATATCGATTATGGTGTACCTGAGATGTTGCATGCTTTAGGCATCCACAAAGATAACCCGGGCTATTGTTCCGGAACCCAATGGGTAAAGACAACCGGAAAAGTAATTACCTCCTGTTCACCTGTCGATGGTCATCCTGTAGGTTTGGTACATAGTGCTCAGGCCAGTGACTATATTAATATGGTAGCTACTGCACAGCAAGCCTTCAGGGGTTGGCGACAAAAGCCGGCTCCGCAACGAGGTGAAATTGTGCGGCAGATCGGACTGGCTCTGCGTGAGCAAAAGGAGAATCTGGGTAAACTAATTTCTTTGGAGATGGGCAAAATATACCAGGAAGGGCTGGGGGAAGTGCAGGAGATGATTGACATCTGCGATTTTGCTGTGGGTTTATCGCGTCAGTTATATGGATTCACCATGCATAGTGAGCGACCCGGACATCGTTTGTACGATCAATACCATCCGTTGGGTATTGTGGGTATTATTTCAGCCTTTAATTTTCCCATGGCTGTTTGGGCATGGAATGCCATGATAGCATTAGTTTGTGGTGATGTTTGTATCTGGAAACCCAGCTCAAAAGTTCCGTTATGTGCTATAGCTGTTCATAAAGTATTGGAGAATGTACTGAAAGAAAACAATGTGCCCGAAGGGGTATTAAATCTTATGATAGCACCATCTTCAGAAATCGGGGATCTGATGGCAGATGATAAAAGAATATCCTTGATATCTATTACAGGATCAACACAGGTGGGAAAACAGGTCAGTGCCAAAGTAGCTTCCCGTTTAGGCCGTACCATTGCTGAACTGGGCGGTAATAACGCAATAATTGTTACCCCGACTGCAGATTTGCAATTGGCTGTTCCGGCTATTGTTTTTGGAGCGGTTGGTACTACAGGGCAGCGTTGCACAAGTACCCGGCGACTCATCATTCACGAAGCTATATTTGATCAGGTTATAAAGTCCTTAAAAAAAGCGTACAGGCAAATTGAAATGAAGGTAGGTAATCCTTTAGATTCAAATACTTTAGTTGGTCCTCTTATTGATGCGCAGGCCGTTAATCTGTACAGGAATACTATTGATCAGGCAGTTGAACAAGGAGGTGAGGTAATATTTGGTAATAAGGTGTTAACCAATATACAACCAGATGAAGGTAATTATGTTTTGCCTACCATTATTAAGGCTGAAAATCATTATGCTATTGTGCAGCAAGAATCGTTTGTACCAGTGCTGTATGTTATGAAATATTCCGCAATAGAGGAGGCTGTGCAATTACATAATGGTGTTGTTCAGGGCTTATCCTCTTCAATATTCAGTCAGAATATACATGAGTGCGAGATGTTTATTTCAGCTATTGGAAGTGATTGTGGAATAGCTAACGTAAATATTGGAACTTCGGGTGCAGAGATAGGAGGTGCGTTTGGTGGTGAAAAAGAAACCGGAGGTGGGAGAGAGTCGGGTTCTGATGCGTGGAAAACCTATATGAGGAGGCAAACTAATACTATCAATTGGAGTAAGGAAATGCCATTGGCTCAGGGTATTGAATTTAAATTATAAATATTCTGAAGCATTCCGTTTGCTACTACATGCCGGAGTGTATTAAAGATTATTGAAAATAGCTTGTGAAATATGCATGAGTACCCATTGCAATATCTTATTTTTACGATCTTATTATTTTAAGATGTATGATTGAATCCACCAGAGGTATTGTACTGACTCATACCAAATATGCCGAAAGCAGTATTATTTCACACATATATACCGAAAAGTACGGGCTTCAATCTTATATGATTAATCAGGTAAGAAGCAGGAAGAGTAAAGGGAAAACAGTTTTTCTTCAGCCTTTAACATTGCTGGATCTGGAGGTGTATCATAAGGATAAAAGCACCATTCACCGGATTAAAGACTTTAAGGTAAATACGCCGTTTTCGTTAATACCTTTTGAACCCGTGCGGAGAAGTCTGGCATTTTTTATTGCTGAATTTCTGAATAAAGCCTTAAAGCATGAGGATAAGCTATCGGAGAGTTTATTTGAATTTCTGTATCATAGCATTTCTTTAATGGATAGTCCTTTAGATGGTATTCAGAATTTTCATTTGTTGTTGGTTTTTCGGTTAACCCAGCCACTGGGATTTTATCCGCATTTTGAAGGTGTTGATAATCCCAGATATTTCGATTTGAAATCAGGTAATTTTATGGAGACTGAACCTGCGCATCATTCCTATATGAATGTCTGGCAAACAGAGTTATTGTTACGATTTCAGCAGCTCAGATTTGAACATCTGGATCGTTTAACATTAAATGGTATACAAAGAGCCGAATTTATTGAAAAACTAATTGCCTATTATCAGCTGCACTTGTCTGGATTCACAAACATTAAATCTTTAGAAATTTTAAAAATATTGTTCAGATAACCTAAACTGGCTCATTCTGTACAATTTATTATAAAATAGCCCTCAATCTCCGGTCAGAAATCAAAAAGTTTCGTTAAATTAGGTGTAAGTAGGCTATAGAATTTAATCCTCTTAAGTGCTGGATAATCAAGTGATTTATCTGAAGGGTGTTGGAGAAGTTTAGTCGTAGATTGTTAAAAGTGTAAATAACTTATAGATATAACATAATGATCAAGTAAAGTGTGTAACTGTTTTATTTATTTACGATTTATTCATGATAAAATATTTACATTAAGTTATTGATTAATTATATGGATAGTGGTTGAAATCGGGGAATTAATACTTTCCGGCAGATGGAGTGAATGAACTTAATTTTATTATTGCAGTTAAGCTGGCCGCTAAAATGGTCTGTTAATTGTAATGACTTAAACAAAACTAACTAGAACTGATTGTTATGATTGTTCAAAACTTAAATAAACTGGCCTCGCCAAAAGAAATAGCAGCCTTTGCAAGAGATAATGGAATGATTAATCTGGCTGAAAATTTCTCTGAGAAACAATGTACCAGGGAGCTGGAAAGCTTATTACAGCAATATATTATTCCTTATGCAAACAGACCCGCTCAGATGTTTGGAATGATGGAGCTGAGAAAGGCTATTTCTGAAAAAACAGAACGATATTATGATTATACTTATAATCCTGAATCAGAAATTTCCATATTAACAGGGGTGAAGCAAACCGTTTTTGCAACTATTTTGGCTCTTTTAAAAGAAGGGGATGAGGTGTTGATATTTGAACCGGCTCACAGGAGTTATGTTTCAGCCATTGATATTACTGGAGCCCGGGCAGTTTTTGTTGAATTAAAAACGCCGGATTTTCATGTAGATTGGGAAGATGTTCAAAAGTTGATCACCTCCCGCACCCGGATGATTATTATTAATAGTCCTCATTTTCCAACCGGCTCCACGTTATCGGAACTGGATATGATAAGGTTACAGAAAATCATCAACGGAACCAATATATTAATACTTAGCGATGAGTCGTTTGAACATGTGGTATTTGATAAAGAAATGCATCAAAGCATAGCGTTGTATCCCAAACTCAGAGAAAGAAGTGTTATTGTTTCATCCTTTAATGAATCCTTTAATATCAGTAATTGGTATGTTGGATATTGTATGTCTACAGAAAAGATAATGAGCCAGATACGTAAGGTTATTTCAATTATTGGTGAAGGTATAGCAACTCCTTTTCAAATGGCTTTGGCTGAGTATATGAAAAATGATATTGATTATAATCAGTTTGCGCTTGAGTATCAGCATAAAAGAGATCTTTTCTGCAATGCTTTAGATGATTCCAATATTCATGTTACCCCTAGTAAAGGAACCTATTTTCAATTAATCAGCAGGAAAGAGAAAGTTGATGAAAATGATGTTGACCTGGGCATCAAACTGATGCAGGATTTTAATTTAGCCACCATACCAATCAGTTATTATTACCATCAGAAAATGAATACAAGGTATTTACGATTAAATTTATCATTACCTGATGATATTTTAATTGATGTGGCTAAACGATTACGTACTATTTAGAGTTTGTTTATAAAGTGAATCTACTTCGTTGTTGCTCAAAATTCAAATGCTCATATACGCTTGTATACTGCGGTTTAAATTTTTCGCATGCCTTATATTTAAACTTTTAATCCAAACACCCGGCTTCAGGGGCAGGTACTAAATAGACGAGCTCGGGTTTAAGGATTTTAAATATAATGTAATCAGGTTAATAGAGTAGTTCACTTAAAGTGTAAGATTGGGTAGGTTGATTCTAAAAGTACTTCCTTTTCCTTCGTCGCTAAAAACAGAAATAGAACCTTCATTCAATTTAATAAAGTCTTTACATAGAATTAGTCCCAAACCGGTACCTTTTTCATTATTTGTACCCGGAGTTGAAAAACTCTTATCTAAATCAAATAACTTACTTATCACGCTTTTACTCATGCCTGTGCCATTGTCTTTTATCAGTATGCTGGTTATAGTATCTGCTTCCTCAGCAGAAATATCAATTCTGCCTTTGTGAGCTGTGTATTTCACTGCGTTTGTAAATATGTTTCCAATAATGGTCATTAATGTATATTGATCTGCTATAATACAAATATCTTCTGATACAGTTATGTTTACTGTAATATTCTTAAGGTGAGCATTGATCATATACGGTTCAATTGATTTATAAATAAAGCTTTTTAAATCCAAAGATACTTTGTTGATGCTAATGCCGCCTTGTTGAGCTTTGGCCCAGTTTAAAAGGTTTTCAAGTAAAAAATAGGTTTTATTGGACGTTACTGAAATGGCTTCAATATATGTTTTTTTATCCTCATCACTCAGGTTATCGTATTCGGAATACAAAATATTCGATAGTCCGGTTAATGAAGTAAAAGGACTTCTTAAATCATGTGCTATTAAAGAAAAGAGTTTGTTTTTAGCAGTGTTGGTTAGCTTTAAATTTTTTTCACTTTGTAATAAATTCTCTTTGGTTTTTTTCAGTTCTGTAATGTCTACACTTACACACAATGAGGCTTTTTGATTATCAAAATCGTATATCATTATTGATAAATCTATCCAACGTATTTCGTTCGCTTTGGTAAGAATTTTTAAATCATACCTGTCTTTTACATTTTCACCTTCAAAACGACAGTTTGCCCTTTGAATGATTTCCTCATGCATGTCAGGATGTATAATTTTAAATGGAGAGGAACCAATAGCTTCTTCTTTAGAATACCCGGTGAGTTTTTCCCAGGATTTGTTTACGTATAAAATTTTGTGTTTCGTGTGTATGGATATGGCTGCGGGCGATAGATCAGAAATATTACGGAACTTTTCTTCACTGGATTTTAATGCTTTTTCTATCTTTTTCTGCCTGGTGATATCTTTTGTAAAGCATGATACCCCTTCAATTTTATCATTAATAATAACCGGATTAAATGAAGTTTCAACATACTGCGGTACGTTGTCAGAATTAAACTCGTCAATGACACTGTAGCGTTCACCCTGAATTGCTCTGTCGTACCTTTCTTTCCAGATTAGCCTTAATGAGTCAGGCAGATAATCCAATACTGTATCACCCAAAACAAGTTGGTGATTAAATGCCAGGTTAAAAAACCGATAAAAATTAGTGTTTAAAACGGTGATTTTGTAATTCTTATCCACAGACCAGATTGATTCTGTGGTATTTTCAATTTGTGATACCAGATCGGCTTCGCTTTTTTGTAATTTATGCTCGCTTAATTTGTATTGAGTAATATCCTTTGCACTGGTAACTATTACTGTTTCTCCATTATAATCTATTTGTCTTCTGTCTCCAATCTCCACATAAATTATTCCACCATTTTTACGTTTTACTATAATTTCGTATTTCTTAAAACTTTCATTTTTCAGGCTGTTGTATATTGTTGGCCAATACTCCTCTGGAACTATTGATTCGATGATGTTTTTACCTATGAGTTCTTCCTTTTTGTATCCTGTTAACTCCTCACAGGCTCTGTTTATATCAATACAAATGCCGTTTTTATGGATAATAATACCTTCAGAAGTTAAATCAGATAATATTTTTAATCTTTCTTCACTTTTTATTAGTGCTTGCTCTATTTGTTTTTTTTCGGTTATTTCTTTCGAAAAGGCAGTGGCTCCAATAATTTCATTGTTCTCATTATACACCGGATTGTATTCTGTTTCAAAATATCTTCTGTTTTTACCAACTCCATATTCATCAACAGTTGAAAAGCTAATGCCTGATAAAGCTTTATCAAAGCATTGTTTAGCCACCCGTTTGTCTTCACTACCAATCATAGAATCCAGTATATTCATGCCAATTTTTAATTCAATACCGTATAATGCCTTTGTTGTGGCATAGTGGGTATCGTTAAAATATAAATACTGGTAATTTTTATCTATTGAAAGAATGGTTAAGCCTTTTGAGCTTTCAATACTTGATTTTAGTAGTAATTGTGTTTTTGTCAGCTTTTCTCTGTCATGAATGCGATCCGTAATATCGGAATTCAAGGACACATAAATTTCTCCTAAAGTAGAATGGTGAAAGGTGGAGATATCAGCATGGCACCAAAAAAGACTTCCATCTTTCCTGATGTTTTTTATTTCGCCATGCCATTCCTGGTTTTGCTTTAGATTTTCTGTAATTTCTTTCGCAATTTGTGATGGCGTTTTATTAGCGTCAGGAGCATTTAATTTAGATACATGTAGTCCTGTTAATTCATTATGTTCGTAGCCAAAAAGTTCATCAAATTTTGCATTGGTGTAAATAATAGAAGAATCGCTTATGCGTATCATACATAATCCACTAACCATGTGAGCAATTATTTGCTCACAAAAGAGTATCTGTTCATCTTTAGGCAATTCTTCCATAATTGTTCTTGTGAGAATCTACTAATATACTATTAAGTTATTAAAAATAATTGACAAGAGAAATAGAAGTGCTTGATTACCAAGTGTAGAAATTTATAGCTTATTAAACTGAGTCCGACATAAAATTTTAATCGAACTCAGGTTATTAAGAGTTTTCAATGTAGATTGCTATGAGTTTGTTTTAATATTATCTTGCGCCCAAATAAAGCAAGTATGATTACGGAGAGTATTATGGCCATAAGTATAGGGTTTATTCTGGATTTGTTTATAGGAGATCCTTATTCACTTCCTCATCCGATCAAATTCTTTGGTCGGTCTATTTCTTTTTTTGAAAAGAAATTAAATAATGGACAGCAAAAAAAGATTAAAGGAGCCATGATGAGCCTTTTTCTTATTATATCTACTCTTATTGCTTTTTATCTTTTAAAGAGCCTGGTTTCACTTAACTATTATGTTGATGTTATATTCAGTGCTGTAGTTATATTTTATGGTCTGGCTAATCGCATGTTGGTAAACGAAGTATTAAAAGTAAATAGGGTTTTAAGCAATGAAGGATTGGAGGCCGGTAGAAAACAGCTAAGTTTTATTGTAGGCAGACAAACGGATAAGCTGGATGAACAAGCCATAAGAACAGCTTCGCTGGAAACCCTGGCAGAAAATTTAAGTGATGGTGTGATTGCTCCTTTATTTTACCTGTTTTTAGGTGGATTTCCTTTAATGATGACTTATAAAATGGTAAATACTCTGGATTCCATGATTGGGTATAAAAATGAACGCTATCTGCAGTTTGGATTTTTTGCGGCCAGAATTGATGATATATTTAATTTTATACCGTCACGTATTACGGCTTTACTTATTGCTGCAGTGAGTATTAAAGCCCAATCCTTTAAGTATATATTTAAATACGGTCATCAACATAGCAGTCCCAATGCCGGTTATCCGGAAGCGGCTATGGCCGGGGCACTTGATTGTCGATTCGGAGGTCCATCTGAGTATCATGGAAAAGTGGTACCCAAACCCTATATAGGACAAAACTCTAATGCCATAACTCCAACAATGGTTAATAAGGCCTGTGGCATCAATATTAAAGCCAGTATTTTATTTTTATTGTCGGGATTGGTAGCTTATTATTTTTTCAGAATTTAAATTACCTTGAATTTGTGACTATATAAAATTCCTTCTTATTATTAAACTGAGTCCGACATAAAATTTTAATCGAACTCAGCTTATTATATTTGACTCTTATTGTTAGTATTAAATACCATCCTGAACCATAGCCCAGACAATCTGTGCATGTCTGTCACCATTCGTAGTGGACCATTCATTATTATAGTTTAAACCATAAGGCCAAAAATGACTTCCTCCAGTACTAATGGTAGCGCTGGCTCCATCAAATTCATGAATTTTATCTACTGCATTAGAACCTACAAATTTAGAGTTTACAATTAGCGGAGAACTCCAGTTTGATGATGTTCCTACACCATAGGTATGTGCTATTTCGTGCATTGCGGTACATTCAGTTTGGTAACTGGTATTTGCTCCAAAACGAATATTGCCATTTATACTTCCATCAGCTGTAGGAACCCCGGTATTATATTGAACGGTTAATGTACGAGGTGACCAGTTACCCCAGAAGTTATAACGAGCCACAGCAGCGTCCATTGCTGCAGTTATTCTGTCTACAACTTCTTGCGATACGCCTGTAGAGGTAAAAGTCCATGATAACTGACCATTTGCTCCACCTGTTGAAAGCGCATTTAACATCCATTGCTGATTAGAACCTCCCCAATATGAATATTGTATAATATTACCCGTTGAAGTATTTAAATCAAGTGCCTTACCACTATTACGATTAATAATTTTATAATATCCACTTCCTACATCAACAAACTGAAACTGTTGGTTTGCCCCTCCCCAATACGAATATGTTCCAAGGTTGGCACCATTCTCTTTTGACTGTCCTTCTATGTCTAGTGCAATTCCGGTATTGGATACCGGAGATACTCTATAAAATCCGTTACCAACATCAGAAAGCACCCACTTTTGATTAGAGCCTCCCCAATACGAATATTGTTGAACATTGCCAGTACTTGTGTTAAGGTCGAGTGCTTTCCCGCTATTGCGGTTTATGAGATAGAAAGTGCCATTAGTCGCAGCTGATTTTAATAAGCCTTTGCTTTCGGTTGCTAATGGTTCTTCTTCTGACTTAGGACTTAAATCATCTTTATCACAACTGGTTAACAATGCCATAGATGTTAAAATCCCTACCAGAAAGGCGTTCAGATTAAAATAGTTTTTTTTCATTTTTTTATAGATTAAATTAAATATACATAACTAAGGTATCGCTAAGAGGAAATATGTTATGTAAATATTTCGAAGAAAACTATTATGAAATCTGAATATGGACTTTAAAAGTTCAAATCATATCAGGAGGTTTGCTCTATTTGAGAGTTGAGGTGAAGAATTATGCTGCTTGAAAGCACTTTTTCCCTATTTCTTCTCCATAAAATCCTGATAGTTGACGGTATTACCAAAGATGGATATCCCCGGATTTTTAATGGTTAGTTAAGGAACGGTTCTGATTCCCTTGATTTTTATAGAGAACCGTTCCGGAGTCACCAGTGAAAATATTTAACTCAACGTATGTAAACCCCGGAACGGTTCTTTATAGGCAAGCTGTAAATCAGAACCGTTCCCTAAAACATGACAGGTTTGCAAGGTAAAGTGTTGATGACTCTGACTAACAGCCAACAACTAATAGCCAAAATCAACAGCCAATTAATTATTCCTTCTCCATAAAATCCTGATAATTAACTGTATTACCAAAGATGGATATCACTGGGCTTTTTATGGTGAGCTTGCCTTGTGCCAATTCTGTGATATTGGTTTTTGTCACTTCCTGATCAGGGAAACTGGCTTTATATACCAGTCCAACCGGAAAGTCGGATGGATATCCTTTATCCAAATACTTTTGAGCGATCTCACGGATATTTTTGGCTCCCATATAGTATACAGAAGTATCCGATTCCAGAATTTTATAGCTGTTTTTACCATGTGCAGTACCAAATGCCACTGATGAAGATATGCCTCTGTGGGTAAGCGGAATATTACCATATGAGGCCGCTGCAACAGCCGAACTGATACCGGGAATAATCTCGACACTAATGCCACGTTTTTCTAGGTAATATCGCTCTTCACTTCCTCTGCCAAAAATCAACGGATCACCCCCTTTTAACCGGACCACCATATTTCCTTTAATGGCTGCCTGATAAAGAACATCGTTGATTTCAGCCTGTTCCTTACTGTGGTTATCTCTTCGTTTACCCACATAAATTTTCTCACCGGAATATTTATTCAACGCGTCGGCATCCAATAAATCATCATAAAAAATAACATCAGCCTGAAATAGTAATTGTTCCCCTTTGCGGGTTAATAAATCAGGATTTCCGGGGCCAAATCCTACCAGAAATACTTTGCCTTTTAAAGCTTCTTTTTCTTTAAGCAATTGTTCCTTTTCTGAAAGAATGTGGCGTATTTCGTTACGTAGTTTTACCATTTTTTTAACCTCTTTCTTTTTTGAAGTTATGGCAATGGTCATTTCATCAGTAGTGGCTATTCCCGGTGAATGAAAATGGGATACTTCTGATTTATCCGTGCGGTTACACAAAATATTCAGTGCTTCTGCATCCTTAAAAATCTGAGCATTGACTTCGGTAGAGTCGGTGCATGCATACACCAGAAATATACCCTTCAGATAGTCTTTTTTATACACATCATTGATACAGGTGATGTTTGATAACTGTTTTATATTCTCGCTTATCTGAGGAGATACAACTGTAATGTTTGTGGTAAAAGAAAGCAGGTTGATGATTTTTTGATGGGCAGCATTTCCTCCTCCTACAATAAGAATGTTTTTATGCGTGATATTGATTGATATGGGTAAAAAGCTCATTTTTAATTTTTATTAGCCCATGATATCAGGGCGTTTATTAGTTTATTGTTATTTTTAATGTTCTGACTGGCAATACGAATCCATGTATCATCTAAACCTCTGAAGTTAGAGGCATCACGAATTAGAATTCCGTGGTTTTTCAGCAAATACGCTTTCAGGTCTGATGACTTACCTCTGGATAATTGAACCATAAAGTAATTGCATTGTGATGGGCTAACTTTCAGGTTTTTAATTTTTGATATTTCCTGTTGCAACTGCTGAGATTCCTGTAATAGGGTATGGATGCCGGAATCCTGACCATTAAAATGATCCAGAATAAATTCACCTGCCTTTAATGCCAACACATTCACAGCCCATGGCATATGATGCTTTTTTAGGGATGCAATAATCACAGGATGAGCCAACACATATCCTAAACGAATGCCGGGTATGGCAAACCGCTTAGTAAATGATTTGATAACGATGAGGTTGTGAAAATTCTGAACCAGTTCGCCCATGCTTTCACCATCTTTAAAAAGATCGATATAGGCTTCGTCAACAATAAATATACTATTGGGATTCTCTTTTACATAGGAACGTAGCTTTTCTCTGTTGTAATATCTTCCATCCGGGTTATTGGGATTTCCAAGCCACAATAAACGATTGTTAGTGTTCAGATGACTAATATCGTTTTCTGTACTCACATACTCAATGGAATGATGATGCAGTTTACAGGCGTCTTCATATTCAGCAAAAGAGGGAACAGGTATTACTGAGCTTTTATTTTTGTAGATATGTGCCAGCAAGTAAAAGGCCTCCGTTGATCCATTGCAAACAAATACATGATCTGAGCTCAACTTAAACTGATCCGCTATCTTATTTCGTAATGATGTACAATTGCAATCGGGATAATTTTTTACTGAGCCAAGATTATTTTTTAAGTGATTCAGGATGTCATCTGTCAGCGGATTGTTATACACGTTGGTGCTGAAGTCTGCAACAATGGTTTCCTTGTATGCTGAAATATTATTTCCATGTCCGTTTATCATGCCCCCATATGTTTATAAATCATTTCCATATCCATGTTTTCACGCACAAAGTCAGCCAGTTTATCATACTCCCGATTCTTAAAATCTTTATAATTGCTGATATGAATTTCTTGCTGTAAAAAGGGCTGCAGTATTTGTTCTAAAACCACTGCATTATCGAATATACCATGGATGTAGGTACCCCAGGTTTTTTCATTCAAATAAAATCCATCTTCAGTGCCATTATTTAAATGAGCCACAGGTTGCTGATCTGCTGTAAATGAAGTGCTGCCCATATGAATCTCATATCCTTCGCATTTCACTTCCGCATCTCTAAAAAAGAAGGTACACTGTGTACTGTTTTTTTCACTGGTTAGTTCTGTAACCACAGGCAGAATACCTAATCCATCAATGCCGTCGGCGCTACTTTCGATATGATGGGGATCCAGTATTTTTTCGCCCATAATCTGATAACCCCCACACACACCATAGATGGCTTTCCCGCTCTGGTGCCATTGTTTGAGATGCCGGGCTAAACCGGTATCATACAAATACTGCGTATCAGATATGGTGTTTTTTGAGCCCGGAATAATCAGGATATCCGCTTTGGATAATTCATTGGCCGAATCTGTAAAATACAAGTTCACCTCATTTATCTCTGCAAAGCGATTAAAATCGGTAAAATTTGACATATGCTTTAAAGGTACCACTGCTACATTGACTTTATCTTCTGCGGCTCTTTTATTCATCTTCAGCAAACTCACAGAATCTTCCTCCTCAATGGTAATATCCCGAAAATAAGGTATTACTCCAACCACAGGAACTCCGGTAATGTTCTCCAGAATTTTTCTGCCTTCGGTGAATAAATCCATATCGCCCCGGAATTTATTAATCACGACTCCTTTGATCAACCTTTGTTCCTCTTCAGGGAGTAGTTTGATGGAGCCATATACCGATGCAAAAACACCACCCCGGTCAATATCTGCCACAATATAGGTGCAGGCATCCACGGCTTTGGCCATGGGCATATTTACAATATCACGGGTACGAAGATTCAACTCAGAAATGCTCCCGGCGCCTTCCAGCACAATGGGATTGTATTTTTTTTCGAGTCTGCTAAATGCCTCTTGAACCTCCTTAAACAGATTGTACTTATTATCGCCTGAAAAATACTCTTTGGCAGATTGATTACCGATGGGCTTACCATGTAACACTACCTGGGAATTCTTATCTCCTGTAGGTTTCAATAAAACCGGATTCATCTCCACTTCACACTCCAATCCGCAAGCTTCTGCCTGCACAGCCTGGGCTCGTCCAATCTCTAATCCATCGGGTGTAGCGTAACTATTTAACGACATGTTTTGAGCCTTGAAAGGGGCAGGAGAGTATCCATCTTGTTTTAGAATACGGCATATTGCGGTGTTGATAATACTTTTCCCAACATCGGAACCGGTACCAACAAACATGATTGGTTTTAATTTTTTCATTTGTTTATATTTTGACAAAAGAATACGAACACAGAGGCGCAGAGACACAAAGTTTTTCTCTAACATCAGACTCTTTTTGTTTGTTCTGAATAATCAATAGTATTGCAATTCGGTTAAAAATAAGTATCAAGTTGAATACTCAGACTCCTAGTTTTTTTATAAAAATAAACCCTGTGTCCTGGTGTTCATGTGTTATTTTATTTTTCAATGCCCTTTCGTGCCGGTATTTTTTGTTGAAAAGGATGTTTGTGCATTTTCATTTCGGTTACCAGATCAGCTCTTTCCATTAACCATTCCGGAGCATTTCTTCCGGTAAATACAATTTCTGTTTGAGTCGCCTTTTCCAGCGCACTTTCCACTTCCTCCTTGCTTATATATTTACGATGAAGTACATGGTTGGCTTCATCCAGTATAATCAGGTCATACTTTTTTTGTTCTAATAATTCCACAAAAAGTTTCCAGCCTTCCTTTGTATCTTCTATTAATTGTTTTTCCTGCTCCTCATTCATAGTCCATGTGGCTCTGTTCTGATGATTATGAATAGAAACTTCGATACCTGATTTTTCCAGGGGAGCTACTTCTCCGGATAATTCAGATTTAAAGAATTGAAGGATTCGAACCTTAAAATTATTTCCTAAAGCTCTGACTGCTAATCCTATTGAGGCTGTTGTTTTGCCTTTCCCGTCGCCGGTATATACTTGTACTAAAGGTTTATTCATGATGTGATAATTGATTTATGATGTCTGCGAAATTATTAAATATATCAGGATAATTGATGCCCGGGCGTTCAAGTATATGCATGGCAACACCCAATTCATTGGCCGCCTCTGCCTTTTCAGATAAACCGCCTGCTTCGCCAGAGTCTTTTGTAACCAGATGCCGGATCTTATACTCTTGCATGATGGCCTTGTTGGTTTCCTTGCTGATTCTGCCTTTCATGGCAATGATCTGGTGGGCTTTTAAACCGATTTGATAACATTGATGAATACTTTCCTCAACCGGGAGCACGCGTGCAATAATCCGGTCGGTTGGAACAGATTTAAAACGTGCGATATTTTTAGAACCAATGGTCAACAATATATTACCTTCCTCTTTAACCAATTGTTCCAATATCTGATCATAAGATGAATAGTATTGTGCATTGGTAATCGGGATTTGATCTCTTTCATATCTGAGATACTTTGTATTAGCCTGCCTGCAGGTTTCAATGGCATTTTCAGAAACTTCACCTGCAAAGGGATGACTGGCATCAATCACCGTTGAAATGGGGTATTGCTTTAAAAACTTAAGCATTGAATCCATGCCCATTTTTTGCTGAACTACGTTCACCTTATTTTTCAACGCCAGTTGGGTTCCATAAGTAGTTGTGGTGGTAATCAGTACCTGAAACCCCGATTCCTTCAACTGCCGCACAAGAGCGTTTGCATCACTGGTTCCGCCGATTACCCAGATCATAGTTTATAACCTCTTTGCGTTACCATTTTGCCGTTAATTACACGTGTTTGTGAGTTTCCAATAATCAAAGTGGTAAACATATCCACATCGCAATACCTGAGATGCCCCAGATCAGTTATGCTCACCTCTTGTTTATCGCGCATTGCATGTTTTACAATTCCAACAGGTGTCGACACTTCCTGATATTTACTCAGAATTTCTATGGCTCTGTCCAATTGCCTGATTCTTGTTTTGCTTCGCGGATTATAGATACTAACCACGAAATCGCCAATGCCTGCGGCATTGAGTCTCTTCTCAATCACATGCCAGGGAGTCAGCAAATCGCTTAAACTTATTACCACATAATCATTCATAAGTGGGGCTCCTAGTAACGATGCTGCAGAGGATGCCGCACTGATTCCCGGTATGATCTCAACTCCAATATCGGAACCACTGTTTTTAACTACCTCGAGCATAATACCGGCCATGCCGTATACACCGGGGTCGCCACTGCTTATCAGACTAACTTTATGGCCTGACTGAGCCAGTTTAAGGACTTCCTCGCATCGGGATAGTTCCTTTTTCATACCGGATGAGATAATTTTTTTACCCGGCATTATGGGTTCAATCAGTTGGGTATAGGTTTTATACCCTGCAATAATATCACTGTTTTCCATGGCTGTAATGGCCTGAGGACAAATAAATTCCTTGTCTCCCGGGCCGGTGCCTACTACAAATATTTTTCCTGACATATTTTAAATATTATGTTGCTCAAAAATGGAAATAGTCATTCCATTTCTGATTTCTTTTTTCGCTAAAAATTTTCCGTGCTCATTACCTGCCAGATAAGCAGCTGTTGAGCTGACAGATGAAACACCTACCACTTGCTGTACAAATTCAGAACCTTCGAAGAGATGATCTACCCTTTGTAATTCCTTTGCTGTATAGAATTCCGAACTACATTGAAGCTTTTCAACAGCCTCCAGTATGGCGGGTTCACCCGCTTTGATATTGATTGAAGCGATGGTTTTAATACTTCGTAAATCCAGATTTAAACTGTAAATCACATCCTTTATAAATTGCATCAATTCAGAGGAACCCGTATGCTTTTTGCACCCGATGCCCAGAATAATATTCTCGGGAATAAGCTTGGTAAAAGGCAGTTTCTCATAGATTTTAAATTGATTAGAGATGATGATTTTTCCGGATATATATCCATCTGATTGAGGTAAGGTATCGGAATCCAACACTTTACACGCATCCACTAATTCCACCTTTTGCTTATTAACGATCATTGCTGTTATTTGCTTTGCACTTTTCATCGAATCAATATGCAAACCATTCTCTTTTGCCAACATATCTACAGAAGGCAATTGATTAATATCCGATGAGGTTGTGATTACCGGATTCGTTGTTAATAATTCTGATATCTTCATAGTAAGGTAGTTGGCGCCACCAATATGGCCACTCAGTAAGCTGATTACATTTTTCCCTTTTTCATCCATCACCACCACTGCCGGGTCTGTGGTTTTATCTTTTATCCATGGAGCTATGCTTCTTACTACAATACCACTTGCCATTATAAATATCAGCGCGTCGTATTTTTCAAATAATTTTTTACAGAAACTCTTAAGAGTTCCTTCAATAGTGAAAAATCCTTCCTGTTTCCATTTAGGAAGTGTATAGCAAACAGAGTTTTCTAATTTGCCAGATAGTTTCAATGCCAGTTTATTGCCTTGATGGGTAATTGATACAATTGCATTCATAGGTTTAGGTTTTTTATTCGTGTTCTGGTTATTAATACTTTCTTAGTTGACTGCCTTTCATGTAAATCATCTTGATACTTTTCTAATCTATTTCCCTTCTCTGTATTCATGTGTAAAGTGAGAGGCATATAACAGTGAATTCTCATAATCGTCACCAAGAAACTTACCCACTAAGATCATGGCAGTTTTCTTGATATTTCCCTTTTTCACCATACTTACAATATTTTCAAGAGTGCCTTTTACAATCTTCTGATCAGGCCAGGAGGCTCTTTGAACCACTGCAATTGGTGTGCTTACGGGGTAATGTATGCAGAGCTTTTCTACCAGCTGATCCATCATATGCACGGTTAAAAAAATAGCCATGGAAGATTGATGGGAAGCCAGTTTTTCAATTTTCTCCAGTTCGGGAACAGGTGTTCGTCCTTCCATGCGTGTGCAGATTACAGTCTGAGATATTCCCGGAACGGTGAACTCTGCTTGAAGAGCTGCAGCGGAGGCAACAAAAGAACTGACTCCCGGTATTACCGAATGAGGAATGTTTAGCTTATCCAATTCTTCAATCTGCTCGCGGATAGACCCATAAATGGAAGGATCACCGGTATGAACACGAGCCACCATTTTTCCATCATTACAGGCTTTTGCCATGGTAGCAATGATGGTTTCCAGATCCATGGTAGCACTGTTGTACACCTCTGCCGTGGATTTACGATCTTCAATAACTGCCTGGGGAACTAAAGATCCGGCATAGATAATGACATCCGCCTGTTGAATCACTTTTTGTCCTTTTACTGTAATTAACTCAGGATCGCCAGGTCCTGCTCCTACAAATATGACACTCGACATTTTTCAGGTTTTAGTTGTTTATAATTTTTTGAATAATAGCCGTTGAAAAATATGGCACCTTTTGTTTCAGTACATCAATAGTATCATACACCTTTTGATTTTCTTTTCCGGCTTCACTGATCATCACAAATTGATAGTTGGCATTGCGCGATAAAAAGGAGTACAACTCCTGATTATAAGCCGAAACCTTCATACAAACAATGGTTTCAGCAGATTGAAACAATTGATGAGCTTGCTGGTCAATGGATGATATAACAGCCAACTTATCATTGCCTTTGCATAAAGGAAGAGACAACAAACTACTAATGGCCGTAAAGGAATAAATCCCGGGTATGGTTTCCGTTTGGAAATTTGAACTGAGATGTTCTAAGATGTAACTATACGTACTATATAACATCGGATCGCCCAGGGTAAGAAAAACCACTGTTTGTCCTTTTAGCAGTTTCTCTTCAATTACTCCGGCATTGCGCTTTCTCGATTCAAGGCGTGTTTCAAGATCCTTTGACATTGAAAATTCCATAGTATGTATTACCGCAGTTTTAGATAAATACGGACTCACAATGGCCAATGCGGTACTGGCTTGTTCTTTTGATTTCGGAACACATATGACGTCTCCCTGTTCAAGTATTTTTACGGCTTTTATGGTCAGAAGCTCCGGATCGCCGGGTCCAATTCCAATACCATATAATTTCCCGCGGTTGTTATTGTCTGACATCATATAATCACTAAAGTTTAGCTGTTAATATAAAAATGGGATTTCTGGCACTTAGCATGGGTACCGCTTTTTGCGGATCAATCTTGCTAATGCCCACCTGAATCAATTCAAAATCAATGTTATTTTCCTTAAAGTATTGATAGGCAGTGAACATAGTATCCATGATAATAGCAGTAACCACCACAATGCTTCCGGAAGGAGCCTCGCGTTTTATCTTTAATAAAATGTCAAACAAATATCCACCACTTCCCCCGATAAAATATTTATTGATATTGGATAAATCACCCATTCCGTCGGGGGCTTTTGTAGCGATTACTTTAATATTACTGATCTCGTGCTTACTTATATTTTTATTAATCAGCGCTATAGCTTCCTCTTTGTGCTCAATAGAGGTGACATATCCTGATGGCATTTTTAAGGCTGCCTCTATGGAAACAGAGCCTGTACCAGCACCAATATCCATGAGCTTATCATCAGGCTGAAGCTCCAGTTTGCTCAATACCAGGGTTCTGATCTCTTCTTTTGTCATGGGCACATTGCCACGGATAAATGCTGAATCTTTCATAATTATCTGATCAAATTAAAAGTGGACTTATTGTATGCTTGTGGATTTTCAATGATCACAGCACACAGTTCAAAATTTTCATCCATTGTAACAGCCTGAAGAGGCGTTGTGGTGATGATGGATTCATCTTTATAAGATAATCGGTTACCAATATGCATCGTCACATTTCCAAATCCATTCTGGTTAAGCTTTGTGGCAATAGCTTTCCAGTTATTTATTTTATCGGTGAGCAGAAAAATGGATTCATACCGATCCATTTCTTTTAAGTAATCCACATTATTTCCGTGTAACGATGTTTTGTGGGCGTGTTCATATCCCAATCCTAATTTGGCATAGAAATATTGAAAAGAACTAATGCCTGGTGTGATATCAATTTTACAGTCAGGAAAAGCATCCACAATAAATTTTCTGAGAGAGTAGAATCCTGTATCCCCGGAAACCAGTATCGCAATATTTTGATCAGGAATCTCCTGTATGTTCATTTTCAAGTTATTGACCTTACCATCAAATACGTAACTTTTTTTGTTGTATTTTGAAAATATGGATAGCTGTCTCTTTCCACCAATAATTACATCAGCGAAAGCTACCTTTTGAAATACCAGGTTCGGAATATAATCCGGATTTCCCGGACCAATTCCGCAAATACTAATGTGTTTTTGATTACTAATCATGCTTGCTGTTTTTAATCCATGTTAAAGCTTCTGGTGTTGTAGCTAATAGACCTGCCTTTTGCGAAAGTAAAACCACCTCCACCTTTAGCTCCTGATGCACATACCTTTCACTTCGTGATTTCATTTGAATTGCCAGATAGTTCCAAAATGATTTATCTTTTATAAATCCTACTGTTTCTTCCGTAGTGTTGGCTTTCATTATTTTTTCAAAACCAACAGTATCCTTATGAAATAAAAAGTAGTGAGAAGCCAATATTTCATTTCTGCCATCGGCTATGCGACTATGGGTTTGAAATATACCTCCGGCTAATTTTACGAGTTTACCTAAATGACCGATTAATAAAACCTTTTTGAAGTTTCTGTTCACTGCCTGTTCCAGCATATAGCCTATGTAATTGCTTGTGAGCACAATATCGTCTTCATCAATTTCCAGGTTATGTTTTGAAAAGGAAGTGCTGTAATTTCCGGGTGTAAATATGGCCTCCTGCTTTCCGGTTTTAGCCAGTTGATTAAGCTTTACGATCAGAGAATCTTTTAAGGCTTCTTCCGACATGGGTTTAACAATACCGGTGGTGCCTAAAATGGATAAACCGCCCACAATGCCCAATTGTGGATTAAAGGTTTTTTGAGCCAGCTTTTCACCATTAGGAATGCTCAGTTCTATTTCCATGCCGGTATCTTTCGGAACGACTTCCTGTACGGCCTGAATGATCATTTTATAAGGCACCGGATTAATAGCCGGTTTACCAACTTCCACAGCTAACCCCTGTTTGGTAACTTTTCCAATGCCTGTGCCTCCTTTTAAACAGATATGATGATGATCTGAGAAAGTAGCTTTGGCGCTGATTGTAGCACCATGTGTGATATCCGGATCATCACCTGCATCTTTAACCGTAGAGCAGTGTGCACTGTATTCTGAAAAGGAACAGTCTTTCAGTTCTAATATAACATCCTTTTCATCAGGTAATTTAACCGAAACATGAGGAACGATACATTGATGAATCAACATATAGGCGGAAGCTTTAGCCACAGCAGAAGCACAGGTTCCTGTTGTCAGTCCGTTTTTAAGGGGGGTATGTTGATTTCTGTAGGGCATCTTTTATCTTTCTGTCAGGCTGTACATTAATGCATTTAATATGGCTACCCCAACGGTACTGCCTCCTTTTCTTCCCCTGATAATCATATAGGGAATTCCGGATTCCTTAAGCATTTGTTTCGATTCGGCAGCTCCTACAAAACCAACAGGAACGCCTATCACTAAATCAGGATTTATTTTACCCTGCTCAGCTAATTCACAAATGCGAATCAAGGCGGTGGGGGCATTTCCTATGACAAATATTTTATATTCCTGATCATTTGCTGCTTTATTGATGCCGCATATTGATCGGGTGATGCCCTGCAATTTTGCTTCCTCCATAACATCTTCATCATGTACAAAGCATTCTATCTCACAACCTAATTTTGCAAGAGAAGGCTTGCTTGTACCAGCTGTTATCATGGTTGTATCTGCGTATATTTTGCATGAACCCTGAAGCGCCTTGTGTGCCTTTTTAACTGCTTCAGGATGAGATTCAAATAAGTGTGCATATTCAAAATCTGCGGTAGTATGTACTATCCTTTTAATAATAGCATCCAACTCCGCAGGTATGTTTAGGTGCGACAATTCCCCGGAAATAATTTTCATACTATCGGTCTCAATACCCATCGGGTTGAGATTTATATACTTGCTCTTCTCCATAATTCAACGATCTTATTAAAAAAGTTAAGGTTCGCATAAAAGTGCACATGGGCATAAGCAGCCAAACAATTATTGAGTTTGAGTCCGCAATGCCATGATTGTTGTTTGTCAGGCTTATTGAGGTTAATGGAATAGGTGTAGTTTGCCTGCTCATCACCCGAAACAAGCTTGGAACGATGAAATTCATGACAACGAACAGATACACCTTCATATTCAGCAAGCGCATAGCCAAAACGTTGCAGCCTTTGGGTCATTTGAACCCGTGTATTAAAAACTCCGCACATAGGGTGTTCATGTCCGGATGAATCAATAATATATTGGGTCAGGTACATTAAACCGCCACACTCCCCATATACCGGAAGTCCTTTCTCAACAGCCTGACGTATCTGAATCATCAGCGCTTTATTTTCTGCCAGTTCCTTTGCAAATACTTCGGGATATCCTCCTCCAATATAAAGGCAGTTGCAATCAGGAGGAAGTGCTGAGCTGTTAAGCGGACTAAAATAATATAGCGATGCACCCAGCGATTCCAGTAGTTCTAAATTGTCTTGATAATAAAAACGAAAAGCCTTATCGTAAGCCACACCAATTTTCAGGTCGGATAAATCCATATCCGGCAATTGACAGGCAAAATCCGGTTCCGGAATGTTCCTGCTTAATTCAAGCAAACCTTTTATATCGATGGTGTTTTTAAGGGATTCTTTAAGAATTTCCACCTTTTTAGTGAATCCATCAACTTCCTCGGCCTGCACAAGTCCCAGGTGGCGGCTCTCCAGGGCGAAATCTTTATTTGAAATCACATAACCAACACAAGAAACAGGGCACTCTTTCTCAATTAATTTTTTTAAAAGCAGATAGTTATTTTCACTGGCCACCTGATTTAAGATTACCCCTTTTATATTACTCTTAGGTTTTAAGGATAGAAAACCCTTAATAATGGCAACAACAGATTGATACAAACCTTTACAATTCACAACCAAAAGAACAGGTAAATTCAGCAGTTGGCTTAATTCAAATGTACTGCCAACTGCTGTATTACCCATCCCGTCATACATCCCCATAACGCCTTCAACAATGGAAATATCCATGTGTTGACTATGCTTGTGATACAGATATTTTATGGCAGATTCTGAAAGCATATAACTATCAAGATTGTATGATGGAACACCTAATACCTTACCATGAAAAAGTGGATCAATATAATCGGGTCCGGTTTTAAAAGGGGCTACTTTTTTGTTCAAGAACTTTAATAAAGCCATTAACCCTATGGTAACCGTGGTTTTTCCACATCCGCTATTGGTTCCTGCTATTATAAATCCTTGCATAGCTCAGGTTTTAGAAGTGTTTTTAATGCATTAATATTTGTTGGTATTTGGTCCGGTTCTATATCCGGGAAAATGGAACGAACCATATCCAGAATAAAAGGCTGTCGGATTCCGGCCTCTTTAAAAAGGTTGTGCCTGCTAAAAACCTGTTTGGGATGTCCGGTAGCCAGTACTTTTCCTTTCATCAATACAATAACGAAATCAGCCCATTGATAAGCCTGATTGGTATCATGAGTAGAAATAAGCACGGTATGCCCTTGTTCCTGATAGCGATCTAAATATTCGTATGTCAGGTCGCTATGGGTGGCATCAAGGCTGGAAGTCGGTTCATCGCAAACCACCAGGTCGGGTTTCATGACCAGTATAGAAGCCAGGCTTACCATTTTCTTTTGTCCCGAACTCAACTGATGAGGCGATTTATCCTGAATAGCTTCTAATTTGAACTGCTTAATGATGGTCTCCACCTGGTTGCGAACAGATTGCTGATCACTTGATATATTGCCTAAGCCAAATGATATTTCTTCATACACCGTAGGAGCTATGAGCTGATTATCCGGTTCTTGAAATACCAGTCCTACTTTGGATCGTAAGCTCCTTAAGCTCTTTTTTCGATAACTATAAGGTGCATCTCCATAATAGATTGAACCATTGGAAGGTTTTAAGATTCCATTGAGCATTAAAATAAAGGTAGATTTCCCGGCACCATTGGCACCCAGCAAAGCTATCTTTTTGCCTTTTGGAATATCCAGATCCATGTTATCCAATGCTAACGTGCCGGAAGGATAACAATAACTCACGTTTTTAAAAGTTATCAATTTACCATCCATACCTGCTGAAAATTATTAAGGTTAGTAATAACAAACAGGCAAATAATACCGGAGTCAATAGATGTTTTATTCTGAATATTTTGTTGGGTCTGATAAAAAGATAATTTCCAGTGCAATTGCGCGATGTCATGGCCACCTCAAAATGGTCTGACTGATTTATGGCCCCTTGAAAAACGCCTGTAATGAGCATTGTGAAACAATACATTTTATTTGTGTTGCCTGTATATGCTAACCTGCTTTTTTGAGAAGTATATATGTTCCGGGATGAGGTCATCAGGTTTTCAATAAATTTATAAGTAATGATGAACAGGTCTGTGATTATAGTGGGAACGAAAAGTTTCTTCATCATTTCAGCCATCTCTGAAATGGTATATACCAGCAGTCCCAAATAAAATATCATGATCAAAGCAGTGCTTTTTGTGAATACTTGAATCGCCTGATGAACACCCACTTCGCTAAAGCCCAATGAAAAGTCACCAATGGTTAAGAATGCCTGTTGACTTTCAAATGAAATGCTTAATGCAAGACATCCGTACAGAACAAATAATAAGGGTATGATGATTAATCGAAATAACTTTTGAATGCGGATAGCCGTTATTATTTGTATTAGTATCATATAAACCAGCAGAACCAACAGGTTAAACCAATTGGATGAGGAAATTGCACACAGAATAAATGCAGGAACTATATACATGCCTCTGATCCACAAATTGATATTGGCCAGTTTATGTTGATGGTTATATAATTCAGCAATCCTCATTAACAGGTCTTTTTATTTTGTTTTAACAGGTAGTATGAAATAACAGCTAAGCCTATTGTAGCCTGAATACCAAACATAAGAGACTCCATCCATGGATTTTCGAATTCAATTAAATGATGAATCCAGGGCTTGTAATCCGGTGCTATATTGTGAATTACATCCAATGCTTGATCATCTGTACCTACATAAGCTGAAAACAAGTTTGATGCGATAAACTGAAAAGCCAGTATCAATACAAACCCAATAATTATATAACTCAGTTTTATTTTTCTCATTTCTTAAAATGGTATTCGTTGATTAGATAGCTCCTCTTAAACCAGATTCATCTGATTTAATCAGTTTTAATGGAACTATTTTTACTTATTATACCCTTCGATTGAGTCTGTTTAGACGTATTCAGAAGATTCACATTTATCTGGAGTAATTGTTACAAGATCCGATGAACTACGATTTTGAATTAATCTGTAGGCATATACTGTAAATACGCCTTCAACAACTGCTAGAGGTAATTGAGTGATCGCAAAAATTGAAATAAACTTGGTGAAATTCCCCATAAAGCTTACGTTTTCATTTTGAAATGCCAGAGCCAATTGCGTTGAAGTACAGATATAAATAATCATATTGGATAAAAACGCGGCCATGAATACAACAAACCATTGCGGCAAAGCCAACTTTTTAAGTAGTTGAAATGACCAAACTGCCACGAAAGCTCCGCATACTACCATAGAAAAAGCATTGGCACCTAGTGTAGTTAAGCCTCCATGAGCCAACAATAGAGCTTGAAACAACAATACAATCAAACCAATTACAGACATGCCTGAAGCTCCAAATAATATGGCTCCCAGAGCTACTCCGGTTAAATGAGAGCTACTCCCGGCTACTGAAGGAAGTTTTAGCGAACTTAATACAAATACAAAAGCACCCACAACTGCCAGTAGAATTTTAGCACGGGCATTTTCCTTCGTTATTTTTTTTATACTACGAATACCAGAATATAAAAACGGCAGGAACACGATCCACCATATTAAGGCCCATCTCATAGGCAAAAATCCCTCTGAAATATGCATTCCATATCCAAACACTGGTATTATCCAAAGAATCAAGAGATATGATAATCGTTTATGCATCAGGCCGTCTCTTTAATCTTCTTAAGCATGATATCTGCCATTAAAGGTTCCTTACCGATAGGTGAGCCATAAACAAAATCCATATCAGGATATTTTGCTTTTAAAGTGGCAATTTTTTCAGGAATGTCTTCTTTGATATGATTTCCATTAAATAGAAAGTAAGGGATGATGGTTACTTTCTCCACATGATCCTCATTTAAATGTGAAACCAAATCCTCTAAGGTGGGTTTTGCCATTTCCATATGAGCACCAAAAACCTGCGTTGTTTCCAGTTTCTGTTTTAACAGATCTACAATAAAATTGAAATCCTCAATGGCCTGAACAGATTTGCTGCCATGACCTAAAATAATTACGGATTGCTTTTGCATAATTTTATATTAACGATTAATAATCAAATCAAAAGCAATGCTAAAGGTATACAGGAATAGACCTGGGTCGAATCCTCCAAATTTTAAAAGATAAATGAAACAGATGATAAGTTCATTTGCCTTTGTTCCCGAAAGCATTGTATGCACTTTGGCAGGTCTTCTGGCTCGTCCTGTTTTGAGGCCTTCCCATCTGTTACGAACAGACAGTGGCATGAGTATCTCAAAACTTTTTATCAGGACTTACAGCTGCGGGTACAGCTCCGGAATTTTCACTTTAAGCGAATCACCGGATTCCCATTTTAAGGTTCCTCCTAATAGGAGAAATCCACCAAACTGATGCAAAAGTAGTAAATTATTTTAATAGGAGAGGGGGTAATATGGAAAGTTGAAATATGTTTTAGAGCAATAGGTTTAATATAATTATTCTAATACCATTACTTCGTTAAATTGTAAATTGTAGACCTTGGATGAATTTGTAAAGCTTACAATATCAAAAGTTTTTTAGTTATAGTGCATGGCGAATATACATTTGGAAATTATATCGATAATATCATAGGGATATTGGTATTATTACAATTGACTATTATTTGCAATAACTGTAAATTTAAATACTCTAAAGAGGCTCAAAATGGACTTAAATCAACGGATAACAGAACTTAGAAAACAAAAAGGTTGGTCACAAAGCGAACTGGCCAAGCAGACACATGTTTCCCGTGAGATAGTTGGGCGATATGAACGTGGAGACGCAGTTCCTTCTATTGACATTGCTAAGCGCATGGCCGATGCCTTTGAGGTTTCTTTGGATTATCTGGCTGGAGCTTCTGATAAGCAACTAAACAAGGAGATAGTTAAGCGTATTGAGGAAGTGGATAAACTAAAACCAGAAGATAAAAAGATGGTTTTTACCTTCCTGGATGCTTTTATTACTAAAACTAAACTGCAAACATTGTTGTAAATTAACCGGGTTACAAACCCTACCATATAAAACAAAAGAGCCACAACTTTTTAAGCTGTGACTCTTCATATTTTATAGCTTGCTTATTGATATACATATCCGAGCGAGCTAGGAAGATTCATTTTACAATTATAATAGAATCATTTTCAAATTTATCTAACACCGGAATATCTGTTGGAGCCTTGGAGACCTTACTATTTAAATCAATAAAAACTATTGGAAACGCAAAGTAATTATTATCGGCAGAATAATTCTTAAATGTCTTTTTATAAGCACCGTAAATACAACTAAACATTACTTCTAATTCTTGTTTATTAATATAATCTGATAACCTTAAACCAAAATCACATATTGAACTATCTAACTCTGATCTATTGCTAATTGAATCCAAGACATCAAGTATACTCTTCTCAAACCTTAATTTATTTGAAGAATTTAATAATGAACCACAAAGCTCAATACTCTTACTAGGTAATTTAATCATATCTGATTCATTCGAACATGCCTTATAAAAAATTACATTAAAAATTGAATCTTCTGCTATTTTCAATTTTACTAATGTTCTTTTATTACAAAAACTTGAAAAGTTGAACTTTTCTATGAATCTATTCTCTAAATCATAAAAATTGCTTATCTCAGAAATATCTATAGATCCATAATTTAATATATTCCAATTTTTATAAGGATTTTCTTTTTGAGCAAATATTGATGATTGATTAATTACTGTTATCAATAAAAGAAAAATAACATTGTATCCTCTGCTTACTACATCCATAACTAATACTTGATTTAATCCTAAAGACCTAATATATCGTATTGATTCACCTCATATCCTTGATCATCCATTTTCTGAACTTTTGCTTTAGTTTTTCTTTATCCACCTTTGTTGAAGTTGGCCCACCACTTACAGCTACTGCCATTTTTGTTCGGTAATCATAAGTTCCTTGGAGTTTTTCATCAGATTTTATTTCCCCATTAGCTTTAGCTGTATCCGTTTGAGGGCCTGTTATTACCCTTTCTTCCTCCTTATTTCTATCTCCATCAATTCTATCTTCTGATTTGTGGGCAAATTCATGTTCCAAACTTGAAGCTGGGCTTGTAACTACCCAACGTTTATTGCCATCTCCATCTTCCGCAATTTGAAGCATACCTTGTTCGGCATTCCACTTAATTGCATTAGTTCCAGGCAAAGTTGAATTTCCATGCAGTAAATCTTCACTGCCATTTCTAACAGAAACAATTTTATCCGATAAAGCGGCATCCATCATAATTTGCCCACCACCATTACTTACATTGTATGCATAAGCAGTCAATACGTTTGTTACAAAACTATTTTTTGGAGCAGAATTATAATTAGACCCATTGAAATCAAAATGCCCTCCATCATAAAAAATTCTAATGTCATTTCCATCTGGATCGACAAAGACAATTGGATTATTAAGAGCATATGTATAAGGAGATGTTGGGTAGTACTTCTCGGCCTTATTATCAATCACATGCCACCTACCAAGTGCAGCATCATAAAACCGTGCTCCATAATCATACCAATCCATCTATTCGTCACTACAAAATACAGAGACAATTAAACCATCTTTTACCCAAGCTTGCATTCCTAATTTATCAAATTCATAAACGATATGTGGTTTAGTCTTATCATTACTTAAAAATATAGTATCAGTTAAATTTAAGTCTGGGTAATAATTATAGTTATTAACGAATTCCCCTATCTGCATCCCAATTACATTTACTCCCCCTATTACACATTCCTTATGACAAGCTATAGAAACAATACTCTCTTTTTCTGTATACAGCACTAGGCCTGTATCTTTGTAAAAATAAGAATCCCACTCTGTTTTGTCATTATTGATTACCTTCTTAAAATCGTCTTCTACATAATTCTTTATGCTAGAGCCAAATAAGAACATTCCAACTTTCTTTAAAGGGATAAATTCAAACTCAGTTTTCATTTTCTTATTTATTATCTTTTGTTTGCACCAGAATGTTCTTCACCTTTCTTTTTTCTTTGCGCATCCTCCCTAACATTCCTAATTTTATTTTTTATCCTAGTCCTCTCTTTTTTATTGGAGGCACCAGCTAATTGAGCTTCTAATTCTGCAATCTGACTCTCAGCTTTTCCCATGGCTCTTCCTCCGTCTCCATGTTTCTCATTTTTACTACTATCTTCCGCCGATTTTATTTTATCATCGGCAACAGCATCTGCATTTATTTTTTCACCAGAATTAACAACAAGACCTTCTAATCCAGGGAACATTGTAACCAGATCTCCAAGTGCTTTAACCATAATGCCAACTCCAGTTCTCGCTAACATTAAACCTGAAGGAACAAAATAATCATCATAATTCTCTCCCTCACTAAAATCAATTAATGATAAATCACCATTGCCTGCTTCTTTACCAGTCTTTCTCCTGTATGAGTTCTTTGTATTATAATAGGTGGAAGTTCCATGAATATTTACTTGTGCGGCAAGTCCTGTTCTCTTTCTGTATGATCTACTATACTTAATAAACTCACCACCTGTTGCCCTAGCAAATCTTCGAGCTTGATTTGTAGATTTAGTCTCCCATGGCCAATTTCCATCAGGATCAAAATGGCTAATTGGATTGTTAAAAGTATAAATATATGGAGAGAGATTATATCCTCTTTCAGAGGAATTATCAATCACATGCCACCTCCCCAGCGCCGGGTCATAGAATCTCGCTCCATAATCGTACCAATTTACACCACTTTTTTACCAACTTTTCAAGTTCCTACTCTCCAACATCCCGACGTTTCAGGATGGCCAACGCTCTCAAAAATAGCATCTTTTTTCTTTTAATTGAACATTTTAATGGAAGATTTAAGTTTTCAGTTATTCTCAGTTAAAAGAAAAAGTAATGTAAATCTACATCAACACCTCTATTATTTTTTTTCGAACCGAAGAAAAGAAAAAAAGATGGCCACATCACAAGTGGAGGGATGCAAAGGTGCAAGGGCGGCGAGGTACGAGCCGTTTATATACCCTTGCTCCTTTGACAGACCGGAGCTTACCTTTGCCTTTCTTTTTGTTCTTTGAGATTATTTCTTCCGGTAAGATTTGTTTAGGGAACAATAAATTTTTCAACCGTTAAACCTGCTAAAGGTGCTGCAAGCTCCTTTGCCATTGGTAATTGGGAAGGCAAACGGCTCTTTAAAAAATATTGGAAGTAGGTCGGCATGTGGGATTTTTTAATGTGCCGGTTGTGTGCGATGGCGTGGGTTGACTCGTCCTAAAATTAGTTTACACTTTTTAATTCACAATCCTGTTTCAAATTTACACTTTAATTTTAATCCTAAATACTGTTTACAGTTTTTAAACCCCTCTTTGTGGAGTGGAGCGTAGCGGAACGGAGCAAAGAGG
>JBNKRV010000261.1:0-1826 GCA_050296935.1 Marinilabiliaceae bacterium | reverse complement strand
GATTTATCCTTACATCAATAAGTGTAAGTGCTAAATAACTTATAGACAATTCATTACAAAATAGGAGCAATTTTACGATTTTTTGCAATTGAAAAAATCCGCTAATTTAGAAAGTTAAAAACAGGTTTTTAGACGTCCCCTTAAGTTTAATCTCTTTTTTATTGAAAAAGTAATTGATATTGGATGATTTTTCGATACGCTCATTATCCGATGTCAAAAACACGGCATTTATTCGATAGTTAAAATTCAAAGATGGGAAAATCGAATCCGGAATTTCAATTATTGTTTCTCCAACAGGATCAAGATTTTGTTGATAAGAATAAAGCGTATCCGGTAAAAATGCCTTAGATGCAAAAAGCTCACCATAATTATCTTGTGACAATAGGTCTATCCGAACACGTCCATCCGGAACATTGAGTCCATTCATATCTTCACCTTTAAGATACACATGCATAGTGTGCCCTTTTAAATGCGATTTCGAATCTGTTCGTAAAGTGTATTTTATATGCTTTAGCTCATAATCTTCATACTTAAACTCTCTTGATATCATTACATTCCAATTATTTCGAACCAGTGAAATTCGATATTCTTTGTCCAACAAAAGATGAAGCGAATCATGTAAGAAAAACTCAAAATCATACGCTCCTCTCCTATTGGGTTTTATAACTCCCAAATCAAGTATCTTGCCATTTCCTGTCAAGCGAACTTTAAGCTCTTGCTTTGAAACCGGAGTTCCATTGGGCCGATTAATAAAGGCCTTAAATCGAACTAAATCATCAGGTTTGTATTTTGGCTGGCTAAACACCATATAACCACCGTATTCCTTATATACTATACTTTCCCAGGTTTTTTCACTTTTTCTTACCAATGAATTAATCCATCCATAAGTTCCATAATTAAATATAGATTTATAAGCATCTCTGAATGGTGAATATACATAGTAGATCAATCCACTGGTATATCCGGTTTTTACAGTTCTGACTATATCATAGGGTAAAAAGGCTATTAACCTTACTGGTATATAAACATATTTTATCGGAAAGCTATACACAATTTTTCTAAAACGAACTCCTTTTTTAACCTGATTACCCAAATAATGATAACTGGTAAAACCTCGGTAAGTAACTTCTAACCACCCCGTTTTATTTACATTTGCCTTATGATAAGCCTGAAGAGATTTTTTATAATTTACAGATATCTCATTAATTCTGACTTTTGCATCGGACACCGGGTTACCTACATTATCTGAAATAGTCAGCATTAAATCGGCATAATTATTATGAACCATCACATCAATATCTGAATAGGAACGTAATTCAAATTTCAATTCATTTTTTTGAGCCCACAAAAGCAAATAATTACCCTGAGGTAACTTACTATGAAAAGCGGAATCATTAGGAATCGAATCTACTAAGTGATGAAAATATGATTCATCAACAACTGATAAGCCCCTTTTGTAGATACCTTTCGCTTCTTTTGGAGTTAGCCTGTAGATGTATTTAAAATAACTAGAAGTTCGACTATGAGGCAAATCGCTACCGATTGATTTAGTGACAATAAGACTTAACAATAATGTTAAAATGAAAAATTTTTGAAGCATGAAAATTTGTTTATGGATAATATTTTATCGTTAGGATACACTGTATTGAAGAATTTCATAAAAACTTTAAAAATAACGCACCTATTAACCTTCTATGTTGTAATCCAAATTTACTAGATAGTTTTTTATTCATTTTCAATAACTTATGTTTTTACGCCCCTTTTCATCGGGCAATACGGAGCTAGAAGGTATTCTTTCCTTGGCAAAGTAATAATGGGTTCGATAC
>JBNKRV010000260.1:0-26459 GCA_050296935.1 Marinilabiliaceae bacterium | reverse complement strand
TTGTATTTCCGCTCCATTGGTAAGTTGTGTTTCCACTTACGGTACCATTGACAATTAATGATGCTGGTGAAGCTACTGTGTTTTCTATAGTTAAAGCATCATTGGTGGTCAGGTTTCCATTTATTGTTACCTGAGATCCTGATTTTACAGTTAATGTACCAGATGAAATATTCAACCCATTCATTTGAGCCACACCATTAATTTCGGCATTATATGAGCTTCCTGCAATAATCGTAACATCAGAACTCGCAGAAGGAACAACACTACCTGACCAGTTACTTGCTGTAAACCAATCAACACTGGTTCCACCTACCCACGTATAGGCTGGTACAGAGATGGATCCAAACGTAAAACAATTACCTTCCCCAAACTCATTAAATGTAATATCAGATGAAGTTTGAACGTATCCAGAAGAACTGGTACCAACAGGTGCATCTATTGAAACCTCTGCCCATGCATCTGTTGCAAGATCAGTCCATTCAACCATTCTAAAATCCGTATCTGCAGGATCAACACCACTAGTAGCATCCCAATTCAGAGTTACTTTAGCACTTCCTGAAACAGGTCCTTTAACTCTCCAATACTCAGTATGGCTAACATATGCAACATTTCCATCCATATTTGAAGTGCTATAACCATCTGTGTCTGGATTATGGCTATAATATTGAACCTCCCAAATACCTCCTGAAGAAGCATCTGCAGAAACCTCTAACGGATTATATCTGGATTGATCACCTAATGGAAATTCAAAATTATCGCTATTATTTATTACTTTGCGTAAGGGACCTTGCACATATGATGACACACTGCCTCCTGAAACTGCACCAGACAGAGAATTGGTTACAGTTATCGTTCCCCCTATATCATTATAAATTGCTCCATCGGTTAGTATTAGTGTTTTATTCACCTCTATTGAATCCATAGAAATGGAAACTCCAGAAGCATTATCAATTTCAAACTGATAGAAATTACCCCCTCCATAAGAAGTAAAGTTTGTTGTTCCGGAAATATTTTGTAATGAAGTTCCATTCATAGTAACTGTTGGAACTAATGATCCACTTGTTGTACCGGGATCAAAAGTACCGGAAGTAAAAATAACATCTCCTTTTATAGACATATTCCGGTTATGTGTGTTTATTACAGCAGGCCCATCAATTGTTAAATCTCCTAAAATCTGGAAATCAATATTTGGAAACCTTCTTTGTCCTGTTCCACTTAGTTTAAGGTGATTTAATTCTGTAATTTCACTTAAAATATCATAATCTGTTGATCCTGAATACTCCAGCACCCCTCCACTTGCCGAGAAAAATGCATCATAAGTACCTGCTGGTGCATCTCCGCTATTTAACTTAAGCAACCCGGTTCCTGTTATTTCCCCCAACCTATGACCAATTGTAGTGCCTATACTTACTGTTCCTGTGGCATTAATATTAGTTCTGTAGGCGGCCATAAAATTAGTAGGAAAAGTAAGTACATGATCTACATAAATAATGCTACCCCGTGGTCCTCCTGCAGGAATATTTTCTCCTGCCACCCCTTTTACCTGGGTATCCGGATCATATGTTGCCCATGTGGTTGTTGTAGTCCATGGCCCATCTGCCATGGTGATATAAGCAGGTACCTGATCAGGAATAGCTGCACCAGCAGTATAATCTCCATCAATACCAGCATCATCTGTTGATGAAAATGTAAATCTGGAAATATCCGTAGCGTCTGCATGCCCACTAAAATCATCTGTGGTATATTTGTTCCAATCTGTACTTCCCAATAATATCCTGGCCGTTATATAAGCCGCTGTATCACCCACGGCATCATTATCGTATGAGTACATCAGAACATCTGCTGTAAAGCCGGTTATCCCATCTGCATCCAGAGTCCAATTATATTGCAAAACCTGATCCTGGTCATTCACCGGAACCGAAATATGAGGTTCGTCGGCCGCCTTAACACGGATTGACCCGGTATTGTTTCCATTAGCTGTAATATCCATTACAATAGGCGTATATTTACCTAAAGATCCAATAGGATAGGTAAATACCGTTGAAGACCCAATCACAGGAAAATACTTTTCAATTCCATTATCAACAAACGATAAATTGGTCTGAATCATATTGCTTTCTGAGAAAGGATTTACTGCATTTAGTGATGCATTCTCCTCAAGAACTAACAGGTTACGTCCAATATCGAATACCCCGGCTTCCAAATTCAGTTCTTCGGCAAAGGTAATTGCCCCTGACTGAGTTGGTAAAGTAACTCCACCATTGCTATTATTAATAGTTAACCGGTCGTAAGTTCCATTGCCACTTATTTGCTGTACAGCAGAACCCTCCATTGCAATACCCCTACTAGAGCCTGAACTTAGTACGATTGCACTATTGGATAAATCTCCTCCAACTGACACATCATTATCACCAGTATCAAATGTTCCAGTACTAATGGTTAAATCATGACTAATTGAGATTGTTGAACCTGCTGCAACAGTTAAGGTATTTGTTGTTGTTTGCTTAATAACATCATAAAAGGTTATATTTCCGGTAATAAGCTGACCTGATGCACCTTCAAAATAGGTTGTATTATTTCCGGCAGTATAACTTCCATTTCCTGTAACGGTAATATCACCCTTTAAAGTAATATTTATTCCATTTGCATTAAATGTTGTGGTTGCTCCAATGTAAAGATTACCTTCAATAACAGGAGAAAGCGTTAATAATTTAATTTGATTATCATTGGCACCGATAATGCTCAGATCATTCATTGCTTGTGAAGCATAAACACCAAACGTTTCAGAAGAAACAGCTGTTCCATCAAAAACAAAACCTGCCCCGGCACCATAACTTACCGTTTGCGGATTAAAATATAAACTTGGAACTGTTGTACTTCCATTTGATCTTTCTATAAAAATCGTATCTCCTGCAGCCTGAGTAAACGAACTTCCTGTACCCAGAATTTCAAACATACCCCGAGTATCCAATGGAGCACTTTCGGAACCAATGGTAACCTCACCTCCATCTTGAACAAAAGTCAGAATTCCTTCATCGCTGGTTGTTTTTCGTCTTAGCTGCCCTCCTACATTAAGAATTCCGCCATTACTTATTTCAAGGTAAGAATCTCCTGTTGATGTGTACTGTATGTAATTACCGACTCCATCATTGGCTAAAACACTTCCTCCGTTATCAATAATCAAGGAGTCACCTAACAAAATACCAGTATTAGAACCAGCTATCCTTACCGTAGCGCCATTATCCACATGTAAAGCAGTTCCTTCCGGAATCTGGAAATCATTTCCATCGGTTGCAGAATTAAGCGTAATATCAATGTCGGTATGATTTAAATAACATCCGCCAGATATCAGGCTTAGAGCTTTACTTGCACCCGAAGTGGATCCTGTTAAATTAAAACCGGAGTTGAAGCTCACATTAAGTCCGGCACTTTTAGCCGTTTTAACCCGATAAAAATCAGCCACATTCCCTCCTGTTGTATAAGTTGAATTTTCATCTCCTTCAAAATATACACTAAACAGTTTACCTGCAGATCCAAAATCCAAGGTTCCACTACCAACATTAATATTTCCCTTCAGGTATAAATTATTTTCAGCGCCTCCTGTTGTGGCATTAAATGTACCTGCTCCGGTAAAAGTAACGTCTCCCGCAACCTCCATATACCGGATTCCTGAAGGTTCATAGGTTAAGGTTCCTGCATCAATATTCACATCACCTCCAACATATACATACTCACTGTAATTTCCATCCAGAAAGAAAGTACCACTTTCAACAACCAAATCACCATTGACAATTAAATCCATAGAATTTGTTGTCTGTGTTTGCCCTGTTGATTCCGATATGGTTAAGTTAGGATAATAGGGTATATTGGGTGAGGAGGGAATTATATGAGGTCCGACCCCGCTGGTAGAAGCATACTCAATAATAGCAGTAGGACTATTACAAAATTCAGTATGATCACCTGATATAATATCAGTTGTATGATACCAGTTCACATTATTTTCATACACCAATCTACCATTTCCCTTAATAAGATCTATGGCATGACCTGTAGTTCCGCTATTGACATATAATGTACCATCAATCTGAACCTGAGAGGCTACAGCAGATGAGGCATCAATGGTAATGGTTTGCCCTGCTTCAATAATCACAAAATCTGCTGCCGTTGGTGGATTATCTCCCGGATTCAGAGGACTTCCTCCAGAGCTCAAAGACCAAGATGTAGGATCATCCCAGGTATTATCAGCAACACAATAAAGCGATCTAACCGTATTGTAATCATTGGCCTTTCCCAATGCAAAATCATCACCTAAGGCTGAGGCATATGGGAATGTAAAAACAGAGCCACTCCGAACATTTGTTCCTGTCTCTGTCCATGTAGAACCTGTCAATACAGAACCTTTCTTTTCTGTACTTGGTGCCAGACTGGTGTAATATGTAAAAACATATTGTAGATTACTAGTTAATGCATCAAATCCTGATTGTTTTACTTTCCAATAGTAATCCAATGTTGATGACCCCGGATCAGAAGTAGGGTGCTTACTATCCACAGGGATTACAGTTAAATAGCCGGGCGTTGATCCACTAGCTCCACTGGCATTCACCACTGCAGGTGAGTATTTACCCGACTGACCAACCGGAAATGTAGCAACTGTTCCATTAGTAGAGGTAACTGTGAATCCGATTGTTAAAGATCCATCCCCTGCAACACCATTGGTCTGAAACATACAGCTTGAACCCCATGAAGTAGAAGTCGTAGGATTAGATGATACCGTAAGATTATATCCTCCCAGAACAAATGCCTGATCCTGACTAAAGGTTACCGAAGTAGCATTAACATTACTAGCTAGTTCGATTTGAGGGGAACTACCTCCATTATTAAGAATTAAACGCCCAAAATTCTGTTCTTTGTTCGAAGCTCCTTTTATAATTTGCTTTGAAGTACCAGTCAATTCTAGCCCTCCCGATCCGGAGGAAGTAAGATCTCCATCAATGATTACAATGCTATCGGTGACCATTGCGTTAAAATCAATAACATCCAGGGCTCCGCGAGATAACTTTAAAGTCCCATCGACTTCAATATTATCCGTACCTGTTAAACTCACTGTATAATACAAGCCCGGAGTAGAGTGCCTTTCTTTAAAAATATGCAAACCCGGTAATGAAACAGTTCCACCTGTTGTATTATTAATGACACCATCCTGACTTCCATTAAAAACAAGCGAACCTGTCTGTGTAAACGTTCCGGCGATATTAAAATCACCTCCTATGGATAGGCTATTACCCCCATCATTTAATGTTGTCCCTGCTCCTATTGTTAAATCATTTAAAACATTTAAACCATTGGCATTTGCATTAATTACCTGGTTTGAACCAGATCCCAAACTAATAGTTAAATTATATATGGGAACTGTTGAATTCATTTTAAAATCACTACTTCGCGTTTGTATTTCAATTGTACCATCTGTGATATAGTAATTGCCATCTGTACTGCCCAATTTAATGTCACCATCCCAATAACCATTTGCATGAGAAAAGATAATGGAGCCTCCGGTCATTTCAAAAACACTCGAAGCTTCCGGAATATCCAATGTAGGAAACGATGGTATTTCCGACAGACTATTTACGTTCAAATTACCACCGGATTGGCGATAAACAAATGTTGCTCCTCCATTTACCTGCACCAGTTGAGGAATATTTAAATTACCTCCTTCGATCTCTACTACTGCAGAGTATGTAACTGGAGTATAGTAAGAGATTCCTTGAGAATATTGTGGACATGTGAAGCTTCCTGATGAAATTTTTAACTGCCCATAAAGTGACAACCCATTATGATTTGCTTGATAACTGGTTCCCGCCATACCTGTGGTTACCGTGGCTCCATCCACCCATAATCGGGCAGTTTCCGGAATGGAGAATTCATTTGGGGCAACTCCATTGATATTCTCTCCTAATCGATCAATCACAATGTTGGAACCTAACACCAAAGTACCATTATTTATTACCAAAGGTAACCGCTCCCATCCTGATGTTCCATCAGCACCGTCCGTTGTAGCACCAGTAACTGGTCCATACAAACTAAAATAAGCCGAATTAGTTGCACTCACACTTAAGGAATATGTTTTATCTATTCCTTTATTTAAAAATAATCTATAAAGAGTGGTTGTTCCTTCACATACAAATGTATTATCTGTAGCTCCTAAAAATCTAAGTTTTACTGCGCCATTTGTAGCTTCAGAATATTGTGCTGAATTAGAAAAATCTATAGAACCTCCATTGGTTAAATCTCCATAAACATTAAACCAATGAAATGCATCACCTCCACCTACTGTCATGCTCCCCCCATTCTGAATGGTTACATTCCCATTTACAGTAAAAGTTCTTGAAACTGCAGATGCTCCATTTATCTGAAGTATACCTTCTTTTATTAACAAATGCCCGTTTAGAGTATAATCTTCATCCATAATTACAGTCTGGCCTGTGGTCATATCAATTTCAAGATTATAAAAGGTATGTGCAGTAGCTAAGCTAAAATCAGAACCATACAAAACTACTGTTCCTTGCCCTTCACCTGAAGTAATAAAATCTGAATCATCGGTGATAGTTGGGTAGTTATCTCCTTTCATCAAGAGTCTTCCATTACCGCTCAATGAGGAGAAATTATGTCCCCCGGAAGTTCTTAAATCCAGCTGACCATAAATTGTTACATTTCCACAGGTCAATGACAAATCCCGTAGTGGGGAATCATAAGGATTAACTCCATCAGGTATCGTAACCGTCTTACCCGTTAAAATGACTACATTGTCATTAACATCGTCGGGATATTCTCCCAAAGGATTTACCGGAACAGCTCCCGCTGGATCCAGAGTCCATATTGAATCATCATCCCAATCTCCACTCGCTAAAGTATACCACGTTGTTTGTGCGTTTATCAATAATACTGAGGATAAAAGCAAAAGTAAAAAAGTAAACTTTTTCATATTATTATCTATTATTTACCATTATCGTATATATGTATCTCTCAAAAGATGACCCAATACAACTTACTCATAATTATATTTTATATCACCTTACTTACGTTGTACGCAATCTGTATAAATAGTTTCATATTTATTATTGAAATATTAAATTAAATGATGAACTTAACAACAACACAGACAAATACTTAAAAATCCCTAAAATCCAATATTATACCGATTAAAATTAAAATACTACTTCTATCCTGAATAATTCACTAATATTTCTATTCCAACCTTCAACTGCCCGCCATCTTTGGGCGTCCTAAGATTTTAGTTAATCAAAATAGATCGTAATTCCTCAAAAATAAAATCTTGCGGTTGTCCAAACCTAACAGACATTTGATGGTCTCATAACGAAAATTCATGAATGAATCAGGCTAGATGTGCTTGATGTTATTTAAGGAACGGTTCTAATTCTCTTGATTGTTATATAGAACCGTTCCGAAAGTTAACCTGCAATGATGTGGCTTCTCAAATACCGGAAATCCGGAACGGTTCTCTATAAGCAAGCTGCCCATCAGAACCGTTCCTTAAATTACATCAAGCACATCCCGGGGATCAAACATATTGTTACTTAGTGCCTGTCCATAAAGGCGGGTGTTTGGACAATAAAGTTTAAATACAAGGCGTGTGAAAAATTCAAACCGCAGTATACCAGCGTATATAACAACAACGCTGCAGTTGGACTCTATCGAACACTAAATAACAGCCAATTATACGTCCTTATTTATTATCGATTGTACCATATTGTAATACTCTCCTTTTCTTTGCATGAGAACCGAAGGTTTTCCCTCTTCCAGTATTCCATGCTTTCCTAATACAACAATTCTATCGGCCAAATGAATAGTTGACAACCGATGGCTGACAATAATTGCTGTACGTCCGTGAATTATGGATTTAAAATTTTCAATTAATTGGGATTCGGTATATACATCCAGGGAACTGGTTGGCTCATCCAGAATAACTAATTGTGCATCGTTAAAAAAAGATCTTGAAAGTGCCACTCTTTGCCATTCTCCCTGGCTTAACATTTCACTATCCTTAAATAAATTACCTAAATTCGTTTCATAACCTTTAGGCAAATCACTAAATAATTGATCTATTCCAGAATCTTTGGCACTTTTAATGATATCTACATCTGCTTTCTGTCTGTTAATATTACCAAACCATATATTCTCCCGAGCTGTTGTATTATATAGTAGAAAATCTTGAAATACAACACTTATATTATTAGAAATTGATTCCTTAGTAATGGTTGACAAATCAACACCATCTATTTCAATTTTACCGGATTCAGGCTCATATAAACCACATAGCAATTTTACTAAGGTTGACTTTCCTGATCCATTAGCCCCAACGAGAGCTATCGTTTCATTGGGTTGAATTTTAAGATTTACACTCTCAAAAACACTCCTGGAACTATTGGGATATTTAAAACTTAAATTTTCTATTGAAATAGAATTTTTAATCTTAGGAAAATCAAAAGCCCTTTCATGCGAATGTTTGATAACTTCATAATCCAGAAATTCAAAGAAATTATTTAAAAACAGACCATCCTCATACAATCCTGAAATACGACTTAGTAAATCTTGCAAAAATGAATGTCCTCTATACAGTGCTAAAAAAAACATCACCATTTGTCCTTGTGTGATATCACCATTTATGGCAACTTTTGAGATATAACCAAAAACTACTATTAATGAAAGCGCAGTAATTAATTGCAGTACAAACTCATACTTAGTTTTAATTTTTAACAGAGTATATTGTTTTTCCCTAAGATTGTTTTTTTGTTTTTCATATCTGTTTTTAAACAAACTACCCAGATTAAACAACCTAAGCTCCTTGGCAAATTGCTTACCAGTAAGCAATGTATTATAATAGTTAACACCTCTCTCCTTTTCTGTATTCTCTCGTTTTAAATTAAAAATTCTTTTGGAAAAATTCAACCTTATGAAAACAACAGGTATAGCTAAAAATATTAAAACAAATAACATAGCCCAGTGTAAATCAACCAATAAAACTGCAATCAATAGAAGAGTAACGCTATTTTGCATTAAACCTATAAATCCATAATAGATTTTTGAAGGTCGATATGCCGCCTCATTAACTGCGCGGAAATATATATTCTGAAAGTTAAAATCATCGTAATTTGCAAAATACAATTTGGTAGTGCGATTATGAATCAGATTTTGAACTGTATCATTAATATAGTATGAATGTTTTTCGCTTATTAAACCTGATATAGAACTTAATAATGCATTTAGTATAAAAGTGCCTCCTGCAAAAATCAATATTAAATAAAATGAATTTTGCTGAGCTGAATGTTCCTTAAAGGCAACAATATCAAATACTTGATCAACAAGAAGCTGAATAATATATATTAAAAGTAATGGTAATATACCTTTCAATAAAACAACAAAGCTATTAATAATAGTCCATTGGGGAGAACTTTGCCACACAATTTTTAATGATCGAAAAACAGAACCTGTATTTAATTTAGCCATTAGATATGATCAAAATTATCTTTACCGCCAAAAGATAATAAAAAGGAATCATGATTCGTTTAATTCAAAAAAAGTTTATACCAAATTCGACCGAGAGGAAATGTAATAATCCCCATTATTGGTGATAAAAAAGCTATTGTTCTTTTTAAGATGCGTTTTTCGGTCCAGTTAATCTGAGCATCTTTTCTACGATGTTCAATAACAACACCATGAACATTATGAAAGGAAACCTGTTTGTCTTTTTTAATTAATCCATCCCCTTTGGTATGTACCTGCAGGTTAATATAATCGATTTTTATTAGGCGATGTGCAGTTAATCTACTTTGTTGCGTAAAAACAATCACCTCTCCAATTTTCAATTCACAATCCTTTAAGGGTTTTACTTTTGCAATATCGCCAGGTAAAAAAAAAGGAAACATGCTTAAGCCAAAAAGAGGTACATCAACGCATAATCCATCATGTAGTAAAGAAACAAATGCATCTCCAAACAAAGCTCTATTGTTCAAACTCTTATTCATCCTCAAGTTGTTGTCTGATCATTTCAACAATATCTTTATCCGGTTTAAATCCCACCTCTGCCACCGGAACATTTTTTAAAACGTCTTCAACTAATTCAAGGTGATTTGTTATTAGTTCCGGATGATAAAACTGTTGAATAAAATTACCCAGTACTCTACTGTATGCTTTAACACCAGTAAGAGGTGTAATATAATTTTTATTTGTTTGCCTGAGTATAAAAATTCTTTTAAGAATACCTTCTCTGGGATATTGTTGATAATAAGGCATTGGATTATTAAATACCTTTACACTTTTACCGGAAAGCATCAGTATCAATCTATCATCATTAATTACTTGAAATCCTGATTCGCCCCAAAGTCTAGCCATTGTTGACTTTCCAATTCCAGATACACCTGTAAATATAACAGCAATATCATTCAAAAGCACACCAGAAGCATGTATCAATAAGCCTTTTTTCCAATGCATTAAATACAATAGTAACAAAGAGCCTAAAGGGTGAATAAGAGGATCAATAGAGATAGGTTTTACGTTTGAATTTTTGAGATCAACAAAGATTTGAACGTTAGAATGCTGACTGGATAATTTAGCGGCTATACTGGTAATTGTATCATGATCACTAAACTCTACTTTAAGAATGATCTCCTCACCATTTTTATATATGAACCATTCATAATTTAAAAAATCATTACTATCCGGGATACCTGAAAAAACAAGTTGATATCCGTCATAAATCAATTCATCTGATATGGAATAAATCAACTTGTAATCAACACCTTGAACTTCACTATTTGAAACACAATAATATTTTACTGAACTATTTTTATTAAGTAGTATTTCACTACTAATAGAAGAAAATTCAAAGTGAAGTCCTGCTATTTTTAGTAGAAAGCTATTTTTAGCTTCGCACATTTATGTATTAATTTGAATAATCCGGAGAACTACCACCAAAAGGATCGCTTTCATATGATGGCGCGTTTGCATTTACAGGAGATTGAGACGATGTATTGTATTCCGATGCGGCAGGAGGAAGATCTCCACCCCCTCCTGGAGGTCCAGTCATCATCACCAATGAAATTTCATAGTCAATTTCAGTTGCCTCCAACTGTGGTTTTGTATATTTTTTTTTCCTAGTCACTATGTTTTGCTTCAGCAATTAATCTTATACTTTTTTAATAACTCCTTTTTCAACCGCATCTAATACAAATAGTTCGATATCTGTTTTTGCATTATCAACATCAACCTCATACTCATTGAGCAGTGCATGATGTATTTGCTGTAAAGATGTCTCCCCATCCAGTTGATCGTATATAAAAGTGCCCACTTCATTTAAAGTAAACACATGATTCATATCGGCAACATTATCAGTTAATGGCACCAAAACCTTTTCTTCACCAATACTTTTTTCAACAAAACGTTTATTTTTTAAGTAAACCAATGAAAAATCCATATTTTTTTCATAAATTAATGCACAAAAATATAAAAAATCAGTTCAGTACAAACATTTTAATCAAAATAACTTACTTCGATTTGACAAAAGCAATAAACCTTCAAGTCAAACACATTATTTATCTGATTAAAAAATAACCCTGCTAAAAGGGGCTGCACTATGATCTGTAAATTCATTCCGGACATACTTAAAATACCCTGTAACAGCTATCATTGCAGCATTATCGGTGGTATACGCAAATTCAGGGATAAAGGTTTTCCATTTTCTTTTTTTTGCCAGCATTTCAATTCCATTTCTCAACCCTGAATTGGCTGAAACGCCTCCAGCTAAGGTAATTTGATTAACTTTCAAATCTTTTGCAGCCTTCTCTAACTTATCCAATAATATATCTACAATGGTTTTTTGTAAAGAAGCACATAAATCCTCCTTATTCTCTTCAATAAAATCAGGATTATTCTTCAATTCATCTCTCAAAAAATACAAAAATGAGGTTTTTAATCCACTAAAACTATAATCATAATGTTTGATTCTTGGTTTGGAAAAAACAAAGGCATCAGGATTACCTTTTTTTGCAAGCTTATCAATAAGTGGTCCTCCGGGATATGGCAATCCCATCACTTTTGCACATTTATCAAATGCTTCACCTGCTGCATCATCAATTGTCTGACCTACAATTTCCATTTCCATATAATCTTTCACCAAAACAATCTGACTATTCCCGCCAGAAACCAATAAACACAAAAAAGGAAATTCCGGGTGATCTGTATCTTTATCCGGTTCTTTAATGAAATGTGCCAATATGTGTGCATGCAAATGATTTACATCAATTAAAGGTATATTATTGGCAAGGGCAAAACCTTTAGCAAATGAAGTTCCTACCAAAAGTGAGCCCATTAATCCCGGACCACGAGTAAATGCAACTGCATCAATCTTATCTGCACTCACACCTGCATCCTTTAATGCCTTATCTACAACCGGAATAATATTTTGCTGATGAGCCCGTGAAGCTAATTCCGGCACAACACCTCCATACGATTGATGAACATCCTGATTCGCTATCTTATTAGATAAAATAGTATCATTTTTAAATACCGCTGCTGATGTATCATCACAAGATGACTCAATTCCTAATATATAAACGCTCATTAATTGTAATATTTAATTCTCAACTCCGTTGTTTTGATATAAATGGCAAAATTATTGATACAAGCTCACAATAGTTATATCTATTAATGACCTTTTTATTTACTTTTGCAAAATCAAAGCACAAAACTATTAAAAAATCCTATAAAATATTATTCTATTCGCTGTTGGCGCTTATATTATCTCCGTTATTAATCTATTTCATAATTTTAGTACCCGGGATTCAGAATGCAGCAGGAAATCTGATTACAAAAAGGTTATCAGAAGACCTTGGTGTGAACGTTTCAATAGGAAGCCTTCGATTTTATCCGATTAAAGAATTAGTTATCAATGATTTTTTAATTAACGACACAAAAAATGATACATTAATATATATCAATAAACTGAGTACTACTTTTGATTCCATTAGCTTTAAGAACAAGACCGTTTATCTGGGAGTCATAACATCCGGAAAATTATCGGCAAATATAATTAAAGATAAAAACTCCGGTAATTATCAATTTATCATTGATTCTCTATTAAATAAAGAGAAGAGCAACTCGAAATGGAAATATAAAACCAATGAGATTGAAATAAAAAACAGTCATATTACAGTCAAAGATGTGTCATCGAAACCCTCCCCTGATATTTTTAATACAAAAGACCTTGAGTTTGCCAATATCAATCTATTAATCGATGATTTCAATTCCGTCGCAGACTCTGTCAGCTTTCGAATTAAAACTTTTGAATGTGATGAACAATCTGGTTTATCCATACAAAACTTCAGAGGTGGAATTGGTATAGGGAAGACCGGTATCGGTATCAATAATGTACGACTCAAAACCAATCATTCCTATTTGAGTATTGATTATCTCGGGTTATCCTACGATTCAACCCATGCCTTCAATGATTTTGTAAATCGCGTATCTATTAAGCTAAAAATAAACTCTCTATCAGCCGATTATCATGATTTAAAAAAAATCATACCTACATTCCCTCAATTAAAGAATAAAATAAATATCAGAGGAGAAATTAAAGGTACAATTAGCAATCTTCAGGGAAGAAATATTCAGATTAATGCCGGTGATAAAACTGAATTGCAAACAAACTTTGACATTAAAGGTCTTCCGGATATTACTGAAAGTTTTGTGTACCTAAACGTAAAGAAACTTAAAACTGATATTTACGATCTGGCTAAGATAACAACCCTGAATAAAGAAACCAGAGATTTTGATTTCCCTGAGTCTTTTAAAAATATGGGTACAATAGAATATAGCGGAATATTCTCCGGATTTATCGATAATTTAGTAGCATATGGAGAATTTAATACTGATTTAGGTACACTTAAAACGGACATTGGGTTTAAAATGACTGAAAATAACCGTTTGGTTTACTCCGGATTTTTAAATACCAAAGAGCTGAATATTGGAAAGCTTATAAACTCTGAAAATAACCTTAACAAGGTTACCATGGATGTTACTGTAAATGGATATCGGAACAGCAATAAATTTTTCAATGCCTATATTAGTGGAACTATTGATTCTATTGATTTTAACAATTACAAATATGAGAAACTAGAGCTAAATGGATTATTATCTAACAATCGGTTTGATGGTAAAATAGCTATTAATGACCCGAATGCTCAAGTGGAATTCAATGGAAAAATGGACTTTGAAAACGAAATTCCGGAATTTGATTTCACAGCATCTTTAAAAAATATTAAACCTGATAAATTAAAATTAGTACCCAAATTAAAAAACAGCAACTTCAGTATTAAACTAAATTCAACATTATCAGGTAAAACCATTAATACGGTTGTCGGAAACATCAATTTATATGATGGTGAATTACTTACCGAAAACGATCATATCTTTTTAGATACTCTATCAATTACCTCGTTTATTGGCGATAGCATTAAAAAACTTGAAATTAAATCAGATATTGTGGATGCAGAAATGATTGGTGATTACCAATTAAGTTCATTAGTGAGTGAACTAAAAAAGCAACTCAGCAATTATTTGCCTTCTGTATTTTATTCTGATCATCAGAATACCTCTCAAAGTAATTTCAGATTTAACATTGCCACTAAAAATCTGGAATCATTGATTAAAACATTTAATCCCAAAATAACCATCGCTGACAGCACTCTGATAAAAGGTTACTTCAACAGTACAAATAATGCCATGAGTATTGAAGGGAATTGTGCTGATTTTAGATACAATTCAATATCCGGAAAGAATTTAGATTTTCTAATAAATTCTGATAAAAACAAACTCAATACAAATATAAAAAGTGATCGTGTGAGTTTTGGTGAAATTATTCCTTTGTATAATTTTTCTCTAATCCAGGAATCAGAAGATGACCATATGAAAATGGATGTCCTCTGGAATAATATGGGTAAAGTTACCAATAGTGGTGAAATACATACCAACACTAAGTTTTCAAGAGTATTTGACAACCAGATATTCACAAATGTTTCATTACTTCCTTCAACCTTAACCGTCAAAGATACCATCTGGAATATTCAGGATTCTGAAATTAACATTAGCCCTAATGGTGTTGGTGTTAATACATTCAGAGTATATCATAGTAATCAGGAAATCGGGATTAACGGTTCAATTTACAACAACAGCAGCAGTAACCTATCTGCTCATTTTCAAAATATTGACTTAAGTGATTTAACGGAACTAATCAACATTAAAAAACTATCATTTGAAGGCTTATTAAACGGTAGTGTAAATATCAAAAACAACTTCGAAAATCCGATCATTACCAGCGACTTAATTATTAAGGATTTAAATATTAACAAAGAAAAGATTGGTGATCTAGAGGTTGAATCCATATGGGACAATGAGGCTAAAGCTGTTTTATTAAACACACAAGCCACAAGAGGAAATATAAAACCTTTAATAGGAAGCGGCTATTTTATTCCTAAAGATAAAGACTATAATTTTAATTGTACACTGGATAGTCTGCCCATTGGTTTTTTAAATCTCTATTTAAACAAAGTATTACAAAACTTAAATGGTACAGCATCCGGAAATATTGTATTAAAAAATGGTACTGAAGGAAATGAACTCAGCGGTAAAATAAATGTCAATAAAGCAAAATTTGATATTGATTTATTACAAAGTTCTTATACGGTGGAAGATAGCATTATTTTTACGGCTCATAAAATTGATTTTAAAAACATGACCCTGACGGATCGATATAACCGAAAGGGTAAATTCAATGGCTCCATATCTCACACCAACTTTTTTGACATGAAGTATAACCTATACATCAGAGCCAATAATATGTTACTACTTGATACAAAGGAAAAAGACAATCCTCTGTATTATGGAAAAGTATTTGGCACCGGAGATTTAGCCATACTGGGTGAGACCAGCGAATTATCCATTAATATTGATGCGAAAACAGAAAAAGACACCAGGTTTTATATTCCAATGTCTGATCGCGAGGAATCACTTGATAATAACTTTATCCAGTTTATTAATCCGGATAAAGATTCTGAAGCCAGTAGCGATTCAAAAAGCAAACAGGATGAGTATAAAGTAGACCTCTCTAATTATGCATTAAATATGGGAATCGAGATTACTCCGGATGCTCAGATACAAGTAATTTTTGATCCCACATTAGGTGATGTTTTAAAAAGTTCAGGAAGAGGAAATTTACAAATACAGGTTAGTAAAGAAGGTGAAGTAAGTTTCTTTGGTGAGTATAAAGCCGAAGAAGGGGATTATTTATTCTCTTTGGAAAATGTTGTAAATAAGAGATTTGATATAAACAAAGGTGGTACTGTCACCTGGGAAGGAGATCCTTATGATGCGATTGTTGATTTAACGGCCACCTACAAACTAAAAACCTCTATTCAACCGCTGGTAATTCCTTCGGCAAGTAGCAGTTCAAACAGAGAAACCTACAGGCGTGTACCTATAAATTGCGATATGATTTTATCCGGAAGAATTTCGCAACCCAATATTCGTTTTGCAGTATCGGCACCAACGATGGAGCAATCCACTAAAAATTTAATTGAAGATGCCATTAGTACAGATGAAGAATTAAACAGACAGGTTTTATCACTTCTTATTCTGAATAAATTTTACACCCCTGATTATTATTCATCCAATAGTGGTGAGAATCGTGTTAACACAGCAGCGCTGGCCAATACCTCGGAGATGATATCCAGTCAGTTAAGCAATTGGCTTTCACAAATCAGCAATGATTTTGATGTGGGTATAAGTTACCGTCCCGAAGATGAAATTTCGAGTGAACAACTTGAGGTGGCTTTATCAACTCAAATATTCAACGACAGAGTTACTTTAAATGGTAATGTTGAATACGGAGCATATGACACCAAACAAAGAAATACTAATAATATTGTTGGTGATTTTGATATGGATGTAAAACTCAACAAATCGGGAAACCTTAGAGCTAAGGCCTATACACATTCAAATGATGATTATAGTTACGATAGTTCTCCAACAACACAAGGAGTAGGTATTTCATATCAGGAAGAATTTAATACATTTGGAGAACTTATCCGTAAATACTGGAATTGGATTACCGGAAAAGCTAAAAAGGAGAAAGAAATAGAAATAGAGAGTGAATAAGTAGATAATCAACACTTTAGAATATTGACAACCTAAAACTAAAATTTCTGATACTTTTATAGATTATTAAACGTTATACTTTAAATAAAAAACAATTTATATTTTTACTGAAAATAATTAACACCTCATATTCATGAATCCAATATTATTAATACAAACAGCAACTACCGAAACAGGAGAAGCATTGGCCGAAACTGCCGAAAAACAAATAAATTACATTGACATGGCCATAAAGGGTGGATGGATAATGATACCTCTGATTCTACTATCCTTTGTAGCTGTATATATTTTTATTGAAAGATATCTGGCAATCAACAAGTCTGCAGCTGAAGATTTAAGCTTTATGAATAAGATAAAAGAATATATTCATGATGGCAAAATTGACTCTGCTTATTCATTGTGTCAACAGGTTGATAATCCTGTTAGCAGAATGATTGAAAAAGGTATCAGCAGAATCGGACGCCCTTTACAAGATGTAAATACTGCTATTGAAAATGTTGGTAATTTAGAAATCAGCAGATTAGAAAAAGGACTACCCACATTAGCCACCGTTGCCGGAGGAGCGCCTATGATTGGTTTTCTGGGAACTGTAATCGGTATGATTAAAGCATTTTTTGATATGGCAAATGCAGGTAATAATATTGACGTCAGCCTTCTTTCATCAGGAATTTATACTGCTATGGTAACCACCGTAACTGGTTTAGTGGTGGGTATTATTGCTTATTTCGCCTATAACTTTTTAGTAGCGCGAGTTGAAAAGGTTGTTTTTAAACTTGAGGCCAGAACCATGGAATTTATGGATTTACTGAACGAACCAGCTGCATAAACTAACAATCCAACTGATTTATCTGATTTGATTCTATTCTTTGGGATAAATAAATTTAATCTATGGCTTTAAAAAGAAGATCAAAAATTAGTGCAAGCTTTAGTATGTCGAGCATGACTGACATCGTTTTTTTGTTACTTATTTTCTTTATGATTACATCAACAATGGTGCATCCAAATGCCATCAAACTGTTAATCCCAAAGCAAGCGACAAAAAAAGTGGTGATTGACAAATTCATCAATGCCAGAGTAACTGCAAATGGGAATATTTACATAGAAAACCGAAAAGTAACTGAATCAACATTAGAGAATATTCTTATTGATTCATACAACAGTTCTGACAAAACCTTTATTAAACTCAGAACTGACAAAAACGCACCAACCGGAGCTGTCGCTATGGTTTTAGACGTTGCTGAAACCAACTCTATTAAAGTGGTTTTAGATATAAAATAACAATCAGTGGCAAAATACAATGTATTGCTTATAAATGATAGAATAAAAAATGGGGTTAAAAAAGAGAAGTAAAGTTGAATCTGGATTCAGCATGTCAAGCATGACTGATATTGTATTTTTATTACTCATATTTTTCATGATTACTTCTACTTTGGTAACTCCTGTTGCCAATAAAGATTTAACGTTACCCAAGAGTGATCATCAGGCATCTGCAAAACCAAACACAACAATTTCTGTTACAAAAGATTTAAAGTATTTTATTGAAGGTGATGAAGTTTCTTTTTGGAGAATGGAACGAAGATTGAAAGAAATAATGAATGCAGAACCCGAAACTTACATCGCTCTGCATGTTGATGAGTCTGTACCTTTTTCAATTGTGGGAAAGATCAGAGATATTGCTATTAGAAACAAATACAAGTTGATATTAGCAACGCAGCCTAAGTAAGATTTAATTAATAGAGTTAGTCACAAAGTTCATATCAAATGCAAAAAAAATATAACAAGCAAGGTATAATTGGTTCCATTATTTTTCACTTATTGGTTCTTGCTCTGCTCATATTCTTTGGATTAACTACTTTACCTAAACAAGAGGAAGGAATACTTGTAAATTTGGGTAATGTTGAGACTGGACTGGGAAATATTGAGCCCCCAAAATCGTCTGCTCAACCTCAGCAAGAAACACCCAAAACAACACCTCCACCAGCAACGGTGGATAAACCCACTCCTAAAACAGAAGAATCTGTAAAAACACAGGATTTTGATGAGGCTCCTGAAATCAAAAGTGCAGAACAGAAGAAAAAAGAGGAAGAAGAAAAGCTGAAAAAGCAAAGAGAAGAAGCTGAAAGGCAAAAACAGCTTGAAATAGATAGAAAGGCAAAAGCAGAAGCTGATAGAATTGCCAAGGCAGAAGCTGAGGCAAAAAGAAAAGCTGAAATTGAAAGAAAAAGGATTGAGGAGGAAGAACGAAAGAAAAGAGAAGAACAACAACGCATTGCTGACGAAGCCCGAAATAAGGTGGGTAGTGCCTTTGGTAAATCAAACAGTAACAGCACATCGGAAGGTGATGCCGGTGGTACCGGAAATCAGGGGTATGTTACCGGCGACCCCAATAGTAAAAACAGAACAGGTAGTGGATTGGGTAATTCCGGATCAGGCTTTGACCTAACCGGACGATCTTTAGTCGGCTCGCTCCCTCAGCCAAACTATGGAATACAGGAAGAAGGAATTGTGGTGGTTCAGGTTACTGTGGATAAATATGGTAATGTAGTTAGTGCTGAATATCAATTAAAGGGATCTACTTCGCAAAATTCCACTTTGAAAAAAGCAGCTATCGATGCTGCTAAAAAGGCCCGGTTTAATTCAGATCCTAATGCTTCAGCATTTCAAAAGGGAACTATTACTTATTATTTTGTACTGAATTAATCCAAAAAAAATCCGGCATATAAATTTTATACCGGATTACTATCATTGTATTGATGATCACTTTTTAATATGACTCATAAAAATCAAACTCAACAACAAGGAACGTTCCGTTAAACTATGCCTGATTATTCTTTCATTTTCTGAGGGCAGATACTCCCCGACCGGTCCTAAACCATCCACTTTTGGCATGTCTTTCTGAACATGACAGATATCTGCAGAACTCCATCTGTACTCTTCAGTTATCCTTACATCAATTTGCCTGGCCAATTCTCTAATCTGATTAAAAAAGTTCTTTGAATGTTCATTCACTGGCATGGCAGGCCGCTTAATTCCTCCTTCAATTTGTACCTGATATATTTTACTCCGTTTCTGCTGAGACAATATCTTCTTCATCTTTTTTTCTAAATCGCCTAGTACCTCATCAGAATTATATCTGATATTTATTCCTGCTTTCCCATGCGCATTCATCTTGAAGATATTGCTTTTAAACTCTATTTCATATGGAGCTATAATATTATTGCTGTCATTTTTACTTATATCCGTAATTGAAGCCAGTGTTTTATTAAAATTCAATGCCGTTAAAGAAACATTTTCCGGGGTATTCTTATTCATCATTTTCATTTCAATTCGATATGAAGCGCTACCCGAACGAGATAAAATAACGCCTCCATTTTTTGATGACCCACTTAATGATACCACATTTTCAGCATTTTCTGATTTCTGGACTATTATGGACTTTGAGTACTTACCATCAATAGATGAATCTGTAATCAGCAGCACTCCAATATTAATTTTTTTTAGATTTCTTGTAAATCGTAATGCCTGCAATGAACTTAATAAAATAGCAATGCCTCCTTTATTTTCCCATATTCCTGTCCCCTCTATATATTGTTCATGTTCATAAAAATTTTCATGCATGGCCAACTTTACATTATTGTCAATCGGGAGTAAAACCAGGTAATCTAACCTGTCATTAAATGAATTGGTGAAATATGCGATATTACCAACCTCCATCTGAGGAAATATTTCCTGAGTAAATCCTAACTGATTTAATTCGGTTGCCACAATCCCACTACAAAAATTTACCCCATCCACATTTCTTACATGGGTGTTTGTATCCACAATTTTTTTAAGAAACTTTTCGGTTTGCTGTTGTCGTGTTTTTATAAAAGTTCTCATTCTCGAAGCTTGTGACACCTTCGCTCCTCCTGACATTTCCGGAGAAGATATAGTTATGGCATTAGTAAAATATCTTACAGAAGCCACATCGAGCATCTTATTTACCAATTTATCAAAATCATATCCGGCTACCTTTGCAGCTGTTGGATAAGAGCCTGATTCTCCAAGACTTGCCATCGAATTAATTTCAAGCAAATAAATATTTCCATTTTCATCCAGTCGAATATCCACCCTGGCAAAATCTCTCAGGTTTAAAGCCTTAAATGCTTCAATACTTAATTTCTGCATGGCTTCGGCAAGTTCTGTAGAGATATTTGCCGGACAAACCTTAGCCCGCGGTTTATGTTTTTTATCATCCACTGTTTGAATGGCATCCGGATCCCCTTCCAGATCTATTTCCAATACGGGAAATGATTCTACCTGAGAATTACCCAATAATCCGACACAAAATTCCCTTCCTCTGATAAACTGCTCAACCAATGCCTGTTGATCAAACTCAGTAACAATAAACTGAATGGCCTCTTTTAAATCATCATCATTGTAAACTACTTTTAATCCGAAAGAAACACTTTCCATTTTGGGCTTTACAATAACAGGATACTTTACTGTACTCACATCCTCTTCGGGAGAATTAAACACCCAGAAATCTGGTGTTGGCAGATTATTATTCTTCCATATTATTTTTGTCAATATCTTATCCAGCGCTAAGGCATGCCCTGAAGGAGAGGATCCCACATATGGCAATCCCAGCATTTCAAGCATTGAAGGGATATGAGTATATCTACTTTCTCCCTGAATTCCATAGGCCATGTTAAAAATCATTCCCATTTGCTCGCCTTCCATCACTCTGGGCATAAAATTCTCAAGCCGTTCAATAATTTGCTTATTCCCATCAAGAATGGCTACATTATGACCTGCTTTCTCAAGACATTGAGCTACTTTTTTCACAGTTCTTTCATTATAGAACTCTTTATTTTGCATACCAAAGGTGTTTATTACCCCATGGATATCTTTATTGTATATAAGTGCGACTTTCATTTTATTACTTTTTCATCACAATGGTACGGTGAGGATATGGGATTTCAATATTAGCCTCTTTAAAACGCTTTAAAATAATTTCGTTTAAATCACAACTGATAATAAAAGCATCATCATTTTTATTGGTCCACACATAAGCTCTTATCGTAATTCCAAAATCCCCTAAATTTATTACTCTTACAATAACTTTCGGAGATCCATTACTGATATCTTCTTGTGAACGGTGATCAATAACCAAAGGATGATTTTCAGCCTCATACTGGATTATGTGTTTTGCTAAATCAATATCTGAATCGTAACTCACCTGAAATTCAATGAACTTTTTAATGCGCTCATCAATAAGATCACTGTTCACAATGGTTTCATCACTAATTATAGTATTTGGAATAATTATTCTTCTATTTTCATAGTTACGGATAATCGTATGTCTCAGGGTAATTTCTTCTACAACTCCTTTATTTCCATTACCCAACTCAATGGTATCTTTTACTCGGAATGGCCTGAATATCAATATAAAAATCCCACCAATAATATTACTAAAAGCTTTTTGCGAAGCAAAACCAATTATAGCAGCTAAAATACCTGCACCTGCAAAAATGGCTTTCGTAAATTCTTTTAATGATGGAGTAATTCTAAATATGACTATTAAACCAATGGTATAAATTATAAACGATATTGAATTTTTAATAAATGAAAAGTTTGTGGGATCTACATTAACCTTTTTTGATTGGCGGTTAATCGTAAATCCAATTACTTTTCGCATGGAAAAAGTTAACAGGTATGCACTGGCAATAACAATGATAACCTGAAGCCAGTAGGACCAGTTAACATTACCAATAAAATTATTTATTACGTCAATTTTAAGAACAAAGTGCATTTGAAAAACTATTTGTATTAGATAACATTACATAATTTAAGGAAATTTCTCACCATGACCATTCCATCTTCGCCTGACACCTCCGGATGAGATTGAAAACCATATATAGGTTTTGTTTTATGCTTAATGATTTCTGTAGCACAGGTTTCAGAAACAGCCAGACTGTCAAAGCATACCGGTAATTCTGAAACATAAAAACCATGTCGCTTTACGAGAGAGACTTCTGTTTTATTCAGTCCATTAAATATTGGATCTTCAGGTTTATTAATGGTCACCAACTCCCTTTTTCCATGATATTCCGCTAATTTTTTTATTCTGCCTCTATAACTAACGGCAATAATTTCATGCCCTAAACAAAAACCTAACACAGGAACATCAAAATTCGTTAAGGCAACAAAATTTGATGTTAAGTTAAGAGGTTCATAAGGGTTGCCTTTACCCCCGGAGAGAATAATTCCTTTAATCTGAGTTTTCGCAGAAAGCGTTATGGGTTGATTGTGGTCGAAAAAAACATAATCAAAATCTTGCTCTGCAAGATATTGACGTTTAAACTTTTTGATAAAAGCACTCTGATTATCAATTATTAACAACATAACAATCCATGTATTATATAGATTGCAAAATACAAAATATTGCCAATTAATATTGATTTAATACATTTAATTTAATCCGTAAAATTGAACCTGATATTTTCAAAAAATGTGACCTATTATCACCTGACCTTGTAGGTTACTAATGCATTTTCATTACAGAAAATAGTTAGATAATCGGATTTCTCAGCCTTAAGAGGAATTTCAAAATTCAATTGTCCGTTGCTTTTTTGAGGAACAACCATAAACAAACGCCTTTCCGACTCAAAAGCGTATGAGAAGCTAAGAGTTTTATCTGAGTTAAAATCAATATCCCCGGCTCTAATACTTACATTTACCTGTTTATTTTCCATCGGATTAATAATCCCGGCATTAGGATTAGTGACTTTTAATTCTCCTTTTAGATAATATAGATGAAATAATGGTAATTGTGCAAAATCCTCTTCTGATTTATTAATTAATAACCATTCCGGATCTTTAGGAAAGTGGTTCAGAAAAAATCTTTCCGGAGGCGTTAAGAAATAAACTTCATTATAGCCTTTATTAAAACATTCCTGATCGTAATTCACAATACCAGCTCCAAATGTTACATCTACCAATTGCCATTCCCCACGAATCCTAACTGCATTCCAGATATGATCTCCACGTCCTGGCTTTTTACCAATACTATTAAATGAAGTTTTAGTTGAACCTGATATAATAGCACAGTCAATGCCACTGTTATCACATAACTTTTTAAATAAAAGTGCAAAGCCCCTGGATGTTCCTGATTTTTTCGCAAAAGTTTTTTCTGCTATTTCATTGTCGGCTTTTTGAATCTTAGCCGTTTTCTCTTCCTTTGTCTTATATCTAAAATTATAATTATACTTCTTTTTATTACTAAAAAAGCATTTTTCATTGAATGAAATATTATTTGCGACCCAATAATACAATGCAGCTACTTTATCTTCATCTGAACTATAATCAAAATTCAATTTTGCTGCAAACAATTCACAAGTTGGTACATTTCCATATTGTGAGTCCATTCTATTTTTTATTTCATTACTAATTTGAGCATGCGAAAATTGTAATACAAATACAAAAACAAAAATAATTATACTTTTTATAATCTTCATTGCGAAATCTGATTTAAGTAAACTGACTTTTATCGCTACAAAAGTAGAAACTCTACTACGGTACTTGTGATAGTTAAATTAATATTTTCTGATATTTTGACAGAGCCACATAAATACTCTGTGAATACCGGTTTAAACCCCATAAATAAGCCTAATTGATTTTTCAACACCCCATATTAATGCACATGTACCAGAGTTCAGTTATATATTTCTGATATTTCCCATGTCTCATAAAATTATAAAGTCAAGTCTTTTGAAAAGCATCGCAAATAATTCACATCTGACCATCTGTAAGTCAGGTTTTCTTTTCAGCCCTGAATTATTCGGATCAGACGAATTGTAAAACCTCCTGGTGATTTATAAGCTTTTTGAAGAAAAGCCATTTGCTTAATTAACAATTAAGATCTGTTTTATAAGATATTGTTGAATCCCTTTCTTTCTTTTGTAAAATCAGTAATTCATAAATTGCTTACAAAGCAAGCTATATAAAGCTTATATGCACATGGGAAATGTTAGTAAATTTTATATCGAACTCGGATTATTAACTTAACTAAATAACAGTAGACGTACATGTGCATTATACAAAAGAAGAATTTTGCAATAAATACACGAAAAAAAATCGAATCCTGTTTTATTGTCCATTGTTGTTTGAATGAAACAATACAACATTCCCATAATTACATGACCTATGGAGTAATATATTCAATTACACCAGCCCTCCATCACCTAATCATCATACGAACAAACCACTAATATACAATCAAAAAGGAGCATTTTTTTTAATATTCCGGAAATATTTTTTTATTATATTAGTAATACTTAACCTAATCTATAACTAAATGAACACACAGATTCATTCTCAAAGCAATGTAGATGAAATTGTTTCTACTGCATCCCGAATTAGCGATGCTCTTTCTGAATTTGATTTTAAAGATGATAAATATTTTACTGAGCTAAAGAGGCGTCTTTGCGAAAACATTGCCTTAATGAGTCAGACACTTGAAGGTCCTTTTAACCACATTGATCTTGAAGATGTCGAAAACCAAAGGATCAAAGCATCCAAAGTAATATTTAACGAACTGTATTCTAAAACATTATGGCCTGACAAATTAATTAGCGAAGCTGCAGAAAAAGTCTTGAGCATTTTACAATATTACAATTCCGGTACAACGTACCTATCGTATTACTCAGAATCCACAAATATCAATTCTCTGTTAAAAAAATTAAAACAATCAGATATCTTGGAATTTGTTGCCGTCATTCCGGGTTTACAAATTCTGATTAATCAGCTTGAAAAAGCTCAATTTACTTTTGAGTATTTTTTTATGAAAAACATATCCGATATTGAAGAATGTAAGGAAAGTTTTTCTTCAATCAGAGTTGGCAACAGAATAATAAAGCAACTTAATAATGAGCTTTTAATCTACCTTAAAACAATGGCTCAGGTTCACCCCAAAAAATTCTTTGAATGTTATCATATCGTTGAAACTATTGTCATTAATAATAACAACCGGGTTATCAGAAGAAATAATGTGCTTTCGCACATACTTATCAGAGAAGTCAATTAATTTTGATTTTATTGTAATTCTATGGTAGTAACCTGAGTTCGATTAAAATTAGCGAGCTCAAAATTCAGTAAATGATTGATTTACTGAAAAGCTATGAATGTCACTTATAAATACCGATTTTCTGCGTCATATTTGCTTACCATAGCCCGCTATGCTTTCGCAAACATTC
>JBNKRV010000259.1:0-15168 GCA_050296935.1 Marinilabiliaceae bacterium | reverse complement strand
TTGTATTTCCGCTCCATTGGTAAGTTGTGTTTCCACTTACGGTACCATTGACAATTAATGATGCTGGTGAAGCTACTGTGTTTTCTATAGTTAAAGCATCATTGGTGGTCAGGTTTCCATTTATTGTTACCTGAGATCCTGCCTGTAAAGTTAAGTGAGATCCTGAACTTATGGATAAATCATGGACTTCAATAAGTTGAGTATTATTTATTACAGGATCAACTCCAGTTACTGGTATTGTTACGTCTGAGGTTGGTACTGGTAGTTGATCATCAAACCAGTTTCCAGCTGTCAGCCAATTGTTATCAACATCTCCTTCCCAAGTGTATAGGTTTACAAATGGCCATCTTAACAAACCACTTGAAGGACCTGGTGTTATTTCATCATCTTTTTCATATAGATAATTTCCTAAATCACCACTTGCATCCTCAAAATAAAATATGGTTGTACCAGATGTTCTTTTTACACTATATGAAGGACCTGGATTAAATACCAGGTTCCGCAATGTATGTTGTGCTCCTGCCATTTCATGTAAAAGTGTCATATAACTTCCAGAACCGGGATAACCATTAGAGAAGGTTCCATTCGATAAATCATGAGTTGCATCAATATCTGCACCCGGATGCATGTATAATCCATCTGCATCGGTATAATCAACATTATAATAACTCGCTTTTATTGAACCTCCGGAGTTAACATCAAATGAATAACGTCCTGCTGAGCTACTTGTTAATGTAGCTCTATTGGCATCATCAGTTCCTAATAGTTCAATAAAACCACCTGAGTTAACATTTAAACTTGCCCCGTTACCCATATCTAGTGTGGCTCCTGCATTAATTAACAGAATGCCGGATATCGCTAATTCGTCGGTACCTGTGCCATCTCCAGTTGATAACGTATAAGTCAGAGCATCAACCGTACCGGCTAAAATATCCATATCTTCATTGATACGAATATTACTTGTCAGGTTATAAGTCACTCCTGAAGCATTGATCTGTAAATTGTAAAAATCTGATGATCCGGCATATAAGGTTTTAACACCAGAGGTTGCCGAAAGAATAACCGTACCTTGCTGTGCATTAAAGGTTCCATTATTAACCCAATTTCCTTTTACAGTCAGACTATAATCTGATGGGCCAACTCCGAAGTTTGAGCCTGATTCAATTGTAAAATCCTTCAGCACATTTGTATTACCTGATAATTGATATTGGCTAGTTCCAGATATGGATAATGAATAAAAATCTTCAGATCTGTTATCAATTAATTTAGCCCCGCCAGTACCATCAAAGGTTACGTCACCATTTAACAATACTACACCACCTGTACCTACCGTCCAGTTCCCTTCAACAGTAATTGAATCCTGATTCGATATTGTTCTTAATGTTCCATCAACTATTATATCTCCATTAATATCCAAATCAATATTTTCATCTCCTGCTGAGGTATTGATTATAATTTCAGCACCACTTTCAATCCTCAAATTACCTGTTTGCTGACCTGCAATTGTTAGTACGGGTTGATTTACTGCACTAGCAATAACCACATCATTATCTTCAGAAGGTACAATAAGCCCACCTGAGCTTGGAGTCCAGTTTGCTGCAGTATTCCAGTTTGTACTTACAGAGCCATTCCATGTTAATGAAACAGGACCTGTCCAATCAATCAGGTTATTGGGGTCATTATCAAAAGATTCCCCGGCAAAAACACCTGTTGAATTATAGAACTCTAAAGAACCTGTTGCTACAGAATATTTTGTAATATTAGAGGCACTACCTCCCGGGTTATTTGGAAAAGATACATTTTCGATACGATTACCTCCTCCTTCTGTAAAACTCTGTGTATTTTCAATTCTAAACAGCTGACCACTGGTAGTACCATTTGAGAAAGTACCGTTACTAAAATGATTTGTAGCATCAATAGTAGAAGTACTTGTTAAATATATACCAACATTAGACATATACTCAAATAAGTAGTATTCTGCAGCAATTTCTCCTTCAACTGTAAAACTATATCTGCCTCCTGATGAATTATTGGTAACACGAGCCAGTCCTGAGCCACTTCCAACCACTTCAATTCTTCCGGTTGAACTCACTGTTAATGATGTACCATTACCTAAACCTAAAACACCATTTGCACCTACTTTATATGTTCCATCAATGGTAACCACATCGTTTCCGTTACCTAAATTAACAGTATTACCATCTCCATCAAACACTCCAGACATTAATGCAAAATTACCCACAACCGTTAATTCATTTTGAACTGTATAAGTTGCTCCACTATTTATAGTAATATTCAATAAACTAGATCCGTTTCCGCCAATATTAGCTGATCCGGATGCTTTATTCAAATAATATGTTCCCGTATTTGCATAAAACAAACCTGATCCGGTTGCAAGAAAATCTCCTCCTACATATATCGTTCTACCATTAGCATTAAAAACACCACTTGTTACGCTCAGGTTATTTTGAACTACAAAGTTGTTAGATATATTATTATTGGCTGAAACTCTGGCCGCCCCGCTAATAGTCAGGTTATAAAAATTATTAGCATTAGAACCGCCAACTGTAATACTTTGATTTGATGAATTATTAAAAATCACCTCTCCATTGCGACAGATGAAATTTCCTCCTGAAACATCATTATTATCCCATCTACCTCCAATAGTAAGTGAATAATTATTTGTACTTACATCTAATGTAGATTCATTAAAATACAAGTCTCCTTTAACTTCAGCATCTCCCAATAATGTTTTTACATTGGCATTATCCAATATTAAATTACCATACGAAACCCCTTCAATACTTTGGTCTGAAGAGCTATAATATCGAGTATTACTAGTTGCTGAGATATCGTAAACACTAAATGATTTTGGGAAATTATTTGATCCATAAACATAAACATCTACACCATCTTCCATTACAAAAGTGCCACTTCCATCACTGGTTATGGTATTTGTTTTCAGATCTACCCTGTTTATTCCTGTATTAAATGATACATCTCCTGTAACGGATACATTTCCTTCGATATATAGTATTCGACCAGTACAATCTGCAACTAAATTATTAAATGAAGATGCATATACATTTTGATTTCCAATGGTTCTGTTAAAGGTAATTGTTCCTGAACCCGAATATGATCCATTGCCAAACCAGTTTATCCCGTTAAATGTATGAGTCTCACCTCCATCTACAAATGTACCTGCCGCATCAATTGTTACATCTCCTTTAAAGTCAATGGCGGAACCTGTTTGTGCACTAAGTGTTGAGTATATATCTGTTGAACCATTAATCGTAACAGAACCTGCAAATAACTTATTTCCAGAACCTGAAACCTGCAAATTATCAAATTCGCCACCTGTTACTGTCTGATCGGCATTTGCTTTTAATATAATTGTACCATTTGTGGCTCCTGATGTATCAAAGCTTCCATTTGTAACAGTATAGTCTCCGTAAACATTGTAAATATAATTATTTGTTTGAGGCATTAATGTTCCATTATTGATGATTAAGTCTCCTTCAATGTCCATTGTATTTCCTGATATTCCAAATGTGGTTACAGCATTATTAATAATCATATTATAAAAACCGGAAGAACCGGGAGTTATATTAACAGAACCACTACCGGATATAAAGCTTACCGTTGAATTTCCATGCGAATAGTTACCCTGTGTACCTACAGTCCAATCTCCTCCTACACTAATATTACTTGCCGATGAATTCACAAATAACAATCCATCTGCAATGGATACATCTTCAGCAACGGTAATATTTCTATCACTTTCCAAACGCAATACTCCATCTGTAATCATTAAGCTCTTACAGGTAGCATCACCTTTATATATAATAGGGTCAATAACTTCATCAGGAATAATGGCATCTATGGTAGGAGTTGGCACTCCATTATCCCAGTTTCCATCTTTATGCCAATCAATGTCAATGGCTCCTGTCCAATATGTTTCAGTAATTTCCGGCCAACGACATAATCCATTGTCATGTGCTACAGCCTGATCGTCATCCTCAAATCTATAACTTCCTACAGATCCTGATACATTGTCGAAAGTGATGTTAGTGGCGGCAATTTTCCTTTCAACATTATAAAGCTTACCCTGAGTAGGCACTCCACTAAAGTTAAATGATAAATTAGTAATATTTCCACCTGCATAATCACTCTCCAGAACAATATAACGAGCATCCTGCTGATCGCGCAAATTATTAAATGTTCCGTCAGAGAAGTTATTAATCGGATCCAATGTAGATCCCGGCATTAAATTCAAACCCTCATCAGCTATATATTCAATCAAATAGTATCGAGCTGCCATTGTTGCTCCTGACTGAATATTTACTATTGTTTTATTGATATTGGAAGCTACATTTTCACTTGTTAGAGTCGCCACATCTGATGCATCAGAACCCACAATATTTAGTGCCCCATATACATCAATAGTTGATTGTTCATTATCATTATTTACATATAAATATGCACCTCCATCAATGCTTAATGTTCCGTTAACAGTATGAGTAACTGCCACGGTATTATTTCTTCCTAAATAAAGTGTTTGCCCGTTTAAATCCAGCTCTGCATTAGCTCCGATGTTCATTTGATCCGCAAACCTGGTAGAAGGACTAATAAGATTATATGTTACTGAGCCTGTAGGCAAAAAGTCGACATCGTAAAAATCAGAACCTCCATTTTCCACTGAAATAGCTCCACTGTTACCATCAAAAGTTACTTTTGATAAATTGTCGGTAAAGGTTCCCCGGTTAGTCCAATTGCCAGCTACATTGATATCGTAATCAATTGAATTGGATCTGGTATTAAGTGCTGATGTTGCTTCAATGATCAGATTACCATTTATATCCCAATCTGAATTCAGATATTTTGTTCCGGATCCACTACATGTTATATCATTAACCGTAAAGTTCGGCGTATCAATATTCTGACCAGCCCCATCTAATGTAATATTGGCATTTAAACTTATAAGTATACCTCCTGAAGTATTTGTAATGTCATCAGATATCGTATAATCAAAACTGCCTAAATCAACAGTTCCTTCATTAATGATAATGTCATTATTGATATCTGCTCCATTATTTACAAAAGTTTTACTAGAAGCCTGTTCGAATACTATAGTATTAAAATAATTTGAGACATCTGAAGCACCCGGATCAATGCTTTGATCCGCTATTCCACTAAAGGTTAATGTTCCACCTGTTTGAGTATAGATTCCACTATTACTCCAATTTGCACCATTAAAGGTAATATCTCTATTGGTGGTTAACGTAATTCCTGAATTGATAGTAACATCTCCTTCAATCGTTGACACGTCGTTACCATCATTAATCGTTTTAACTCCGGCTCCTGCAAAGGTCAGATTCGTGAAGTTTAATAAATTGTCTTGATCATCGCGGATCGTTTGATCCCGTAATCCATCTAATGTGAGCATTCTATCACCAGATGAAGGAACATAATTTGTAAAATTAATTGATGCTCCGGCCACATTCATATCAGTACCTCCATCGTAATAGGTTGAGTTAGCAATATCCCAATCTCCATCAATATTAAGAACTGCAACTCCATCTCCTGTAACATTTTTCTCACTACTAAATGTGAGGTTACCGTATGCTATTGATGAACCTGTATATACTGTCTGGTCAAGCCCGTTACTATATAATAAATAAGTACTATTCTCATTAAAATCATAAGTTCCAAAGCCCTCAGGAATTGCAACTCCATCTGAAGCCGGTCTGGAATCAAATATTCTGGCTCCGGTTTCCATAGATAGTGTTCCTGTTAATGTTCCTGTTACAAGTCTAAAATCATTTCTATTACTACTATTGTACAAGAATAAATCAATTCCACTTTTTACCGTGAGGTCACCTGTTATAGATAGGTTTCCTTGTGTACGTTTATCTCCGGTACCTCCTAATACCAGATTATTGAATGTTGTTATATCTTCATCTATATACCAGTTATTACCTGTATGTGTAAGGGTAGCATTCCCTGTTCCCCAATTGATAGAGCTGGTTCCTCTCATATCTATATTATCACTTAGAGTAATACTGGCATCATTTGTAGCCATGTCCAGAATTGCAGAACGAGTAGTGCTATTCATATATATATCATTGGTAACAACCAAATCACCAAGTGCTGTTTTTGTAGAAGTAATACCATCAGTCAAACTCCTAAAGCTTAAACTACCATATGTTGCTGCAAATACATCCTGATCTATATCCGACCAATACCTTGTTTCACTTGTTGAAGAAAAGCTTATAGTTTCAAATCCCGTTGGGAAATTACTTGCTCCTTCTATTTGTAAGTCTTCATTACATGTTAATGTATTATCGGTTCCGACTCCTGTAATTAAGTATGTACCTACATTAACAAGTCCACTGGCATCATTGATTAAAACGTCTCCGTTTACAGATATATTATTATTCAGATTCTTTCTCCCGGAATTTGAAAATTTAATGTTATTAAATGTGGTACTTGCTGTACCCTGATCTATATTCTGAGTAGCAGTTCCATCAAAAATAACAGCTGCTAATCCTGTTTGTGAAAATGTACCTCCATCATTCTGCCAATCATTTCTTACATAAATATTATTGGTTTGAGCATTAAGTGATGAACCATTATTTAATGTGATCGAATTATCTATGGCTATATTTGAGTTAACTGTGGTGGTGCTGGTTCCTGCGATAACCAGATTATAAAATGTTCCATTGGTAATTGATTGAGTTATTCCATCAAAAGTGACATCTGCACTATTGGGAGTAAAAATACCACCTGCCGCCTGATCCAAATACCAATCTCCACCTAAATAAACATCATTATTTGGTGAAGTCAGATTCAACGTACCACTGGTAATTGTTAAATCATTATCAATATCTATTGCTGCATCTAAGGCATACACTGCAGTTCCTGCATTGATTTCGAGGTCGTAAAATGCTTTTCCAGCACCCATACCTCCACTGGCAATGATGTAGTTTCCTGCAGTTCCATTAAATATAACTTTTGAATTATTTGGAACATAGGTTCCCTGGTTTGTCCAGTTTTTACCAATATTTACTAATGCTGTATTATTTACCTGAGTTAATGTACTACCAGATCCGATAATAATACTCTCTATTACATCTAAACTTGTATTTGAATCAACGGTTACACTTATAGCATTTCCACCCTGAATGCTCATTTCTAACCTCTTACATACACCATCAACTCCTGAAATAACAACATCATAAGCATCGGACAATACACTATGATTGAGATACACGATGTTATCCTGTCCGGGAACAGTATTACCATCCCAGTTTTCAGGCAAATTCCAATCTGTATTATCCACCACACTTCCTCCATCCCAGAAAAATCCAGCTGGAAAAATCCAGTCAATTAATGTATTCCCCGGTTCATCTTCTTCATTTATTTCTCCTGCCAGGCCACCCGATGCATCCAGAACAGTTATTGTTCCGGTTCCAGAGGTTCGGGAAATATTGAAATCAGCACCCGAATTAAATGTCATATTACCTAAAGCAATTCCGGCACCTAAATCAACACCTGTGAAGTTAAGGTATGATGTACCAGCATCACCTTCGGTAAAGGTTCCGTTGCTTAAATTTTCAGTTGCATCTATTGCTGATCCGGTAATTATAATACTTCCCTTTTGAATACTATAATGATTTGCATAAAGTGTACCTCCAATGGCATTCACAAAAAACGCATTGTTTGTGCTTGTATTTTTTAGGTTTGCAGTTAGTCCTTCTTTACCAACCAAATGCAACTCTCCACTATTTAAATTTAGATTCTGAGTATTTGTAAACTGTAATATTGATGCTGAATCAACAATTAATGTACCTCCATCTATGTCTATATTTCTTCCTGCATCCATAAGAGTCACCTGATTTTTATTTAAATCGAGCGTACCTGCAGCAATACTCATATCTACATTATCAATTGTAAAGTCACTTTGTAATTGATAAGCAGCACCTGAGGCATTTATCACAAGTCCCCTAAAAGTAGCACCTCCAGGATTAAACATCTTTGAACCTCCGGAAGCATTAAGGGTTAATAAACTGGCATTATTATTACAGTTATAGGTATCTTGATTATCAAAGCTTCCCGCTACCCATACATCATAAGTACCTGTTCGCAACTCACCTGATGAAATAGTTAAATCATTTTCTACAACCAAATCGCCTAATAAATCAACTCTATTACTTGATTTATTTACTTCTATATCATAAAAGATTTTTCCAGCCTGAGAACCTGATGTTGTTCCTGTATATAATGTTGAATAATTGTTTCCGTTTAATATTATTTTTCCATTACCATGAGAATAAAAAGCTCCAACAACATCGTTGTTCCAATGCCGTCCCAGTGTGATATCATATCCATCAGCATCAAGAGTAGCAGTACCATCAATATATAAATCTAAACTAACTGAAATATTTCCGGTTAGTGTTTTAGTATCTGAACCCTGAAAATTAACAATATTAAAACCCGAAGAGCTAATATTTTGATTGGTTCCATCAAAATAAACTGTTCTGGCATGGTTGAATGTTCCATTGTTATTCCAGTTACCTCGCACGTACAATGAAATATTATTTCCTTCAACTGTAGACCCATTTATTGTAAAGTCGCCATTTATCTCAAAATTTTGTGCTGCAAGTTCCGGACCGGGATCATTATAATCAAAGGTTTTATCTCCGCTTCCACTAAAAACCAGATTATTAAATTTCAGATTATCTTCATGATAAGAGGTTATATATTGCGCTGATGACCCGTTTAAAGTAACTGTACTACCACTTGATATAAAATTCTGCACCCCGGTATAATGGTATACGGTAAAATCATCTCCTATATAAATATTCTGGTTAGTAATATCTAAAATTCCGGCTGTTGTATTTATTACTAAATCGGCGTTTATGTGCAAGTCTGATAAAATAGTTGCAGTTTCTCCTGCCGGATTTGTTTTATTTATAACCAGATTACCAATAGTACTTGCTGCAGATAGATTTACATCTTGATCAATCTCCCCATTTAAAGTGGTAATACCTGTAGTTTGTGTATACAAACCAAAACCATTTACAATTAAATTTCCTCCAATGGTCATATCCAATGTTGAAGCATTAAATGAACTACCATCATTTACGGTAAGATCACCATACATAGTAAGGTCTCTGAAGATATTAGCAGTTCCGGAATTTGCAATTGTCAGATTATTAAAATTATAACCATCAATATCCTGATCAACACCATCTAATACAATGGTTCCGATAGCAGAAGCTTGCGTATAATATGCATCTCCTGTTAATTTCCAATCTCCTGCAAGTGTATGCGTAAATCCTCCATCGTAAAAAACAGGAGTTCCTGTAGTTCTTGAAATATCACCATTAATATCCAATACTCCTTCTGCTGCTTTATCTCCTCCATTAAAAGTGATATTGCCATATGTAATACCATCTGCAATATTTTGAGCTCCATTTAAACTATAATAAACAGTACTGTTCTGATCAAAAGTTTTTGTTCCTACAAAACTATCTGCCACATCAGCTCCAAAGTTAACATGATCTACATTTAATTGACAATAGGCGCCTAACCCCAAATTATTTCCCGGACCTGATATTGCATTGTCATTTAGATTCACAATAAGTTGAATGGCTTGGGTACCCCCTGTGTTTTGAATAATCAAATCATTAGTAATGTTAAGATTACAACCAGAATTAAATGTTTTATTACCAGTGGTTGACGCTCCATTTTGCGACAGAATTAAATTGTTAAAAGTATATGTTCCTGATCCTGTGGCTTCAATTACTTGATTAAAATCAACATTTTCAATCGTAAATGTAGCGTTAGAGCCTTCGATTGATCCATTTTGGTTTCCGTTTGTAATGTTTGTACCTGAAAAGGTATGACTATAATTCTGTAGATCAAGAGTTACACTATTGTTTAAATCGAGATACCCTGTAATTGTCAGGGCTCCATCCACTGTTTTTGTTGCATACTGAACTCTCAGTCGACCATAAGAAAACCCTCCACGAACTGTCTGATCCATGTTGGCATTGTAAATCACCCATGCCGTTGAGTCAAAATCGTAGGTACCAAATCCATCCGGAAAATTATCTGCACCTTGAATATATAACGGTCTACCTGCCTCCAGAGTTAATGTATTTCCTGGCTGACCAACCAATACGGCATCGCTTTCTAATACAAGCTGGCCTCCAATTACCGATACATTATCCTGAACTGTAATATCTACAGTACTTCCGCTATTGGTATGCCGCATATTCACATTACCATCAATAATCAATTCAGCAGTTCCTAAAGTAAATGCCGACACTGAGGCATCACTGGCCTCAAGATATCCGCCCTTCATAGTAATTGTTCCTGAAAAATTACAGGTACCATCTACCCTTACTCCACCTGTTATCTCATGAGAACCATTACCATCAACTGTTGTTCCGGTATTAATAGTTAACCTTCCTGCGGCAATAATATTTCCGGTTACTGTTTTGGCATTAGCTCCCCCATTGGCAAAACTAACATCGTCAAACGAAGTTGTTCCTGCCAGAGTAATTGTTTGAGCATTTGTTCCATCAAAATTGGTATTATTTGCAGCCTGTATATATTCTGACCCGGCAGCAATATTAAAATTACCGTTTACTGTAACAACTATATCATCAACCGAAATTCGTGTATTATTACTTACATTAAAATCGCCATTAACAATTATATTTTCTTTAACCGTATTCAGGCCTGCACTGTTAAATGCTACATCATTAAATGTTGTAGTTGTACCTGTAGATACTATTGAAGCTGTTCCTCCATCAAAAATCAATCCTCCTGTTGCGTTATATGTACCTCCGTTATTGGTCCAGTTGTATTCTACGGAGTGTATATGTCCGCCATCATTAAATGTCGATCCTGATTCTAAAATTAAGTTCCAGTTCACATCCAGCGCCAGGTTGGCTGTTGCATTACTTCCCGATTCAAACGACAGCTCACTAAAAACAGGTGAATTAGAACCACTAAATTCCATAGTTCCATATATTTCCATATTGGCAACCTGAGTAAAGGATTGGCGAAGGTTAACAGTTCCATTATTAATCATATTCCCATATAATTTAATAATATGGGCTGGTGCACCTTCTGAATTTGGCAATAAAGAGCCTCCTGCTTTTACTTCAATTAATTCTTGAACTGTTAACGTTTGCTGAGTTGCATCACTTCCTATTAAAAAACGACCTGAAGTACCTTCACCTACTACCAATTTACGAACATTTATGTTTCCTGTGGCATCTAAAGTAACTGTATGACCATCTTGTACTATTAAGGTGATTGAACCATCAGTAAGATCTGAAAGTGTAGGATTCCCTCCTGTACCATCCTGGTTATGTGCCCAACTTGTTATTGCATATGCTGAAACATCACCTGTAGAATAATATATTGAAGCAGGATCAGACCAGTTAATCAGAGTTCCCGGGTTGGCATCGTCATTGTCAAAATTTTCACCGGATAATGCCCCTGTCGCCTGAATAAAATCTACTGTAGCAGTTCCGGCAGATCGAGTAATGTTGTATGTTGGTCCTGACTCAAACACTGCACTTTGCACAGAAGACAATCCACCTATAGGATCAAATCCCGTTATATCAATATATTCAGTACCTGTTCCATTTGAAAAAGTAGTATAACCAAAATTATTAGTAGCATCAACAACTCCATCTGTAATGACTATTCCTCCACAATAATCAAAAACACCATATAAAGCATGAAACTCAGCTGATGCAACAGATTGGTTAATCAGATATCCTCCACTTTCGGAAGTTGTAACTGTTGCCGGATTACCGGATGACCCTACAACTCTGAAAATACCATTGTTATCGAGAGTTATTCCATCTGCAATTTGTAATGTCGCATTTTCATCCACATCCAAAGTAGCCCCATTGTTTATTGTAATATTGGCTGAAGGTGAAAACTGCTGACCATTTAAATCAAAGATAGCCGTTCCCTGAACGGTTAGATCTCCGACAATTGAAGTCGTATTCTGAAGAGTTTTAGTACCCGAACCTTCAATAATAAGGTTTCCATCGTAAGTAATATTTAAAATAGACTGAGCTCCTGCTGCATTATAAGTAACCGTGTTGCTTCCTGTAGTAAATACACCTGAAGATGAATGGGATATACTTCCTCCTAGAATCAAATCATTTCCTAAGCATTCAAAATCAGCAGTACCCGAGGTTGACAGATTGTTTATTACAGTAGTAGAGCCTTGCAATTCCTTATCATCATTATTACTTGCCAGTAAATTATAATAAGTAATTGCTTTTATATATTGCCTATTTCCACTGGTATAGTTAAAGGTATTTGGAAACGAAGAACAATCAAGTGTACCTGTTAACATTGGTTCTCTGACATAATCATTGAAATTAATTATACCCTTATTTATTAAAACAGAATTTGAACCTAACCCATCCAGTACATCAGTAATGCTGAGTCCTCCTGAATTTTCATTTGTTAAGGTAACATTATCAGCGATAAATATGTCGTTAGTAAATTGCAGTTCAGAAGTACCACTAATCGTTAGATCACTATTTAAATTATAGGAGGCCGAATTGGTAAATGTGCCGTTATTTTCCAAACCGGCAACAAAATCAAAATCATCTACATTTGATGAAAAAGTACCCGATGGTTCAACTGTTACTAATCCATTAAAGGTAGAAGTCCCATCACCATCGGTATCCTGCAATGTACCAAAAACATCAGTTGTTCCAGTAACTACAAGTGTACCGTTCTGAATATTAAAATCGCCTGTTGCATCAATCTGTAAGTTACTATTGATAGTTAAACTACCATCGGGACTACTATCATCCATGATACCTGCAACAACAACATTTCCGGTAACTGTAACATCACTATATTCAAGATTATAATCACCTCCATCGTTAATGGTAAGATTTCCTCCGATATTAAAGGTAGGATTATTAATATGACCATCCCTCAGCTGTCCCGAAACAATAACATCATTGTCGACAGTAACTGCAGTCCTGTTAATATTTAAATAACCTGAACTCTCAATTGTAATACTATTAACATGGATTGAAGCATATGAGTTTGATGGTGTAACACTATGAAAGATTGTAATATCTTCAGAACCGTCTGTAGCTGGAACAACGCCTGTATTCCAGGTTGAACCTGAATCCCAACTTCCATTGACAACAGAAAATGTACCTGCTGGCAATCCATCAAAACAACCTGTAGTTTCCCCCAATGTCCATTCACCAAGCAGTGATGATACATTTGAAAAGGAAATTTGATTTAATCCGTGATTATAACTTGTAGTGGCTTCGTTCTCAAGCCAGGCAGATCCGTTAAAGTGTGCAACAGTGGTAAGGTTACCTTCAATTATGGGAGCTAAAACATCATTATCTGAATAATTAAAGGAACCGGAAATTGAAGTTAATGTTGTATTTGTTGATCTGATATCCCAATATTTAGTAAGTACATTATCTTCTCCAGATGTTAATGGATGCCTCGTTGCAAAAAGTCTTATATAAAGTGATCCTGTTACATCACTGCCGCTTACTGAAGTCAATATCATCGGAGAATAATCCGAACCAATTCCTATAGGATAGGTCATTTCATAATCAGATCCTTCATTACCATCCCGTCTGATATATCCATTATTAGAAATATCAATCATACTTGATACTCCAAATGTTGTTTCCGGAACTAAATCAGCTGCATTTGAGAAGTACAATTGCCTGTTTGCAATATCTAATACCGTACCTAAGGTTAATGTGCCATATATATTAGTACTATTTCTAAGTGTTTTTGTTCCTCCTGATAAATAAAGGTTATTATAGTATGCATTTCCAACAATCTGATCACCTGTGGAATTATAATATACAGTAGATGATCCTCGTGTAAATCCATTACCATTAAAATCCCCACCTATATACAACGCTCCCGTTCCTACTCCTACAAAACGAATATTATTCCTATTCGCATTGGCCTGATTAATATCTCCATTCACAATCAGAGTTCCATCTTCAATATCAATATGGGTATCTTCGTTATTACTACCTGTATTAATCATTTCAACAGCACTGCAGGTTAGTGTACCTGAATTCACAAAAATATTCTGATCCCCGGCATCGGCATCCGGATTACCAAAAGTTATCGCTCCTGTTACCGTTAAATTATTACTCCCAAAGGTTATATCAGTGGCACTTATCGTACCATCCATAAAAGTTAAACTTCCTATTGCATTTGCAGGCGACAAATCTAACGTTATATGTGCACCATCGGTATTAATGGTTACCTCTCCTGTTCCTACGGACTGTCCAGGATACTCCGTGGCAATGCTCCACGACCCCGAATTATATACTTCCCAGTTTGCTACTGTTGACCAATCCCAGGTTCCTGTAGTATTTGTTCTGTAATCACCATCGCTTTGTGCAGTTAAAAATAACGGCACATAAAATATCAAGCTTAATAATGCACTTCTAAGCAGTGTTAAATTCAATCCCATATCTATGTAATTCTTGATTCCAACGTAAATAAAAGGAGCTTAAATGATCCTTTAAACGAGTTTTACGTGCGCATAATAGCATAGTTATATTATAGGTTTAACTATTGATAAATTACCTTGTATTTACGTATCAACGCCCTTTTAATTATGACAAAAAAAAATCCGATGCTTATGGCATCGGATTTAATATCTTATAATGTTGTCTTTGATTATCGTCTAATCACTTTTTGTTGATATTGAGAGCTTCCTATCGCTACTTTAATAATATAGATTGTATTAGCCCGGGGAAGTTCAATTTCTGTTTGAGTTGATTCTATTTTCTGCTGTCCAACCAATTCGCCTGCCACATTATATACTTCTGCTTTTCTATTCTTTTGATTCAATAGTTCAGAATTTACTTTTACAAAGGCTTTTTTGTTTTTCGCATAGATCAACACATTTCTATTATCAACATTTACATGATCACTTATAATATCGGTTGATATCTTCTCAAACCTTAGCTCAAACCTGTTATTTAAGTCTACTGCTTTTGCTGCAAAGCTATATTCAGGAGTCTCTCGAAGATCTACTGTAACTCCTTCTGTTTTATCTTCAAGATATACATTAGCCTCCGGCATAAAGCTCATGATATTATCAGCTGT
>JBNKRV010000258.1:0-2383 GCA_050296935.1 Marinilabiliaceae bacterium | reverse complement strand
TATACTTATATCAGCACGTTTAAGGTTGCCAACCTTTGAAACAAGAGATCTCCCACGTTCCGTAATAATCCATCTATGACCACGCCACCCCTATGACTCCGGTAGACCGTTGCACTTCGTACTGCTGTTAATCCATGCAACGTTGCAGGGTTCGAGACCGTCGAAACTCTCCCCATCTACTGATACACTTCTCGAAGCTACCTCGGGTTCACGCTTGCGCATTACGGCTTGGTCATTTGAACCTATCGAGCTTCAGCGATATCCTCACGGACAGAACTGTCGATAGTTCTTCTAAATGAACAGCAAATTATTCAGGTAGGATTTGCACCTACCGAATTACCACAGCGTCGTGGCACACCAACGGATTGGGCATATAATGAGTTGCGCTTGTTCCAAATGCCTACAAAATTAATTGGATTTGCAAAACTTCTTAATCTCACTAACGGAGAACAGCCTCATGCGCAATTCATTATGACGCCTTGATACCGCCTGGCATTTTTTTTAATAGTTTAATCCAAAAGACCATAATGGAATTATATTCATATAACCAAATTCAATATCATCTTTCACGATATAAGATTTTCCATCTTGTTCTATCTGCTTTTGTTGCTTATTCTTCCCTCCAACCTCAAACGTATGTCCATCAATAACAAAATCCGCATTCTTTGATGAGACAACATCGTTTTTCACTTTCATTTGGTTAAGAAAAAAAGTCTCTCTAACATTACCAATATTAGACTTATCACCTGCTAAACTAAAAATAAGATTAGTATTGTCTAGATAAACTTTGTCAACTTTTCCTAATCCTCTTATTCCTCGAGTTTCATTTCTAAGTTGAGCTATGAGTCCAGCTTTTTCCATATATGAAAAATAATCATCTAATGAATTTCTACTAACATTTATCAACTCTGCAATCTTAGATAAATTAGGTTTAAACGGAACACTTTCAGAGATTATTGACAGTAAACGCTTTAATTTTCGACTTGTGGATATATTCATATTTGCATATTGAGGAATATCGATCTCTAAGGTTTGAACAACTATTTGGCCTAATCTAAGATTTAGTTCATTCTCAATTCCGAAAGGGTAATAACCTCGTTGCAAATAATCATTAAATAATGGTAGTGGGTGTTTTATATCAAGAGAGATTTCACCTTTAATAATTTGTTCGAAAGAAAAAGATTCTATCCTCTTATTATGAAAGAAATTGAGGTATTCTCTAAATGAGAGTCCTTGTAACATATAAATTAATGCTCGCCTACTTAGGTCTGCAGAACCTTTTAATATATCTAGGACAGAAGACCCAGTAAACACAACCTTCAAATCTGGATAAGAATCATAAATATTCTTTAATTCTTGAGACCAATTAGCGTATTTATGAATTTCATCAATAAAAAGATATTGCCCAGCATTCTTGTAGAATACATCAACTAAGTCAACTAACCGATTTTCACCGAAATAAATATCATCAGCAGATACGTATAAAGCTTGTTTACTTCCCAAGTTTTCTTTTATATACTGAAGAATCATTGTTGTTTTTCCAACTCCCCTTGGACCAATAATTCCAACCATTCTGCTTTCCCACGAAATTTCTTTATAAAGATATCTCTTAAAATCAGTAGTAGTATTTTGTAATAGAATCTCGAATTTTTGGTATAGAGTTCTCATTGTCTTAAACTATTTATTTTCACAAAGGTATAAAATATGCACAACTAAATGTGCACATATTTCACATTTTGCAATGTAAATAGTGCATTTATCATCATCGTGCTTGGTAGTAACTATCATATAATAACACCTCTTCTTATTATCATTCCATATAGGTATATATTATGGTTATACAATAATAGCAACTGTTAAAAAAAGGTTACGGATTAATATCAGAACCCAAATAATGGTATTACTTAACACTAATTGATTTATAAAGATGTAAATAAATTAAAATTGCCCGATATTGTTTATTATATTTTAGAGCATAATTGTAGGCTGAGTAGTTCTTAGATAAGAATACAACTCTTTGATTTATTAACTTTTACTTAACCTTCACCTTTTTAATAAAAATTTACTCTAACGCCCCCATATATTGTTTTTCAATAGTTGCAAATAGCATTAGTTAGAAAATAAAGGTGTTTACCAGAGTGCATTTTTTCCTTTTCGTTCTGTTAACGGTGTTTGTAAACGAACTTCAGAACACCACCTAAAGTTTTATATATGTGTTGCACATAAGTAAGCATTTGGATACTGGAGTTGCTATATTTGAGTAGACACAAAGTTAAGACTGAATAACCTAACTTTGAAAATATGAATATGGAAAGAAAACATTACGACAAAGCGTTCAAAAGAATGTCCGTAGAATTGGTTGAAAGTGGAAAATCAACGAAAG
>JBNKRV010000257.1:0-3832 GCA_050296935.1 Marinilabiliaceae bacterium | reverse complement strand
AATATCGGGTCGGACCTGCGTAACATCTTGATTTTATGGACTTATTTCCTATATAACCCTATGATTTAAGCCTTAAAGGGCCCATTTAACAGGGAAAAAACAACCTTTAAGGAAAATGCAAGTGAGGTAATTGAGGGTAATTGAAGACACCCATAATAATTGAAGACACCCATCGATTGAAAATGAAATTAATCTTATGCAATTCAGCTACGGCTTCAGTTAAAAGTAAGTGGTATTAAGACGAAATTGCGTATTTGTTTATCTTTATTGGGTATTTTGTCCCTGGATGGTTTATCAAGACAAAATGATCCTGCGACCTGAATCGAAGGTTGGTGTTTGAAAGAACTTTTAGAGAGATATTGGGGTTATGTGTCAGGAAAAACTTCAGCGCAGCGCTTCACACCATGCACCCAGTTTTTCCCCATTTGCTCACAGGCTTGCTTAATTTTATATGCGCTTCCCACCAGTGATTTAAATGGGCTTTCGAAATCCTTTGTCAGGTAAACCCAGTGTCTGGGGTCAATATTCAGTCGGGTCAGTATGTCTGGTAGATGGTCAGGAATGTATCCCTTTTTATCATCTCTAAGAATACGTCCAGTCCAGCCCACCAGTTCAAGGTAATCAGTGTAGCGAAAGGGTAGACCTTTTGGCATTTTGTTACGCGGGTAGCCTGCGAATGGTAGTAACTCACTGGGTTGGGCGCGTATTGCTTCTGGGTTAACAGGACTAGTCTCAGATTGGTGTTTGATGCGTTTCTTAACCGAGGTGTGATCCGATGTTTCAGGTGTTTGTGCCATGCGAGAACGAATGGGATTGAGATCGACATAGTCCATACAAGCTGCCAATGCTTTTTCATCCAGCAGGGCCTGTGATTTGAAGCGTCCTTCCCAGAACCGACCTGTTGCCTTATCTTCTTGATTAGCTTGACGTGCAATGGGCTCATTCAGGCATCGCATGAACCAACTGATATCCATTAAGCGTTGTCGCCATTCTTCCACTTTTAGCGCTAACTGATCTTCTTCTGCAGGTGGTAAGAGCTCTCCCGTCAGAAAACGATTGGACAGGTTAAACCCTGAAAACAATTGATGCCATTGGTTACAGACCTCACGTATAGACCAGGCTTCGGCCTTTTGCTGATCGATATGCAAAACGACATGATAGTGATTGCTCAGGATCGCATAAGCGGCGATATCAATTGCAAAGATTTTAGATAATGAAAGTAATCGATCTTCGATCCATTGTCTTCTGTGTTCATAATCCTGTCCGGATTGGGAGTCTTTGCCACATAAAAAAGCACGGCGTACACAGCGGGAAATACAATGGTAGTAAGGTGTGGCTTCGATAGAAACCTGAGTCTTCCTTGCTTTTGGCATAATGCACTCCTTGCAGTTTGATGAGGTATTAAAAACTACGACTTTTTCTTTTGTTAGTCAATATTTAATATATGGGTGTCCATGTTTGGCTATGGTTTCATGGGGCGACATTTCCTCCATTTCGTAGTAGCACCGCAAAGGTTAAAACATATGCTCACGCCTACTATATTTTAATGGTAGCGTATGCACTTTTGCTTGAAGTATTCTTGTACAGAGAGTTTGGTGTAATTGACCAATCCAGGGTTTGTATCGCTGTGGAGAAGAACAAAGCTAATTATACTAAGATATTCGGCAATATATTAAAAAAATAAACCTTAGTAAGAATAGTGGGGTCAGGTCTAGCTTTTAGCTCTAATCGGTGGGGACTGGACATTGGGTCAAACCCACCTTTAACCTGATGGGTAAATAATTTGAAAAGTAACTTTTTTATTGTACTTATATTGCTGACACCTTTTGTCATTGCTAAATCTGATGGCTTAGATAAAGGAATTGATGAGATAAAAAATTACAGAATGTTTATAGATATGCCTCATTCTCTCAACATGAGGTCAGAAGAAGAAAATAAGAATTTTGTTTTAACGTACTATGAGAAAAAACTAGAAGGATCTGATGAGTTTTCTTCACATTATAAAAAAGAAACAGTGTTATATGATTGGGTGGTTATTTATGAAAATGATAGAGAATTTAAACATATAATAAAAATTGTTGCCGATAATTTGATTTCTTTTCCAAAAATAATAAGGGATACAAATATAGCCCCAAAAGATGCGATTACTGTAAGTACTTTTGGCTCTGATGGAAAAGGATTTAATATGATGGTAAGTGATTTATGTGATTTTAAATTTAAAATATCCGTCCTGGATGATCTAAATGAGATAACAGTTTCGACTATGCATAATTATCCTAATTTAGATTTTTGCAACGCATATCCGGTGATCCTTGGTGCTAGTGGTATATTGGTGGAGCCTGATGGTAAGGGAGGGGTGATTCTTAAAAGGAGTGCAGCAATTAAAGACACCCATCAATGAATAACTAGGGTCAGATACAAATTAAATTATTTGACGTTTTTTTCGAAGCTTACAGGGTGTAAAGCTAATTGGAAATGCAGTGTTGTAGATCAAATAAAATATAACGTATATCTGCCCTCAGTTATTCTGCCAGTTATTCGGGAGATTAGTGAGTTGAACCGGGTTTTTAATCAATTTACCAAATTATGGCAAAATGCGGTAATATCACGGCAGTTAAAACAAGGATAAAAAGGATGGAAAATTTACAAACTTTTGAATTAGAAAAGGAAAGATCGAATTTTCATCTTAAAAAACAGCTCAACTCTAAAAGTCATATATGGAAAATTTTATAATGATTAGGAAATTATGTTCAAGCATCAGTTAAAGAGGGTTTCAAAAAATATATACCCATTTATCATCCTTGGGTTTATATCTGGAATGTCTATTGCCAATTCCAACTATTTCGAAAGTATAGAATGGTTAAATTGGTATCTTCAATATGCAAATATTGAAATCAATTATAAAGATAGTGGGCAATCGGTCTTTTTTGAGCACTTTGCACCAAATACTCTTCTATATATATTGATTGCAATATTTTTCTTTTCCGCTTTACATCGTACGTTTAGAGGGGCTATAGAAAAACCACCCCAAAATGATGAAGGTGCAATTTATGCGTTGGAAAATTTTGGTTCTCTACTTGCTATATCTTGGCTTGGGCTAATGATAGGTATCATGGGGCCTGCTTGGTATTATGAGGGTTTTCCAAGCTTTATTAAGTTTTTAGTGCTAGCAATATATCCAATAATGTTTTTGGTCGAGGTGAGATTATGCACAGCATTCTTGTATTGGGAGGGCTTGCAGAAGATACCATCTTACATTGATGATAGAGCTGGTTGGAGGTGGGGCACTAGAGCCGAAGGTGCATTTGTATTGTTACTTTGTTTAATAATGCTTACATTCCATCAGCAGTATGATTCGTTTATGAAACTCCTCGGAACACTAGTGGTATCATTGTTATAACAACGAAGTGGAAGTTAAAGGGATCGGAGGTACATAAGAATTATCCCCTTATACCTCCGGCCCCTTTAATCGTTGGAGTAATTGAATAATAATTGAAATAACTGGGGTCAGATACAAATTAAATTATTTGTCAGTTTTTTCGAAGCTTACTGGGTATAAAACTAACTGGAAATGTAGTGTTATAGATCAAATAAAATATAACGTGTATCTGACCCTAGTTATTCTTGACCCTAGTTATTCTAGTTATTTTGACCCTAGTTATTTGTGACCCTAGTTATTTGCTAGTTATTACTAGTTATTATACGCCCTTTGTATAAATGCTTAGATGTTATATTTCACTCGGAAATGAGTTCTTCTATTTGTTCAAGTTTCATTTGTAAGTGTTTCTTCGTTTGTAGCAGAGCATTTATTTTGTTGTCTACTTTATTAAGT
>JBNKRV010000256.1:0-3472 GCA_050296935.1 Marinilabiliaceae bacterium | reverse complement strand
TTTTGAGGTTAATGACCTCCTGTCCACGAAGTCCGGCCGAATAAATAAGGGTAAGCACCGTGCGTTGTTTTAAGAGTAGAGGTGTTTTAAACAACTCTTTGAGTTCAGAGCGATTGAGAATAACAGGTAGTTTGGTATCGTGTTTTAACTCCGGTAAAGCAATGGCTTTTTTATTCATCCCCAGCAAGCGGTAATAATAGCGTAAGCCATAAACCATGTGCTTAAAACTACTGCGAGAAGGCGATTGGGGGTCACGCGCTAGTGCAACAAGGTATTCGTTAATTTCATCCTCGCAGATTTGTTCTGGCAAGGCTTTAAAGTGGATAACAAACAGTGCTAATCGTCTCCCATAATTTTGCAAGGTACTCTTGCTTTGCCCGCGCAGTTCCACCTGAGTTTCCAGTTTTTCAAGTACTTTTTTAAATTCCGGCACATAGGTAATAGCCTTTTCTAAGATAGTAAGTGATGTTTTCGTTTTCATAACAGTAATCTTTAAAATGATTAATAATTACTGTTAAACGGAAATCTGAAAAGGAAGATTAATTGCTATATTGCAGAATAGCTAACCCGTGAGGGTTTTAGTTCAACACGCGGTAATAAGTAATTTGGCGGTAAGTGATTTGCGAAGGTTTGAGCTTTTAATTAGGTTTGGAGAAATTAAAGAAGGTTGGTGTGGTAAATGCCAAACTACTCATACCGCCACCGTTAGCCATCAGGAAAAAAGAAAACGCTTATTATGAATACGACAAAGAAGGGAGATAAATTAGAAGATAGAGTGTTTTTGATTCTAAAAGATTTATTATCGAATGATGACTTTTTTGTCAATGAAAAGAATAGCAGGATATACAAGAGGAAAGGTTACTATTCAAAAGAACGAGAGGCAGATATCATAACTGATATTTCCATTGAAACTTATATGCCAGGAGCTGAAAACTATTCAATGCTTACAATAATTGAATGTAAAAATTTAAATCATAAAGTTCCTGTAGATGACATAGAAGAATTTGAATCTAAACTAAGGCAAATTGGTGAACATAACACAAAAGGGATTGTTTTTACGAGATTAGGATTTCAGAAAAGTGCTCTTAAAGTAGGTAAATCTCGAAAGTTAGGTTTGTGCATTGTCGAAGACAAAGACAAGTTGCAGTGGATTAGTTACAGGAAAAATAAATTAAATGGATTTACTTCTTCACATGTCACTGAAAGACTTATGGGTGAAGCTAGATCAGGTTTGAACTTTTGTGCATTTCACAACAATAAAACCTATGAATGTATTCCTGACTTATTGATTGATTTTGGTGTAATTGATTATTATTCACAGAAAGCGAAGTATGTTAATGTAGATTTTTTAACTGAAGGTGAAATTAGTACTGTAATTAGTAACCTTATAGATAGTCAATGTTTTTATAATGGTAGTCTAGATATGATAAAAATGTGTAGATATTTAACTGAAAAGCATATGATTGACTTTGATTTTGATAAACGTTTAGGTGATTCTGTCTTAGGAAAGGTTATTTATAAAGACAAAAAAATAGTAATTGATAAAGATCTAATATCAAACAAAACTAAGTGGCGATTTACCTTAGCTCACGAAATTGGCCATTTAATTCTTCATGAGAAATATTCAAATGAACTTGAAGTTTTAAGTGATCATGAGATTGATGTAAATGAACTGAGTGATCCGAGTTTAAATAAAAGAATGGAAATTCAAGCAAATGTTTTTGCTAGCCAATTATTAATGCCATTGAAACCACTTTTAAGTTTAACGCAAGAGTTTTTTAAAAAAGAAAGAATAAATAAAGGTTATTTATATTTAGACTATCAATCATGCAATCAACATATTGTAATGAAGTTTTTAAATCAGTTGCAAGTATATTTTGAAGTTTCTAAAAGTGTAGCAAAATATAGATTAATTGGACTCAAACTTTTACAAGATGAATCCAATAATTCAATTGGAAATATAATGAGAAGAATCCCGAATGGCTAAATAATTTGGCAGTCAGTGATTTGCGTAGGTTTGAGCTTTTAATTATGTTTGGTTCAAATTTGAATGCAGGTGCGTTAAAGTGCCAAACTATTCATACCGCCACCGTTATAGGCAATGTTTAGCCACACAATACGACATTGAGGAATGGACAAATCTTTGATATTTATAGAATAAATGAAAAAGCTACTATATCTTATTTGCATTGCTATGTTAAGCTCTTCAACTTTTACAGCTAATGCTCAAAGTGGAAGAACAGGTAAACTTCATTGGAATATATGCAATGATACACTGATAGTTAGTGGTTTAGGTGAAATGCCGAACTATAAGTACAAGGAAAGAAAAAATCGTTACAATTCTCCATGGTATTCTTATCTGAAGAACATTAAAAATATTGTTTTTTGTGATGGAGTTAGTAGTATTGGTGATAATGCTTTTTATGTTTGTGATGATGATGGTTTGACTTTTGTTGATATTTTCGGTTCAGATTCTACTAACATTGACAACTATTTCCCAAATTACTGTGGGGTGACTTCTGTCTTAATTCCTAATTCAGTAAATAGTATTGGGAGACATGCTTTTAGAAATTGTAGAAATTTGATTTCCATTGTTATTCCAAATTCGGTATTGACCATTGGAAGTTCTGCCTTTTCAAATTGTCGTAGTTTAACTTCATTTAATATTCCCGACTCAATTACCATAGTTGAAAGTTATGTTTTTAACGGATGTAGCAATATGAGTTCTGTTTCAATTTCAAACACAGTAACTTACATTAAATATAGTGCTTTTAGGGGCTGTCATAGTTTAGATTCTGTTACTATTCCGAATTCAGTAACTAGGATTGGTGGACATGCTTTTGCCTACAGTCGTGGATTAACTTCAATAACAATTCCAAATTCAGTAGTAGATATTGATAATTCAATATTTCCTGATTGTGATAGTTTATCTGAAATTATCAATTATGCGACAATTCCACAGACACTTAAACCTTACAAAGTATTTAGCAATGTAAATATGGCAAAATGTATATTACGAGTACCTGAGTCTGCTGTGTCCGCCTATCGCTTAGCTGATGGTTGGAAAGAGTTTGAAAATATAGTAGCAATAAAAAAAGAAATAAATTGAAAATTAACACACTGCCTATAACAATAAGAATATAATTAATCAATAACTGCCCTCAAAAGTCCCTGCAAGGACTCAAAATGATTAAATATATTCGTTGTTGAACGGAACCGGGAGGAATCACCTTATTATATGGGGATTGCTTTAAAATGAGGTGTAACTGCCATAATCACAAATTAATACGGTGCTTTTGTAATCAAAGCCAATTGTTTGGTTATTAAAATAGGGCTAAAAATGAGGTTCTTTGATATAATTCTTCCGTACACTGTTGGCGAGTTTCCGTGTATTGCCAGGGAGTTCACTTTTAAAACCTACATTTAAAACCTGAAAACCATATGTAAAGAACGAAACAGCAGCAGTCCGATT
>JBNKRV010000255.1:0-11052 GCA_050296935.1 Marinilabiliaceae bacterium | reverse complement strand
TCTCGAACCCTGCAACGTTGCATGGATTAACAGCAGTACGAAGTGTAACGGTCTACCGGAGTCATAGGGATGGCGTGGTTATAGATGGATTATTACGGAACGTGGGAGATCTCTTGTTTCAAAGGTTGGCAACCTTAAACGTGCTGATATAAGTATAGCGAAATTCGGCAAGGGAACAAGAGAAGTCGGAGGAGCCCATAGTACCAATTTTTGTAGCGACAACACAACGCTGCATAGGAAAGGGGCTCTACTTTAGAGAAGTGAATATAGTTTTAATACTATCAGTACTGGCTTTGTCCTATTCGGCTGAATTATTAAGAGTAGTTAAGGCTAAAAGTCACTATGTACTTGTTCAGGCAGAAAGAGAAGCTTTAAGTGGTTCGTTTAGCTAATGAGCTATATTTAAGGTGGGTGGATTTCTGTGAATATCAGGTAAAGAACTCTATCAGTAAGCCGTATGAGGGAATTGAAAATCATGAACACCATATAGAAGATAATATAACGAGAATAAAACTTCATGTACGGTTTGATGAAGGTATCCCGTCTACTAATCCATATTTCACATGAAGTTCAGCAGGGTTACCTTTGCCTGAAAAAATGAAAAAGGAAACAATGTATGCACATGCAGAGGCATGGTTACAAGAGAAGGGAAATATAAGTAAAGCAACATTCTGTCAAAGGAACAGAATAAGCCAAACCCAACTAAGCTATTGGGTCACCAGGTACAATAAGGAATTTAATCGAGCCTCCAAGGCAGAGCAACCCGAATTTATACCGATTGAAGTAAAAGAGGAACCTACAAAAAAGAGTAAGGATAAAGCCAAGGTAAAGGTTGAGATCGAATTTCCCACAGGTGTGATTCTAAAAATATTTTAACCATGCTCTTAGGAGGTACTTCGAAAGTCAGGTATTTTATATACCGGAAATCAACAGATATGAGAAAAGGCCATAATGGGTTGTGTGGCCTTGTAATAAATTCCCTGGGAGGAACTCCCACCTCCGGTGACGTATTTATTTTTACAAACAAAAGGCGAACACATATCAAGCTGTTATATTGGGATCGGACTGGTTTTGTAATATACTACAAGCGACTGGAGCAAGGTACTTTTGAGATGCCGGATTCCAATATTGATCATATGGAAATAGCACGGGAAGATTTACTGATGATCCTGGAAGGTATATCATTAAAAGATGCAAAAAAAAGAAAACGAAAAGTGATATAAAGTGCTTTAGAGTAAGGATATATAACATATATTACGTATCTTTAAAGCATGGAAAACATCCTTGAAGATATGACGAAAGAGCAACTTATCCTTTTGCTGAAGGATAAGGAAAAAGCATATCTTCATAAGGATGAAACGATCTCTAAACAGAAAGAATTTATATCCACAACAGAGAGAAATCTTGCAGAATCAAGGGCTAAAGTTGAGAGTCTGCAATTTCAGTTGTCGCAGCTTCAAAAGATGCTCTTTGGGGTAAAGAAAGAACGATTCATACCCACCGATGACAGCGCACAGCTCACACTTCCTTTTGAGCAGGAAGCCCGGGGACAAGCAACAGAAGAAGAAGACAAAACCGTAAAAGAAACCATAGAATATCAACGCAAAAAAAGTCACAAGAGTCATCCTGGGCGATTTCCATTACCAAGCCACTTACCTGTCAATGAGATATTAATAGAACCGGAAGAAAACACAGAAGGATTAAAACTCATAGGCAAGGAAATAACCGAAGAATTAGAATATACTCCAGCCAAATTATACATAAACAGGTATATCCGCCCCAAATATGCCAAAGAAAAAAACGAGGGCGTAGTGGTAGCAAAATTACCAAGTCGTCCCATCGAAAAAGGCATTGCTGGTCCAGGATTATTGGCAAGCATACATGTTAATAAATTTGTATACCATTTGCCTATTGATCGACAAATAAAGCAATTCAAACAAGACGGAGTCATAATTCCTGCCAATACCGTAAATGGATGGCAGGAAAGGGTAGCATTATTGCTTGAACCCTTGTATGTAAAACAAGGGCAAATCATAGTAAATCAGGGATATGTACAAGCCGACGAAACACCCATAAGGGTTTTGGATAAAAATAAAAAAGGAAAAACTCACAGAGGATACTTCTGGCTGTATCATTCCCCTATTCAAAAAGCGGTCTATTTTGATTATCAATCCGGGAGGGGCAGAGAAGGCCCTAATCAATTTCTTAAAAACTTTAAAGGTTATCTTCAGACAGACGGATATGTGGCATATGATTATTTTGACACCAAAGAGGGTATTACATTAATCCATTGCATGGCTCACGCCAGGCGATATTTTGTAAAAGCTGCCGATTATGATCGGAAAGCAGCTGAATTTGTATTGTCAAAAATGCAGCTATTGTATAAAATAGAACGTTTTGCCAGAAATGCAGACTACAATTTCCGGGAGCGTAAGGATTTTCGTTTAGAATACGCACTGCCTGTTTTAAATGAGATTGGTAAATGGATGGCTGAAAACTATAAGAACTACCCCAGCAAATCTCCTATGAAAGAAGCCTTGGATTATACAATCCCAAGATGGGATAAGCTGATGGCCTATCTTTATGACGGAGCTTTGGAAATTGACAACAACCTAATTGAGAATGCTGTCCGTCCCTGCGCAATCGGTCGGAAAAATTATTTGTTTGCCGGTTCTCATAACGGAGCAAAACGGGCTGCGATGTGGTATACATTTTTCGGTACTTGCGCGAAAAACAATGTCAACCCTTATAAATGGCTTAAAAAAGTTCTCACAATCATATCCGATTACCCCGTGAACAAAATTGAAGATTTGCTGCCTCAGAATTTAAAGTTAGATGATTAGATAATCTTTTGCCTGAATTGTCAGCTCTATGGGATGCTAGAAGGCATACGGTGAAACAACACTTCCTCCCATGTATCCTGATTCCACTGATTTAACACCTGGTATTTGTTCCAGATAATATTCCACACCCCAAAAGCACCCTCCTGCAAAATAAGCTGTATCACTTTTGGCTTTAGGTGCAATACGCGCAGGAATAAACTCCAGCGAAATAGAATTGACACAGTGACGTGTATTCTTGGGCGTTAATCCCTCATTAAGAAACACATGTCCCAAATGAGCCCCACAATTATTACAGGTTATTTCTGTTCTGAATCCATCAGCATCAGGTATTCTGGTTACAGCTCCGGGTATTTCATCATCAAAACTTGGCCAGCCACATCCCGAATTAAACTTATCAGAAGACTTGTACAACTCACTTCCGCATCGCTTACAAACATAAATACCATCTTTAAAAAAATCATCATATTTTCCGGTATAAGGACGCTCTGTACCCTTATAAAGAATAACCCTCTCTTCCTGTGGCGTTAAAGGCCTGTATTGGGAGTTGGTTTTCATTTTTATTTTATTTTGCCCACAACTATTTAAAGTATAGAGGCAAAATACCATAATATACATGTATCGTTTCATAACATTCTCCTTTAATAGTAATACAACTTAAATACTTCAATTGTTTATGCAACCTGATCAAAATTAATATTGTACATCTCTCCGATTTAATCACACCCCTAAAGTAGAATGAAAACATCACAGAAAGATCACGAAGGATTCATGTTTTTATAACGTCAATAATTGAACTGCTTTACATTAGTTATATGCTGTTATCATTATAGCACCATCACTAGCTTTTACTCCTTATAAACTTACTACTACTTCAGCTTTTAACACCTCAATTAACTTAATTAGTGTCAGCAAAAAAACTCCATTTTTTTCGTTACTCTTGCTCTCAAGATGATCATTTGTGGCAGTAAACTCACATTTTTCGAGCTTCGAAAGCCTCAAAAATGAAGCTTTCTTATCCCCCACTTGAGTTTTCGTGTAAGTACTAGTTACTTCAAGCAATTAATAGGTTTGATAAAGGAATCATTAAGTAGTTGGTTATGCAAGAAGTATTTCTATCACTGCTCAATTTGTTTTCTAAGTTATACTAAACTCAGAGAACATACATTAAACCTTTATTTACGTTTTATCAAAGGTTCAGAGGTGTTACTTTTTTTTTAGAGTATATATTAATAGTTTTACATCCGTTTGTAACAATAAATTATGTCCATGGTAAAACCATCATCTATATATCCGGTTTGTGATCAAGAGATTTATAGTAATTTGTATACAGAACACGCTCCTTTATTGCGTAACCATTTGTATTACAAGTGTGGTGACCTGGATGTGGCAGAAGATTTAACTCAGGAATCGTTTATACGTCTTTGGAACAAATGCAAAGAAGTTATTTACGAAACAGTTACAGGTTTTATTTATACTATAGCTAACCGGTTGTTTATTGACAGAGTACGTACTGAAAAAGTAGCCTTAAAATTTGAAAAGGAACAAATTCAACAATATGATCATGAAGATCCGTATTATATACTACGTACAGAGGAGTTTAGGAACAAAATAGAAAGTGTGATTTCTGATTTGCCTGATGGACAACGTGAAGCTTTTTTGTTGAACAGGATAGATAGACTGACCTACAAGGAAATTGCTATTAGACTTCAAATCAGTGAAACAGCCGTAGAAAAGAGAATGACAAAGGCACTGATTAAACTGAAGACCAAAATTAAAGAATTAAAAAATATATGATTTTTCTGATCATGGGGTTGGGTAAATATCATTATTAAGCGTAATTCAAGTATGAACAAAGACCTGGAACATAACAATCTGATTTCAAAATGGCTCAATGGGGAATTGAGTAAGGAGGAAATGCAAAAACTTGAAGCCGAAGGAGAGCTTGATGACCTCAAGCATGTTTTGGAGGATATTGGTGGTTGGAAATTACCTGCATTTGATGTTCAAAAAGGTTTCATAGACATAAAAAAGAGAAAAGTCGCTTTACTAGAAAATCCGGTCAAAAAAAATCAAATTCGTCCATTCCTTGCTTCGGCTGCTGCCATAGCACTCATAGTTATTACATACTTTACATTGAATACGTTGGTAAGATCAGGAGAGGTTAAATTTGCCACTGCTATAGGGGAAACTATCGTTCATGAGTTGCCGGATGGTTCAAATGTACATCTGGATGCTTCATCTGAAATTGCTTACAATGCTTCATCCTGGGATAAAGAAAGAAATATATCCTTAAAAGGTCAGGCATTTTTTAAAGTGAAAAAGGGTGAACGGTTTAAAGTAAAAGTTTCACATGGTTTTGTGCAAGTATTAGGAACTCAGTTTAATGTGAAGGATGATAAAAAAACGCTTGAAGTTAAGTGTTATAAAGGAAAGGTAGAAGTTAAAACTCAGAAGGGAAATGCCATTCTCACAAAGGGACAAGGAATAAAGTTAAATGAAGATAAATTATTCAGGTTTGAGGTTGACAGCATTAGCAGTCCGGATTGGATTGAAGGTTACACTATGTATAGTAATACACAACTATCTCAGGTAATAGAGGACCTCAAAAAATATTATGAAGTTAACATTAAATTACCTCGTAAATATTCCAAATTAAAGTTTACCGGAAAAGTTCCACATAGCGACTTGAAATTAGCTTTAAAAACTATTCTCGTACCCATGGAAATTCCTTATACCATAAGTGATGATGGGAAAAGAGTAATTTTTAAATAAATATTCTATTTTATATTAATTTGTGAGGTGATGGATTGCGTTAGATGTTTAAGATGTTGTGTAATAGCTATTTTACTGTATTTAGTCCCGTTAAACGGAACAGCTCAAACTATAGAAAAAGTATCCTTAATTAACCTTTTGGATAAAGTGCAGTTGCAGTTCGGGGTCTCCTTTTCATATAACAATACCTTGCTCAAGCCACTTCAGGTTGAAAAACCTAATGAAAATCTAACGCTTCAGGAAACAATAGAATCTATAGAAAAACAAATAGCTGTTCGCTTTGATTCTCTTGTAAAGGATGAATTCATCATAGTTCCCATACGAACGCCAATAGAATTTCATGTTCTTGATTCTGAAACAAAAAAAACCATCCCTGTCATTTATTTACAAGTCAATGATGATACTCCAAAGTACCTCATCGCTCAATCGGATAAATTTATAGTTCCAAATCTTTTTGTCACTGATTCTCTGGTTTTCGAATCTCAGTTTTATAACAAAACACGACTTACAGTTTCCGATCTAAAAGCCAATAACAACACATTATATTTATTGCCGGATACTATTAAGCTGGATGAAGTGTCCATTGTGGCTTATATGACCAACGGGGTAAATTACAAAATATCAGATCATTCACTTGAAGTAAATATGACGGATCTGGGATTACTGGCGGGTGAAACAGATGGTGATGTTTTGCAACTGATCCGGTCAATGCCCGGAATAAAAACCCCCAGCGGAAAGCCAGGCGATTTAGCCATCAGGGGAGGCCGTTTTAGCCATAACCTCATTTACTTTGATAATATCCCTATCTACCATCAGGGGCATTTCTTTGGTACTGTTTCTCCTTATAATCCGGGAATTGTTGATAAGATGTATGTTTACCGCGGCGCACTTCCGGCCAAATGGGGAGGCAGAGTAGGTGGTTTGGTGGATATTCACTCCAGCGAAAAAATTCCGGATGAGGTTCACAGTGGAATCTCTTTGAATACGGTATATGCTGCTGCACAGACTAAAATTCCATTGGTAAAAAATAAACTAGGACTGATACTTTCTTTGCGTTCTAATTATCCCTTAAAACAGCTTTCACCTAAAATGCAGGAGTATTCAGATTTGAATTTTCAGGGAAGTAATATCGCACCTGTTCGTTTGGATGACCGAAATAAACTGGAAAACCTGGGTGTTTTGTTTCGGGATATGAATGGGAAGCTAATTTATAATATCAACGATAAACACAGGGCTTCGGTAAGTTTCATTCATATTAATAATGACTTTAATTATTTATTTCACAGTTTATCGCACAATGGTACCGAAAAGCAAAATGCTGAGCTAAATAACCAGGGGATTGCAGCTAATTGGAAAGGACAGTTCACCAATAAAATCAGTTCAACGGTTTTAGTTACTTATTCTGAGCTGGATATAAAAGAGAAAATATATCAGGAAGAGGAGGGTATGGTAAGGAGATCGGAAAATACAGTAAATCAGCTAAATGACTTAAAGGTTGGTTCCGGAATAAATTACAAATTCAATCCATCTCTAAATATAAGTTTGGGGTACGAATGGCTGCTTCAGGAAATGCAGCATACAGAGGAAAGATCAAGCGGTCCTCCACCACCTCCGGATAAGAATACGAACGCCATTACCCACACCTTTTATGGAAATATTAATAAAACATTCGGGAGTAAACTAATTACCCAAATTGGATTGCATAACGATTATTACCAGCCTTTCGGTAAATGGTATACCGATCCGCGCATTTCACTCAGTTATCTGGCTGGCAGGTATGTTTCATTGAAAGCCTCGGCAGGGCGTTCGCACCAATTTATTAAAAAGGATTTAACAGGTGATTTTGAAGACTTTTTAATTGCCAATCATTTCTGGTATCTGTCCTCTGATAAACGTCCGCCATTAGAAGGAGTTCAGGCTATGGTGGGAGCCTCTTTTGATTTATCGTCCTGGATTGTGGATTTGGAATTGTACGCCAAAAACACATTACATGTATCTAAACACACTAGTCCCAATACCCTCGAAATCCCCATCGGTAATCTGCATACCAAAGGAGCCGACTTTTTTATTAAAAAGCGCTGGAAAGCCATAGAAGCATGGACAGCTTATTCACTAAGTGAAACCCTGGCCGACTTTGGCACAACCAATGTGGTGTATTTTGATCAAACGCATTCGGTAAACCTGATGCTTATGGCCAATTATCACCGTTGGAATGCTGCTATCTCCTGGGATTACAGCACCGGCTTACCTGTAATATTACCTGATTTAAACAAAGAGAATACCCCCAATCCGGATGCTCCGGAATCTATAGATGTGCCTTACAAAAATCGTTTCCCGGCTCAGCATCAGTTAGATTTTTCATTAACATATCAGCTTTGGCCTCAAGAGCATCGTTTAAAAGGAGTGGTTGGGCTGTCGTTCTTAAATTTATACAACAGGGAGAATATTATTAACCTGTACCAAAAGCAAATCAGTAAATACGATTTATACCGTAATACCATCGGTTTTTCACCGAATCTTCAAGTAAGTATTTCTTTTTAAGATATGATCTTTAGCTGATTAATCACCTTCGCTGGTCTTTGATTCATGAATTTTCATTTGAAGGTTGGAATTCAAATGTTGGTGAATTATTCAGGTTAGCTAAACTTTATAAAAGCCACAGGTCTTATTGCAATAACATAGAGCATCACCCGGTGAAAAAGTTATGATACTGCTATTATCGCCCTGTAAACGCATGGGCAAGTTTATCCCATACATATTGCTCATTCTAAATTATACTTCTTAAAAAAAAGCCCTGAATTCATCCTGAAATGTTTCTGCTTTGTGATATATCTACAGGTTAGCTACAACATCAATCTCTTATGGGTTACCGAAAAGATAACATAACCACTTTGCCTGTAAACTCAGGTATTACACGAATTTTCTATTGATTTCTCACCAAATTTTCAAGTAAGTATAAAAAAATAAAGAGGAGGGGTTGGGTAGCTTCTAACCTTGTTCGTAATAGGTTCAAATAATTGGGAGATTAAAATTTATCCAAATCCTGTAAGAGAAAAAGTAAACCTTAGCTTTTCAGGTAGCAATGAGATTCTATTAGCTCTATCTGACATTATCGGGATAGAAGTATTTAGAAAGCGTTCACACACACAAATGAATCATTAGATCTGTCGATTTGGAAGGATGGAGTTTATATGGTTCGTTTTTAAACCGATAAAGAGGTTATTGAGTACGATAATAATTAAAGAATTGTGTGAGACTATGAAATGGTGTCACTTTTAGAAAACAAAATTTTATTATAATAAACATGAAAAGAAAAATGAAAATCAGAATACTTAAAAATCTAGCATTCGCATTCATCACTGTTTTTATTAGTAATGCTTGCCAGGATGAAAATAACGGTATACAGGATATAAATTCTTCTTCCGGATATTCCGGAACAGCGTCAGTAACGCAAGGTTTAGCTACAACAACTACTACAAATTTATATCAACAAGGAGCCAGAATCTCCGGAATAGGTTCCATCACAGATGCCAATGGCACTAGCTGGGTTGTTCCTGCCAAAGTAAATTATAACAACAACTCCTTTCCATTTGCACCTGACTTATTTAACCCATATGGGAAAAAGTATGCCACCGCTACTGAGGCTTTAGCTGACTTTAATGAAAATGATATAGTAGAAATTGATGCTGAAGGAGATATTATTACCGGCTATATTTTTGCCGATAATTATTTTGAGTTATATGTAAATGGCGTACCTGTGGGTAAAGATGCCATTCCGTTTACCGATTTTAATTCACATATAGTAAAATTTAAAGTATCAAAACCTTATACCATTGCCATGAAGCTTGTTGACTGGGAAGAAAATTTAGGGTTAGGTTCAGAAAACAACCGTGGGTATGCGTATCATCCTGGCGATGGAGGAATGGTAGCTGTGTTTAAAGATGCAAGCGGAAATACGGTGGCTACCACAGGAAGCAATTGGAAAGCACAAACTTTCTATACAGCTCCCATTAAGGATTTAAGCTGTCCTGCAGAAAATGGAACAACAAGAAGTACAGCTGACTGTAGCACAGAGGGAGTAGCAGATGGAACTTTATTCTATGCACTACACTGGGCAGTGCCGGAAGAGTGGATGAATGAGGATTTTAACGATTTATCATGGCCCAATGCAACTACCTATACAAATAATGCTATTGGTGTAGATAATAAACAATCGTACACAAATTATACAGATGTTTTTGATGACCCGTTGAATGATGCCGAATTTATCTGGAGCACCAATGTGATTTTAGATAATGAAGTGATTGTAAGATATACTGTTCAGTAATAAATGTATCTATTCAATCGAAAAATACAAGTATCAATAACCTGCAAAAAATAAATTAACTATAAATATCGGGAGCCTTGATACTTGGATCTTGATATTGAAAAGTTACTAATAACCTTAAGACGATGATTAAAAAAATAATAAATGGAATAATGATAGCAGTAATTTTTATGGTATCTACCATGTGTAGTAGCAATGATGATTCTGCTTATGAAACTTCTGATTTTACTTTAAATAGTATTGCAGTTGAAAATGGTGAACTATTAGACGAATACAAGTGTGAGCAGAAAGTGGATGATGTGGAAAACTCTATTCCTCTCTCGTGGGCGAATATACCTGAAGGAACAAAATCATTGGCAATAAGTATGGTGCATTACCCAAACCCTGAGGATTTAACCCATCCAAATTCATATTTGGTGCTTTGGGATATTGATCCGGGTGTAACAGAAATACCTTATGGAACTGCCGATGATGGCCCATGGCTTATGGGCTCAAACAAAGATGGTACAGCCATTTCTTATACCTCGCCATGTTCACCAACCAGCAGTACACATAAGTATACTATCACACTGTATGCATTGTCAGATACTCCAGCCGTTTTACCACTGGCAAGTTCAATTGATGTTAGTTACGAAGTACTTATGGATGCTATTTCAGAGGTGACAATAATTGATACGGCAACGTTAACTTTTAATTCAGTTACACCATAAGGTAAAATACCGGTTATGTAATACTATCGATAGAAAAGTCGAGGGGTATTTTCAATTTAAACGTAGTAAGTTCAAATAATGCTTAAACACGTATTATGTATTAGAAATTCGTCATGAACATTGAAAGTACGATAAAACAAGGCTTCAGCGAAACGAGGCATAGCATCGTTCTGGTGAGTTGAGGTGAAGTAACGAAGTATCTTGTTTTGAAGTAAGTTCAATGTGCAATAGCCTTTCTAATGCATATTGGGGTTAAATCTATAAACCTGAGTTCGATATAAAATTAATGGCTCAAATCGCTTATAAATATTGAGTTTTAAGGAATGTTTGCGAAAGCATAGCGGGCTATGGTAAGCAAATATGACGCAGAAAATCGGTATTTATAAGTGACATTCATAGC
>JBNKRV010000254.1:0-3683 GCA_050296935.1 Marinilabiliaceae bacterium | reverse complement strand
CATGAGAGTTTCCGCTTATAATTATTGCGATAAGTGAATGTAGAAGCAAAGTTTACTTTGATTATGCTGAACGCAGCAATAATCAGGAACTAAACAGCGATCTTCTTCCTGAAAATTATTCAAAATAGCCCGCTATTCTTTAATGTGGAAATTTTATGATAGGCCACATTGAACTCGCAAAATGCTCGTTTCATGATTTTCAGTTGAATCTCACTATTTATAGGCGGTCTGAAACAACGTTCTATCGAATTCCTATATAATCATTGATAATATGAGATAAATCCAAAATTTTATGTCGAACTCAGGTTGTCAGATAAAGTAAAAAGAAGATATTATTGATTCGTTCAAAACGGCTTTAAAGCCGAATATTTCAGAAGGAAAAGACGATCAGCTCTGTTTTTCACGCCTGAATGTAATTAAATTGGATTAGTATCCTGTTTTTCAATGTCTGTATTGTGGCTAAAATACGACAAAACACGAGTGCACTGAGTTTTTAATAGTTTTTTCCGGAATCATTGATGTTGATTCACATTTACCTAATGCCTGAAAACCCATTTATTAATTCATCTCAACAAAAGGCCATGTTTTGTGCACTAAGCAATATACCGGTAAATCAATTTCGGTAAATGATAAAATCTACTTCTTATGAGGTTAAATTCCTCAATATTATTGTTTTAAGCTGACCTCTTTTTGCTCCCAGAATTCACTTTCCGTAAGCTTTTCAATACGCATTTGGCAGTAAATTTTCATGCGGCTGTTTTTACCGGGAAATTGTGCTTCCATGAGGTCTACCAATTTTGAATAGCATTCCAATGCTTTTTTCTTATCCTCAATTCCAAAATCGTATATTGTTGCCACTTTATACTCGCCATATATATTTTCAGGATCCGTTTCATATATTAACCCATAATATTCAATGGCCTTATGAAGATCGCGCTCCCATTCGTATATTTCACCCAATCCCTGATAGACCATGGCTAATGTTTTAGGGTTAGGTTGAAGTAATTCCAAAGCCTTATTAAAATATTTAAGTCCTTTGCTGTTTTCTTTATCCAGATTACAACAAAAGCCCAGAACATAATAGCACAAGAAGTCAGTAGAATCTTTAGCCACAAAGCTTTCCAGTACCTTAGTTGCTTTGGTATAATATTTAGCTTTCCAATAGCAAAGGCCTAGAAATTTTGTAGTAACCAGGGATGAATCTCCGTTTTGATACAAGTCTTTAAATATATTGTAAGCATCCGGAATACTGTCGTTTACATATAGGGCTCTTCCGTAAAACCTTTTGAGTACATTACTCTTATGAACATCCGGTGAATAATATTTTTCAATAAAGTACAATGCTCCTTTGTTCCATTTATTCTTTAAAAATAAGTCAGTAGCCTTAATTAGATTCGCAGTAACAGGCTTTATGTCACAAGCCAATGAATAGTAATAACAGGCACTGTCTATATTGTTTACATCTCTGTATATATCTGCAATTTGTGAAAGAATAAATGTGTTTTTGTTATCGTTTGTTAAAGCTGTTTTAAAGATCTGGAGAGCCGCCTTATGTTCATCCATTTTTTTTAGCAATAGCCCACTTCTGATTAAGTAATGTTTATCATCAGGTTTTAAATCCAATATCTTACGTGAACATGTTAAAGCCTCGTCGTATTGAGATGTATTGGAGTAAAGTGTTTCCAACTCCATTAACAGATCAATATTATTTCTGTCGTTTTTATAAATGTCTTTATATATCAGGATAGCGCTATCCAGCTTATAATCATGCACAAATTCTTTTGCTTTCAGTATCTTCATTGAAACGAAGGTTGAATCTTCGGAAGAAGTGAGGTGGGTAACATCAGCAGTTACTGGTTGAAAAATTAGAATAATGAAGTAAGCAATACAAATTATTATTTTAACGGAGTTCATGATGGAGATTTTATAACTAAAACATTAGTTTAAAATTACGCTTAAATTTAATCCCCTGCAAGTTTTAACTAATAATTTAGTTTAAAAATATTTTACTTGTTGTACTTCTATCTTTTTAGTGAGTTTATGAATTCCAGAGCTTAATTGAATTGCAATATCAGTTTAAATATCATTTACCATCTATATTTCCACTGAGATTGTGTAGTTTAAGGGTCAGTATATCAGATACATAGGCGTTAGTTGATTGATTGATTGATTGATTGATTGATTGATTGATTTTGAAGTTGCTTTTTAAAAGCAGGATATTGCAATGCTTTTTACTCTTAGCGCATAGTTATTTTTGATTTGTAAACCCAAACACATAATATACAATAATAATGAGTCACTTTATGGTTACTATTCATCGTTACCGGATGCGTATGTAATCAAGAAGGCAATTATGTAATTGACGGATTTTTCGAACAGGAGATAAAATTTCAGGAGGACAAGAAGGTACTGTTCCAGTTGCAATTAATGATATTCCCGTGCTTGTTAAAGATGGTTCTTTTATTCCAATGGTAATGGCTTTTAATACTATTGAGGAGTAGCGTATCGATTCTTTCATTATAGAGGCAAACCGGAAGAAAGAACTATTCAATTGGTCATTCATCAGGTAGTATCAAAGCCAGAAAGAGTTTTGTTTTTGATTTTGTAAGGAATGAAGAAAGTAATGTAGTCTCTATCAAATTTGAGATGTTTAATTCTTATACTGTAGTCATTCGGATTTTACACCCATATTTGATTATATATGTTTTTAATGTACGTGTGTAACAATCATATAATCAGTGTTGTATAGTGGTATTTTGTTTTTGGTCTGGTTTTTGGATATCCTTAATCAGAAATGCTTATTGAAAGTTGAATTTGCATTTCTATCATATGCATATAAAATATTTCTGTCAGACAGTGTCATTTATTATTAACTAAAATCACTTGTCATGAAAAAGTTTGTTATAGGATTATTCGTATCAATGTTCATTATAAATATTTCAGCACAGGATAACAGAAGATCCTCAAGACCCGGTAATAAAAATATTTATAGAACAGAACGAGTTAAAAAAACACGTCATTCAGAATTTAAGGGTAAGGACGAAAAACATTCCGGAAATCACTCCGGTCAAGAAATGGCAATGTCTTCGCATTCGAAGTATTACAAAAAGCCTCACCATAAAGAAGCGCATCATTATAGAAAGCATGTTGATAAGCATCATTATAAGCATAATAATTATTGGTCAGAACCTCATTATCAACCAGTAGTTCGACGTTCAAAGGCTTATCGTTTACCTCATGATCATATGCAATTAGTATTTAATGGTCACAAAGTATTTTTTTCAGCCGGATTGTTTTATGAACGCCATCACGATTGTTACCAGGAAATTGCACCTCCGAAAGGTTTAATAGTGCATAGATTGCCGTATAATGCCAGAAAAATCTACATAGAAGGGAAAGTATATTATGAATATTTAAACACCATTTATGTAAAGGTTGAAACCCGCAGAGGATATGTTTTTGAGGTTGTCGGGGAATATCAATGGAATTAATGTTGCATATACATATCTGATTAATATTTTGTGTTATAATTTTAAGTTTGCTAAACTTAATAACCTGAGTTCGATTAAAATTAGCGAGCTCAAAATTCAGTAAATGATTGATTTACAATATAAATTTTTGAGACATAGCGAGCTATGGTGATAAAATTTAGAGCCGTAAATCGATTATTTACTGAAAAGCTA
>JBNKRV010000253.1:0-3376 GCA_050296935.1 Marinilabiliaceae bacterium | reverse complement strand
AAAGCTATGAATGTCACTTATAAATACCGATTTTCTGCGTCATATTTGCTTACCATAGCCCGCTATGCTTTCGCAAACATTCCTTGAAACTCAATATTTATAAGCGATTTGAGCCATTAATTTTATATCGAACTCAGGTTAACAAACTCAAATGGAAACGATGAATACAAATACAAACAATATTAGATTAAACTCCGGACCCATGTTAAATGCCTATCCGGATAGTATTGGTGGAACGTTAGGGGGTATCATTGATTTTATTCAAAAAGATGAGCTGAACGATGTTTTTCAGTCCTTTTATATTTTGCCTAGTATTTTCAATACCGATTTAGACAGGGGATTTTCAGTAATCGACTATAATATAAATAGTTTATATGCTTCAAAAGAAGATTTATCTGAACTGAAAAAATTAAATATCTCTCTGAAATTCGATTTTATTTTAAACCATGCATCAGTACTTTCTAATCCATTTCAGGATATTTTAAAGAACGGTGAAAAATCAATATACAAGGACTTTTTTATCCAATGGAATCAGTTTTGGGATGGATGTGGTACTATGACAAAAGAAGGCTTTATACAACCGGATTCGGAATATATAAAGGATATGTTTTTCCGTAAACCCGGATTGCCAATTTTAATGGTTCGCCTGCCTGATGGAAAAGAAGTTCCTTACTGGAATACCTTTTACCAGGAGGTAAAATACGAAAGAATTGATGCTCAGGATTTGATGAGAGTAACCCATATTCAATATGCTACAGCAAATGTATTGGCAAATCGTATAAACAACGCAATTGAATCAGGCAGCAGGCCTTCTGAAATAGATTTTAAGGGTTTTGAATCGTATCAAAACGAAGCGGTAAATCTACTGGAATCCAGACGTAAATATCTTGGTCAGATGGATCTGAATATCAAGTCACCCCTGGTTTGGGAGTTTTATGAAGACACGTTAAAAAAGCTAGCTGATTATGGTGCAGAAATAGTTCGTCTTGATGCATTTGCTTATGCACCCAAGGAGCCGGGTTTACCTAATTTTTTGAATGATCCGGGAACATGGGATCTGCTTGAAAGAGTGAAAATACTGGCCGATAAATACCACCTGACTCTTCTGCCTGAAATACATTCAAAATATGAGGAGAAAATTCATGAAAAAATTGCCCGGAAGGGGTATCTGACTTATGATTTCTTCCTGCCGGGTTTGATCATTGATGCATTTGAAAGAAATACAAATGAAGTATTAATCAAATGGATTAACGATATCAGGGAAAAAAACATTAAAGTGGTGAACATGCTTGGTTGTCATGATGGAATACCATTGCTCGACCTTAAAGGTTTATTAACAGAGGAGCAAATACAAATGCTGATAAATACGATAGTAAATCGTGGTGGTTATGTAAAAGATCTTCATGGGGAAAAGAACATGTATTATCAGGTAAATGCAACCTACTATAGTGCTTTAGGTGAGGATGATGCAAAGATGCTTTTAGCTCGGGCCATTCAAATATTTATGCCAGGTAAACCTCAAGTTTGGTATCTGGATCTTTTAGCAGGTAAAAACGATTATGAAGCAGTTGAGAAAGCTGGGGCTGGAGGTCATAAAGAAATTAACCGTACCAATTTACAATTACAGGATGCTTATGACAGCTTGAGTAAAGACATTGTTCTGCGTCAACTTTCATTACTAAAATTCAGAAATTCTTTTCCTGCATTTGGGTTTGATGCTGAATTAAAGATACTAAACAGCAGCAAGAATACTCTTAAACTTCAATGGCAAAATAATAATTGTATTGCAACACTTATTGCTAACTTAAAGGATTATTCATTCAGCATAAATGCTACTGAAGAAAACGATGAACTTGTTTATAATTTTAATAGCACCGATAGGTAGTCAATTTTTCTAATAATAATACCATGGAAAATACACAATATTCACAAAATAATACGAATACCACACTCATCAAATGGTTAACATTTTTGATGTTTACTATGTTTGCCATGACTACTGATGCCGTAGGGATGATTATTCCGGAAGTTATGAAACAGTTTGATTTAAGCATGACTGCCGCGGGATTAATGCACTATGGACCTATGGTTGCTATTGCATTGGCCGGTATACTATTAGGATTTTTAGCTGATAAACTTGGGCGTAAAAAAACCATTATTATTGGACTAGCTCTTTTTGCTTTAAACTCCTACTTATTTATTGTAGGAAATACATTCGCTTTCTTTTTAAGTTTAATGGTAATTTCCGGTCTGGCTATTGGCGTATTTAAAACGGCAGCACTTGCTTTAATCGGAGATATTTCAAAATCTACCAATGAACACACATCTACCATGAATGCAGTTGAAGGCTTTTTTGGAGTAGGTGCCATTGTGGGGCCTTTTATTGTTTCTTATCTGTTAAGCAAAGGAATCGACTGGAAATGGCTTTATGTAATAGCTGCAACACTTTGCATTGTACTTATTATAATTGCATTATTGGTAAAATATCCGGCAACACAAAAAACAACGGAAGATCCTATTAATTTAAAAGGCACCTTAAAAATGATGAAAGACCCTTATGCTATTGGCTTTTCAATTGGTGCATTTTTATACGTTGCTGTGGAATGCGCTATCTATGTGTGGATGCCCACGTTAATTGCTGATTACAATGGTAATTTTATTTTTATTGCCACCTATTCCTTATCTATATTTTTTATTCTGAGAGCAGCCGGACGTTTTATTGGTTCCTGGCTTATGGCTCATTTTAACTGGGCGTTAATCCTTACTATTTTTAGTCTCATGATTTTAGCCTGTTTTTTAGGTAGTGTATTAGGAGGTATTAATACAGCAGTACTATTATTACCTCTATCCGGTTTATTTATGTCAGTTATTTACCCAACAATAAATTCAAAAGGCATTAGCTGTTTTCCTAAAGCTAAACATGGTTCTGTGGCAGGGGTAATTTTATTTTTTACAGCTGCAGGAGGTGCACTAGGACCTTTAGCTATGGGAGCAGTTAGTGACTTTTTTGGCAAAGATGCTACATATGGATTTATTTTAGCCACCATATTTGCTGCAATTTTAGCCATAGGAACCATCTTAAACTTAATATTCAATCCGGCAGAAAAAAGATTGGATGAATTAAATCAATCAGAATATAATTCTTAAAAATATATCGTTTCCACTCTATGTTTACAAATCCTGAACTACCATTATTGCATGATAATTGATAGTTCAGGATTTATTATTCTCTACATAGTACTTGCACGAAAACTCAAGTGGCAGATAAGAAAGCTTCATTTTTGAGGCTTTCGAAGCTTGAAAAATGAGAGTTTACTGCCGTAAAAGATCATTTTTAGAGCAAGAGTAACGAAAAAATGGAGTTTTCTTGCTGATA
>JBNKRV010000252.1:0-4717 GCA_050296935.1 Marinilabiliaceae bacterium | reverse complement strand
ATTCAATATTCTTTCCTCCCAAGGCATATCCGTACATTGGATCATACTCATACTGAATTCCTGAAATAACAAATGATGTTACTATAAGGATTCCATTCGCAGACTTTCCTGCGGCTTTAACTTTACTAATCCTACCATTTTATGCTCCTGCTTTCCGGCAGTAGATCCTACACCATCATTCTTTGTCGTTAACCAATTTATGGCAGAAATATTGCCATCGTAATTGATTGTGCCATTTAATTTGGACGGTTTGCTATTGCAACTCCACTTTTCATATGCTTACAAATTTAACGATTACGAACTTAGCTTTTTGTCCAGGTAAATATAACAGTTACAGTGCATCTTTTTTATAACCATTTAGTCTATTTATTTCCATTAAAGCATTATCCAAAGGGGCTTTCTTTACTCTAATCGTCTTTCGGTTTTCTATAATATAGATTTTCTTCTGAGGCATATATCAACCTTATTTCATTTTCTACGTTTTTAACTTTCGGAATCCAAAAACCTGGCACATCACCACCTTGTTCATTGTAAAAAATAAAATCATCAAAAACGACCTCTCTTAGTTTTGAATCAAACTTCCAAGTTCCTTCATTTCTATAAATAGTCCCATTTGTTGTTTGATGTGTATGTATATAACTACTATCCTTCAGCAATTGTATCGTATCGATATAATTCTCTTTATTATAGTCATATACACCGTATAGTTGATGTATTTCGACATCATTATCTGAGCAAGCCATGCTAAATAATAACACCAAACTATATATTGCACTCTGCCTTATATTTTTAATTAAGTATTTCATGTGATATTTTTTATTGCTCAAACCAAACATATCTTTGATAGGTAGTCCCATAAGGCACTGTTTGCCCTGGCACCCTATTGGGATTCTCTACTGGCAAATGAAAAATCAATGAATTTCTATTCTTAGTATCATCAACTTGATAATAATACCCACCTCCTGCTGGAATAATAGTAACCCTTGCTCCGCCAATAAATTGCTCCGTCATGGAATATGAAAATCCAATACCTGGGATTCCAAAAGGTGCATCCCACCGTTTTAAAGGTTTTTCACCTCCCAATGAAAAAAACTTCATTCGGGCCTCTGTTACAATCCATGAATTTTTAAGTTCTTGTACCATAGGATGGTCATTTCTAAAAAGATCTCGTTCTGGTCCAGTACCATTTTTTAATTCAGACCACAACTCACTCCATCCAACATCGTTACCTCTAAGTGTATATGCCGAAGATGGTGCAAGCTCCCCTTGGGATTGGGCTTCTTCAACTTTATCATCTTTTTCAATCTCAGGATTACCTTTTAAACTTAATTCTATGGCCTCATCAGAAGTGTTCAAGCACTGCACTTTAAAGGGTTTAAAATATCAATTGTGGCAGGAGGATTACTACAGCGGTAATATTGTGCAGAACCTACGCCACGAATAAAGCCTTTGTATTTAAGCCCATGCCTAAAATTAGCCATAAAATACGGAGTAACAGTACCCTAAGATTACATGATAAATTGCAAATAAAGAAAAACGATTTCTCAGGCTTTTTTGTTATTTAGCAGAAAGTAATATAAATAATGGTATTACAAGTGAAATTATAAGATAAAATACTGTTAAGACTATTCCTTTCTTTCTTTTATGGTTGTCTTCTAATTTAAATTCATCAATAATCCTAGTATGTCGTTGCTTCCGTGCAAGTAAAACGTAGTTTAATATACCTGTCGCAAATAAAAGAGATACAATCCAAACTTTTACATTAATATTAATATCTGGTAAATCAAAAATCACATATTTATTTACAGCAAACAAAATAAGTGGCATATTCATAATATTCACGTACGATAAAAATGTAATCGTAATAATAGCATTGATACGTGCATTTTCTGATTCATCTTTCTTTCTCAACCAAAGACGAAACAAATTATAATAGAGGTATCTATATGTTTTCATTTAAACTACAATTTAGGAACCTTGAAAAATCGGTGGTGCTACATACGTCTTATCTGGCGCACAAAGTGGAGTAACATAACCATTAGGATTACCTGGTGGGGTTTGCATAGCACCCATATATAATAAATATATTATAACTCCTGCAGGTCCCCCTATCCATGCTGTACCTAAGCCTACTCCAAGATCAAGTCCTGATCGCATGGCTTTATCAGTATTGCCATCTACAAGAGCATCAACACCTTCATATAAAGAAATTCCAGCACTCAATCCAATCATACTACGTCCCAACCACTTACCTGAATTTGATAACTTAAGCATTTTTGGATTAGCAGATGTCCAACCCGTTTCAACCGTCCCATAAAATTTTTCAGCATAAAGCCAGTTTGCAGCCTGTTTGTTAAATGCAGCTAATGCTCTTGATTCTGTAATATCACCAGCAAGCCCTAATCCCATAATTGTAAGATCTCTAGCTAACGTACCCCCATTTGAATTGGCTTCTTCAACTTTATCATCTTTATCAATCTCAGGATTACCTTTCAAATTTAATTCTATGGCCTCATCAGAAGTGTTCAAGCACTGCACTTTAAGATGCTGGTAATGATCCATACCATGAGGTACAAATTTAGGAGGGTTTAAAATATCCATTGTGGGAGGAGGAATTGCAGCAGTGGTAATATAAGCATAGCCAACGCCAATAACAAAGCCTTTGTATTTAAGACTATGCTTTAGTAGCGCAGTATATTCCTCTGGTGTAATATAGTTTATTTGATTATTTGGCATAGCATTAATTTACCTAGCGATTATCAAAACTAATTCCATTAAATACAAGTCCGTGCCAGCTGGTTTTACTGGATGGGAAGATAAATCTGACCAATAAAAATACCGACATCACTGCCGCAATTTTTCATACTAATTTAATGGTTCTTGTTTCTCAATGTTAGTTGAAAATGAACTTTTATCAAGAACGAAGTTACAGAATTCGCTCAGCTCCGTTCGTCTTTTAATAACTATATGGAGAGCAGGAACCTACTATATTTATTTTTTTGCAAGTAGTATAAATATTAAAGTTGGACTTAATAAAGTAATGATAATATAAAAAAAGTAAAATATTTTACGTTTTAAACTAAAAACAAACTTACTAGAATATTCTTTTAAAAACTTTACTTTATAGATATATCTTAATAGTAAATTCACCATTAATAAAAAAGAAAATGAAATGATTATTATTTTAATAATATCTATTTTTCCTAAAATATTTGTATTAAACAATTCTAATACTAGCAAAATACTTAAGAGATTTAATAATATCAAAAAACTTAAAAATTCATAAGGAAAAGATTCTAATTTTGCCTTTCTAATTCTTAGAAATTTACCCATTAAGTATAAAAATGTTAATATCTTCATTTATTTAATAATAGAAACCATTACTTTGTGTGTACGCATCAATATAATTTTTTAGGTATCCTTTTTTATTTAAATACTTTAATTGTACATCAGTTACATAATAAATTAAATTGCCTCCAGCAACAGATGGATTGTATAAACCCCAAACAGCTATGTCATTTCAACCTAGGTAACTTGTAACTTTCCACCCATTGTTATCATTTGGATGTTGCAAAATATCCTTACCTGTTAAATATGTATCTGCAGCAATTGACCCAAAGGTGTTACAAAACTTAGAAATTTTTGCCCCGCCTTTGAAATTATCAATATAACTTACAGCTACACCAGCTTTTTTAATAAACCTATTGCAGTAGTTGCATTTTCAGCACCATCAAAAATAGATTTTATTTTCTTAATAATATCGTCTGTCGTTGTATTACCTTCATTGTTTGAGGCTACATCTCAAACTCAGGCAGAATTATACTTTGACTGGAGAAAACATTAGACAAATTTCCTATGAACTCCCAACAGTAAAATTGACAATAGCACATAACAAATAATCATTAACATTTTCATCCTTCTTTTATTTTGATTTTCAACTTTCCAATTCTCTTCAAGCTCTTCATAAGGTTTCACTTTTTTGTATCGATACAGGTTTAATCCAAAAATGATTAAATAACCAATTAAGAAGGCAAAGAGTTTTTCTATATCAGTCAATTCATCAAATGGTTTAATTAAGAACAAAATAAATAACCCGTTAGAAAGTTGTAGCAAACTTAATATTCCTGCACCTGCATATTCTTTTATGTCATTATAATTAAGATGATTCGCATAGAAATATGCTATTTTATAAAAAACATAGTCAAAAAAAAACAATAGTCTCATTTCTAATTTTTATTAAGCGTATTTTCTCTATAATAACCTATGGATTATATTGATAAATTGGGCCATGATCCCAGGTACGATAGTTACTTTTCCCGTAACGACTTGATTTATATTATACTTCTGTACTGCGTAATCTCCCGCTAACATATCGCCCAATATTGGATAATAACCTATAGCCCCAAATATAGCATCCAATACATTCTCTGTAGTAACTCCCTGATCAGCAAAATTGTATATTATGCCAAGCGAATTTGCTATATCACCTCCAAGTCCTAATGGTTTAGTAAACTTCATAATCTTGGCATAACCTGGATTTACCCATGTCATTGCACCAGTGTTAATATCAATAGACCTAGTGTAAAGAATGTTAATTCCCCGAACTATTATTTCGCCCTATTTTCCTTTATGCTTCGTTAAGTATTTTCGCCGTAGCTACGGCTATGCCTGTAACACTTGCCTTGCATAAAGAAAAATATAATCAAAATCTTTAATT
>JBNKRV010000251.1:0-8795 GCA_050296935.1 Marinilabiliaceae bacterium | reverse complement strand
ATAATAAAGCAGACAACTATGTTGTAGCTCCAATTGCCAAATTGCAAAAGCACATTATGAGCCTTCGCAACGGGGCTACCATTGCTACCGAAAACAGGATTACAATAGCCAGGCATTATGATGGCACTTTTAAGGTCATCATGCCTAAAACCAAAACACATATTCCCATTTACACCGATAAAGAAGTGGTGAAGCTCCTGGTTAATAATCGGGATGGTTTTGAAATGGTTTCAGGCAATATGAAAGCTTCGGTTGAAGAAAGCAAGATGCCTAAACTTCTTAATCTGTTTGGTGAGCGGTTCAGTCTTTCGGTTAAAATTCCACGCCATTATTACGATGAGTTTTTTGATAAGGGAACAAAGCGAAGCAACACAACCGATAGCCTTACCAATGAGGCAATGAAGATGTTTGAGCAAGACAAAAAGGAATTTCCCAAACGACTGGCCAATCAAAAGCAATCCGCACCCAAGGGCAAGAAAATAAGCATCGACAACGGTAAGCAATTAAAGCTTGTGAAGCTCCGTGCAAAGGCAATCCTGATTAAGCAGAAACAGCTTCGGGCAGTTGCCGGGCTTGGTACTCATCCTAAAATCAAGACCATACTATGACGGAAAAGGAGTTTTATAAAAAGTACAAAGCCATCCATAAGGACATTCGCACCAAAGGAAAATCAAAGGATTCCATTTTAGTCAATGGTTTTAAAGAGGGCGTTAATGTCAATGCTTTGCCTATCTATAAAGGTTTTGAGAAAGCAACCGATGTTATTGCCACTCGCTACAAACCTAGAAAGGGTGACTTCGTTTGGATATTGCCCAAACATGGATTCATTGAAGGGCGAAACGGCTACAAAACAAAGCAAGGCTACAAACCCAATCCCCATGATGGTTTCTTCATTATCAGCGATGATTGGTCTTTGTATGAAAACTACTGTGCCAATTTAGCAACGCCCAATGATGACCTTGGGGATATTGATACGGAAGTTGAAAAGGCTTTACAGGAGAAGCAAAAGAACCGGGAATTTAAAGATGCCGGGAAACGTGTTCATGGTTCCAGGAAAGAACAAGCCATGTACAACAAGCTTATCAGCAGTAGTGATTTAAACAGCATCGAACAGGATGAAGCTACCGCCATCGAGCTGGTTAAAAAGGATAAGGTATTTCCAAAGGTTGACCCACAGGCAGAAAAAGAAAATGGTACGGATTCAGGATGTGCATTCTTAAAAGTAAAGGTTCGTCAGGCATTCCCTGCAAAGCCACATGCCAACACCAAAGAAGCCAGAGAGCAATATGTAAAAATGGCGGAGGCTTTTGTAAGAGTTTTAAATGATGCCATTTCAATTACAGACTTGCAACAACTCGATACCATTGCCAATAATGGTGAGATTGTGGGTAAGCATGATTTTGGATTAATATTCGGCAAGGCACTTCGTAATATTGTCTTTACCATAAAGGGTTATCGGACTACATCTGCGGTCAAGGAAACTTACATGAAAGCCCACCAATATTCAGGTATCACCAAGGAACAGGCTGAACCACATGCAAAAAGGTTGAAAGAGTACACCGACAAGCGAATTAAACGCCAACAGGATTGTATTGATTCAGCAAAACAAATTCTTTCTCCTGCCGATATGAAACGCCACAAGCAAAACGACCTGACTTTTCAGGGAGGCATGTTGAGCAGCGTTCGGACTGTGGAGGACTATGTAAGGTATGTTACTCAGGTTTGCACAAGGTTTATCAATGATGCAAAAAGAGAATATGATGAGCAAAAAGAGCGATTCCCATACAAGGAATTTAAACCTGATTGGAGCTGGGCAGAAACTAAGAAAACAAGCAAATCAAAAAGTAGCAGCAAGCCAAAGATAGAAGCTGTACCGCTATCATACATCAAACGTACAGGTGGTTTATTGATTGAGGAAGCGGATGAGAACACGGTTATCAAGAAGCTTCATTTTAAATCGCTCACATTAGGAAACTACGTGAAGGATGATGAAGCCAGGGAACATATTCGCCACTTTGTTGCAGCCATCGTTGATTTATGCGAAGTTCTTGACATCAACTTATCCATAAATGAAGCTCTGGCTATTGCATTTGGGGCTTTTGGTCGTGGTGGTAAAGCAATGGCTACTTATTACCCAACACGCCAGCTCATCAATCTGACCAAAAGAAACGGTGACGGTTCAGTAGCCCATGAGTGGGGTCATTTCTTTGACCACTACTTGAATGGCTTGGAATTATCAACCAAACCTTTACGTTCAGAAAGCTATCTGAATACCATTATTGAAAGTTTAGGCTACCGCAAGAAGTATTTCATTGGTGGTAATTCATCACCAACAAAAGATTGGTTCAAGGATATTCTGAAAACCTCTTTAAAGAAGGTTGTACCGACATTTCAGGAGAGGCAATCGGTGGTGCATACAAGTATCGTTTCGCTTATTCTAATGCTTCGCTTTGGGTATTATGCTTTGGACGATAAAGCGGTTAGCTACAATGATTTTGACGAGACTAAGAAGCGTAGAACCGACAGCTACCTGTATCACCACTCCAAACTTCAAGGTGCTTATTGGAAAGATATTGCCGAGATGTTTGCCCGAAGCTTTGAATGCTATGTGTACGATAAGCTAAAGGAAAAAGACCGGGTAAATAACTACTTGGTATCAGGTGGTATGTTTTCTCATCCTGTTTATCCACAAGGTCAGGAACGCATTTACATCAACAAGTGTTTTGATAACCTGATTTATGCAATCAAGGAGCATTTATCCATTAAATCATTTGAACCATTTACCGATAAACGTGCCGATGAATATATCGACCTGACCGAAAAAGGCAGCGTGAACAAAGGTGTGATAGTGGGAAAAGAACGCAAACTGAAACTTGCCAAAATCAGGGCTAAAGCAATTCGCATTAAACAGAAACAAGCCCTTGCGAAGGGCAGCGAATAATAAATAGTGTACTAAAAACTTAATATCAGATAGTATGAAATTAACAATCAAAAATTACAAGGAAGCCACCAAAAATATTGACTTCAAAAAGTTGCCGGAAGCAGCACAGGAAGCACATAAAGAGTTCGATTCATTTGCCGATTTCTACAATGAGGATAAGGACATTAAAGAGATGTTGGATAATCATTTCAAAATCGTTGAACCTTACCTAAAGGATTCAGAAAAGAAAAGCCCTGCACCTAAGAAAGTACCAGCGAAGAAGAAGACTACCTCGTCACAAAAATCGACAAAAAATGTGACAAAGCAAGCTTCACCCAAACGTACACCCACAAAGAAAACGGCAGCACCAAAAAAAGCACAACGAAAACCCATCGAGGTCGATTTGATGCCGTTGGAGATAAAAGTAATCAGGCGTTATCTGAACTTTCACAATAAGAAGGTAACTGAACGTCAGGTATCTCTTTTGTACAAGGTGATTCAAAAGGCAGCTACCGAAAAGACCATTCGCAAATCAAGCAAGTATGCCTCTGAAATTAAAAGTATCAGCAATGACCTTATCAAGACTTACAAGGATATGAATGGCACTTGCAAGTTTGAAGTTCCGGATTCGTTATACACGAAGCTGAAAAAGATTGTGGATGACTACGGTGTTACTCCGGCAGTTGCATTGATTAAAAGGTTTATCAACCTATACGGTAATATCACGAAAGCAAAAGCGCAACGCTTACTTACCACAGTTACCAACTCATTGAAAAATGGTAAGGTTGATAAATCCGACAAGGAATTTGAACAGGTGAAAAACGTCCAAAAGCATTTACACGATTATCTGGAGAGTGACAAACTGCTTGTTACCAATGTTCAGTTAAAAGGGCTACAAGGCATTGCCGGATTGGGAAAGTAAATGCCACTACTTCCATGCCCAAAAGTAGTGGCTCACAAAACAGGGCATTCAATCCCAGCACCACAAGAACCGCTGTCATCGCATCCGACCAGATTGTTTTGGCAAACGACCTTGCCAAAATGAATTTTAAGACCATCTCCATTAGGGGAAAGTTCGGTAAACTATTAGGCAAGCTATATATCCCTTTCTATATAATGATTTACGGCTCACGCTTTCATGGGAAAAGCACCGTAGCCTTGATGTTTGCCGATGAGTTGGTTAAACAACACGGCTATAAAGTCCTGTATGTCGCCAATGAAGAAGGTGCAAAAGGAACAATGCAGGAGAAAGTGGTAAGGCTTGGAATTAACAGTCCGATTGGAATTATCGAGGACTACAATCCGAAGCTATTCAGGGATTACGATGTGGTATTTATCGACAGTACCCAAACAACGGATATTTCTCACGAGGAATTTAAAGAGCTGAAAAAACAGTTCCCGAACACCTCATTTGTAATCATCAATCAGGCAAACCGAGACGGAAGCTCCAAAGGTGGAACTAAGTGGGAGCATATTGTAGATGCCATCATGCACATCGAAAACCAAAGTGCCACAATGGAGAAAAACCGCTTTCCGGAGGGCAGCACAGAAACCATTAAAATCTTTTAGCATGGAAGAAATGACAATTAAATTCTATTGGCTTGTTATCGGTGCTTTCAGCTCGCTTATAGTTGGTGTGGTTTCCTTCATCATCCGCAATGCCATTTCAAAGAATGCCACAAAGGAAACGGTGGATGCTAAAACCGATTTATTGGAAAAGGATATTCAGCACTTGACTAAAGAGCTTGCTTCATGCGAAAACAAGTTTACGGTACTGCATAAACGAATATCAGATTTAAGAGATAGCTCCAAGGAGATTTATGTGAGTAAAGAACTATTCCACCAAACCATTAAACAGCTTAACGAGAAGCTCGATACCATTTTGAAATTTGTAGAACGATGAGAAAGTTATTTGGAAAGGTTATCAATACCGGAGCTGCGGAAACCTTAAAAGAGGGAACTAAGCTGATTGATGAAATATTCACCACTCAGGAAGAAAAGCTCCAGGGGAAAATGGAACTCTTTAAAATGGCAGTAACTGATAGGAGTTCGGCCAGGGAGATGTATCAAAAAGACAGTTGGCTTCAAAAAGCCTTTGCAATTTTCTTTCTGTTTGCTTGGTGTGCATTGACTTTCGTAATGCTGAACTACTTCATTTTTGACACCATTCAGCTTGATGATTGGCAAATAGCATTTGTAAGCAGTATCAACGGTGGAATATCCACCAAACTAAGCACCATTATTGACTTTCTTTTCGGTGGTGCAATATCAGGAGTAAACGATGTCAAACTTAAAAACAGACGTAATAAATGAAAACATTCGATGAGTTGTTCGATGGCGTAATCAAACATGAAGGCTATTATGCCAACGTAGAAGGCGACCGAGGTGGAGAAACCTACATGGGTGTTGCCCGGAATTTGCATCCCGATTGGGAAGGCTGGCAATACATTGATGCCTACAAAGAAACCTATGGTGAAATACCTTGGAACTTTAAGATTGATGTTCCTCAATTGACAGAGCTTGTTAAGGATTTTTACAAGCAGACCTTTTACAAAAGGTTTAAAATTGATGAAATCTCCAATGGCTCACTACAAGAAATCATTTTTGATTGGTGTGTCAATAGTGGAGTATGGGGAGCCAGAGGCGTTCAACGTGTATTAAACCAATTCTTTGATGCCGACTTGAAAATGGATGGTATTATTGGTAAAATGACACTTGAAGCGATTGCAAATTGCCAACCAAAGGAACTATTTTGGGAAATCAAAAAAGCTCGAATCCGCTATTACCACAAGATTGCCAAGAAAGGTAAAAATCATTTATTCCTTGAAGGGTGGTTAAAGCGGATTGAAAGTATTAGTTTCATCTCACATCAGTAAACCTAGCGTACCCTTTTAAAATATGTAACATTTAAACCCATTTTACGTTTATAACTACTTTACTAAATTTTAGCAAGAAAAAACTTATTAATCCTTCAAATTCCAGATATGATATTAATTATGAATACATTAAAAACAAGAGTAAAAAGCGTATTAATTGTGCTTGTATTTATATGTGGACATATTGTTTCAATAGCGCAAGAATTAACTCCAAAGACATGGTATATAAATGAATTTGGCGTTAAGCAAGGAGTAAAAGAAGCATGGTCTGAGGATAATTTAGGAAGAAAGCACGGATTATATAAGCGTTACGCTGTAGATGGAACAATCCTTCAATCCATTGAATATAAAAATGGAGTTATGAACGGTGTCTATTACAGTGGTAATCTAGGTAATGATTTTTTGGATAATTTATTGCTTTTTTCAAAAGGAGTTACTGCTACAGATGCAGGTGTTCCTGCAAATGAATTTGTAAAAGGAACTATGGAAAACGGAGCAAAGGAAGGTAAATTTATAACAACCAATAAAGATGGTAAATTTCTATCTTCTATAACTTTCACAAATGATCTTAAAAATGGAGAAGCTATAAACTATAATGTAACCCTAGAATATTATGATAGTTACCCAAAACCAAAATTCTCTATCGAAGGAGATACAAAACTTGGAGTAAAGTCATATTTTAAAAATGATATATTTGAATATAAAACAGAGAACAATACGAAAATCGACATGCTTGATTTGGTAAAAAAGGCATCTCAAGACTTTTTAGATAAAGAGTATAATCAAGATGCTCAGAGTATAGCCAAGCATCAAAGAAATATTACCAATTGGATCTATGAGAATATTCCTGATTCAGAAAAACGAGAAAAAGTAATTGATTTTATATCTAACTATAAGAAGGATGAAGTTAATAAAGAAAAACTAGCCAATATCATTGGAGACCCATATACATCCTTAGAAGATAAATTCGCTGCATTTACTAAACTAAAGGATGCTGGGGTTGGTCTTAAGAACTATGAGTTGTTTACTAGGATTAAAACGGATATCAAAGAAAATAAACCAATTAATGAACTGGTTGGTAACGAATTTTTACAACCTATCTTTACTCAACTGATTCAAGAAAATCCATTCGTATCATTTATGTATAATGATAAACAGTTAAAGGAAAAGTTCTTTTACAATACCCGACATGAAAGGAATGAGTACGTAAAAAGTTACCAATATGATGGTATTAGTAAATACAGCATGACACTGTATCATGGGGAAAAAATAAAATGGCAGAAAATTGATAAGTACATTTATCTTGAAACGATAGATAAGCATACCAACGAATTCAGAGTTTTTGTTAAAAATAGCAATGGATATAAGAAACTCACTTATATAGATGGAGTAAAAGATCTTTACAATTATAAAGATGTATTTTATGTCGATAATAAACTAAGAGACAAGAATGAAACTGATGATATACTAAAAGTATTATTTTGTATTGAAAATAAGGGTTATAAAAATAACGCAGAAGTAATAACATATTTAACTCTTTTTACAAATTTAGATACATCTCGAAAGCTTGATGAGTTAACTAAGGAAAAGTTACTAAAAACAGATACTTTTCTTTCTCATTATGAAATAGTATCAGAAACACCTGGCAGGATTGATACTCGATATAAAAACATGCTTAGAGGATTACCAGACTTATTTAGTATTGGATTTAATAATCCTCAAGAGCTTAAAAAGTTTACACAAGCAGTTAGAGATTGGAAATTTAATGGAGTAATTAATAACGAATATGATTTTTTTGTAGAAATCAGATACGAAGGGTCGTCTAGTCAAAAATATTGTAAATCATTTTTAAAACGATTAAATAAAGATTTGCAGCTAGGCTTAAATTCAAAAAATCTATAATTGATTAAACAGCTAAAAATGAAACGGATTCATATAATTTGCAGGGAGAATTATTCGATAACGCAAGATAATGATGCGGTTAGCTACGTACAGTTTTATAATATTAAACCAGAAAACGTTGAATTTGGAGACGAGCTATTTCTTTATAGAAACAGTACACACCCTCCATTTGCAGAAGGTATAATCTTAGGAATCTACCAACCAAGTCAAGAGCATCTTGATGGACATCCTGAAAGAGAAGGAGATATTGGTATTGTATTTCAAGTGAAAAAAGAGATTAGTGAGGTTGCTTGGCCAGGTGGGCGTTCTTACGGCAATCCAGTTGAGATCGAAGAAATTGAGTAGACTTTAATAAGATAACTCCTGGTTGAATTTAATCAACTAGGAGTTTTTAATTACCTGAAAGACTTGAATCTACTGGACCTTTTCAACTGTTTCTTGTACTGGCGGATTATAAGTATTTTAATTCTAAAATGCTGTTAAGTATTTAGCCACTTCTTTTTTTGTTTCATCTTCAAAACTATCAAGGTAAAGTTCAGTAGTTCTTAGATTGTTATGTCCTAAACTTTCCCCGATGTATTCAGTTGAAACTCCTGAACGTTTTAATACCGTTGAAAAGCTGTGCCTTGCCGTATATGTAGTTACCGTTTTCTCAATTCCAACCTCAGATGCGATTTTTTTCATGTGGTCATTAGTCCTTTTGATTAGTCTATCCAAGCAACGCCTAATCTGTTTTTCGGTCATATCTTCATTTATGAAACGAAATATATAGTTTTCCGGAGAGCGGTCTTTATTTCCCCATTTGTCTATTAATTTTTTTAAATCATCAGTTAGGGCAACGCTTATTGGCTTTGATGATTTGCTAGTCTTTCTGGTTTTTCTACGAACAAATGTTATGAACTCATCATCAACATTCTTATACTTTAATCTGATAATAGCGTTCATATTAGCCCCAGTTAAAAGGTAACTAAATAGCCATAAATCTTTAGCTTCGTCACGATATGAAAACTCCTTACATTCGTAGTTATATATTTTTTCAATCTCATTCATTTTCAAAGCTCTTTTCACGTTTTGACTTGATGGAAGTTTGTAGCCAC
>JBNKRV010000250.1:0-19945 GCA_050296935.1 Marinilabiliaceae bacterium | reverse complement strand
ATTCAATATTCTTTCCTCCCAAGGCATATCCGTACATTGGATCATACTCATACTGAATTCCTGAAATAACAAATGATGTTACTATAAGGATTCCATTCGCAGACTTTCCTGCGGCTTTAACTTTACTAATCCTACCATTTTGTACTCCTGCTTTCCGGCAGTAGATCCTACACCATCAATCTTTGTCGTTAACCAATTTATGGCAGAAATATTGCCATCGTAATTGATTGTGCCATTTAATTTGGACGGTTTGCTATTGCAACTCCACTTTTCATATGCTTACAAATTTAACGATTACGAGCTTAGCTTTTTGTCCGGGTAAATATAACAGTTACAATTTAGCTTGGGATTAGTACCAGGAATTTGTATCGCTTAACAAACTTTCCATATCTATTGATCCATCTTTGCTAATTTTATACATAACAATAATATAAAACTCTTCATTATTTGTATAGAACACGAAATCTGCCAAAGTTTTTTTATCAAACTTAAATAAAGCATCGCATTCATTGTTTTCATTTAACAATCCTAATCCATTTATTACACCATTGATATTCAATAAATTACTATTTGTGTTTATAGTGTTTATATTTGATTGCTTATCTATTTTCAATTGATATGATTCACTAGTTTTACCTAGTTTATTTTGAAATGTAAGCATAGGGTTTCTTCCATAATATACTTTACTAATCGCGCCCATTCTGTCCGATTCATAAAACTTTATATTTTCATTAAAGCTTATATGATAGTTTTTATCATACTTCCTTATCCAACATCTTATATCCTTATCAACATCGCAAATTATAATGTAATTATTTAAGTTTGCAAAAGAGTAAACCACATTTAATTTGTCAACTATTTTAGAATTAAAAAATCTGGAGTATTTATCTTTTGAAACATCAATCGGAATCATAAAATTGGATGATGAAATAATTTTAAATAGAATTATAAAGATTAATATAAGACTAGATGTAATAAATACTGTTTTTATATTTCTCATTCTGAAAATATCGTCATTACAAATTTAATAATACTGATCCAGGAACATATCCTTCAGGTTGAAGAGACAATGTAGAAAGTATGAATATCATATAGGCTTTAGCATTATTTGATGGATTATAAGTATGCTCAATCCCATATCCCCCTAGTTCAAACCCAGCATTAAAACCTTCATTAGAAACTCCAAACTTAAAATACCCCTTTACTTTAAAAGAAATCCCAATATTATTAGGTGAAAAAGAAATATCTCCATTAGGAGTGAGTTGATAGGATGTTGAGATTTTTGATCCATTCGTTATCGTGACATCTTTTCTTCCATTACCATATTTGCTAGATTTATAAATAGACCAACTAGCTTGTCCAAAATTAGAATAATATTCTGTTTGATACTCGATGGAAGTTTTGTATGTAAGTGAAGATGGATTATAGCAGTTTTTATTATGATTATTTGCTTCATCCCCACTTGCCTGGACTTCTTCTACTATATCATCTTTTTCAATCTCAGGATTACCTTTCAAACTTAATTTTATGGCCTCATCAGAAGTGTTCAAGCACTGCACTTTAAGATGCTGGTAATGATCCATGCCATGAGGAACAAACTTAGGAGGGTTTAAAATATCCATTGTGGGAGGAGGAATTACAGCAGTGGTAATATAAGCATAGCCTACACCAATAACATAGCCTTTGTATTTAAGACCATGTTTTAGTAGCGTGGTGTATTCCTCTGGCGTAATATAGTTTATTTTATTATTTGGCATAGCATTAATTTACCCAGCGATTATCAAAACTAATTCCATTAATGGTAATGTCTTCAGGTGCAATGGTTAGTACCGTATTTAGTCCTTCGCCCATCGAATCAATGTTTCTGTTAAAACCTACGCAATATGCATTAAAAAATTCAATTTTGAGGGGAGAACTACCCGATTCAATTTTAAATACAATGCTGCCATCTTTTTTTAATGATGATTTCATGGCCCAATCGTAAATATTACCAGGTACAGTTTGCGAGATACTTATTTGCATTTGTCCACCCCGTACTACATTTTGGGGTTCCCCTTTGGTGTCGATGGTTTGGTTGAAATTGATGTTAAAAAGGCTTAATTCGTATTCTTTTCCATCGATGGTTAACCAAGCAATGGTATTAGTATCTATTTGTTCTAAATTAAACATGGTATATTTATTTTAAAGGTTTTTCCATCTGTTTTCTAAACTGGTTTCATTAACCGTTATTTTGCGTGCTTGTATGGTCATACGTGTAGTTGTATAACTCTTACCATCTAAGGTGTAATTAATACCCATGTTGATGCATGCTGCATCTTCAAATAATACTTTTTCCACAGGCTCATCATTGGCATTACATATCACTATGGCACCGTTTTCGAGCTTACTCGATTTTAGCATCCATTGTATCATATCATCTTTCGGAATGTTAGGAAAGGTAAACGAAATAGAGCCTCCTTGTACTTCGGTTTGCGCTTTTCCGTTATTATCAACCCCTTGCGAAAAACCAAAATTACAGTTGAGTAGTTCGTAGCTGTCGCGGTATAAACCGCTAATGCTGGAGTCGGAAAGTTCGCCTATGCGCAAAAAACATTTGTGTCCAAACATAATAAATGTATTAAGGGTTTGTTAATAGAATATCTTCACTCTGTGTTAATTCGGTATTGTTTGTGGTTGCAGACGATGGGGGAGTGGAGTTTATGTTCCACGATAATTCCATACTTTCATCCACATCCACATATAAGGTGTCGTTTTTTACCAGTTTATTACTGATGAGGTATTTAGATATGGGGCGACGTAAATAATTACGGATGATGCTCGATACCTGACGGGCTCCGTATTTAGGCGTAAAACCTTTGTGCGCCAACATACGTTTGGCCTTTTCAGTTACTTCAATGGATATTCCCTTTTTATCCAGTACCTCAATCACACTCTGAAACTGAATATCAAATATCTTAAGCAGAATATCCTCGCTAATGGGCGAAAAAGGAACAATTTCAGAAAGACGAGCCAGAAATTCAGGACGGAAATAATCGCCCATTACATCCATTATTTGTGTGGTAGTAGGGTTTTTACCCGCTTCTTTTTGCTCCATAAGCCACTGGCTACCCACATTGGAAGTAAATAAAATAATGGCATTTGAAAAATCACCCTCCTTACCCAGGCGATCGTGAAGTTTACCTTCATCCATTATTTGCAAAAAGATATCGTATACCGAAGCATGCGCTTTTTCAATTTCGTCAAATAGCACCACGGCATATGGCTGTTGGCGAATTTTATTTACCAGCATACCACCCTCTTCGTAGCCCACATACCCCGGAGGAGCTCCGTATAGTAGGGCTGCAGAATGCTCTTCTTTAAACTCCGACATGTCAAAACGAATCATCGCTTTTTCGTCGTTAAATAAAATTTCGGCTAAAGCTTTAGCTAACTCTGTTTTACCCGTACCGGTAGGTCCCAATAAAAAGAAAGAACCAATAGGTTGTCCCGGTTTATTCATGCCACTTCGCGATTCCAATATCGCATCCACCAACGATTTAAGTGCATCATCCTGTCCAACCACTCTTCGGCGTAAAAGCGTTTCCATATTTAGGAGTCGTTCTTTTTCGCCCGATTGTATTTTTCCGATGGGAATGCCCGTTTTATTAGAAATAATAGCCGCTATTTCGTGAGATGTAACCTCCTCAATTTTATCCTTTACAAAGTCGCTAATTAAATCAAGAGCTTCGGTTAAATAGGCATGCCATTCCGTATACGAATCTATTTCATTGGTATCTTTTTCGCGAGTAAGTACACCTAATAATACGGGGCTAAGCATGTTTTGCATGGTCAGATGAATCATCTTTAACGCATCCGCTCTCTCCTCTGATGTTTGCGTTTGATCCTCTTCAACCTCAGCAATTTGTTTGGTAAGTTCCAATACATCATTTTTTGCCGTTTCATTCACCATTTTTACGGCCGACATGGTTCTGTCGAGCAAATCAATGGCAGAGTCGGGCAGTCTTCGGTCTTTAACGTAGCGTTTGGCCATGTGCACACAATCGGCAATAGCGCCGGGTGTTACCTCTATTTTATGATACTGGGTATAATGCTTCAATACCGAGTTAACCATTTGTATGGCCTGGGTGTCATCCGGCTCGTTAATCTGCAGTACTTCAAAACGGCGACTAAAGGCATGATCCGGTTCAACCAGTTTTCTGTATTCATCAACTGTAGTTACACCTATTACCGTTAAATTACCCTTTGATAATTCAGGTTTTAAAATGCCGGCGGCCCCGGTATTTCCTTGCTTTGGGTCGAGCAGAGTATGTATTTCATCAATAAATAAAATAGCCCTGTCTACCTGGTTAATCTCTTTAATCAGGTTTTTTAACCGATCTTCAATTTCACCCTTATAGGTAGCTCCTGCAATAAGTGCTCCCGTATCCAACTCATAAATGGTGGAACCTTCGAGGTAGGAGGGTACTTTATTGTGCGCTATGTTAAAAGCCAACCCGTCCACCAAGGCAGTTTTACCAACGCCCGAGTCTCCGGTAATAAGCACATTAGGTTTTCTATGACGACCCAGAATCTCCATCATCATGCGGGTTTCCTTGTCGCGACTAACAACCGCATGGATTTTAAGATCTAAAGCAAGTGCAGTTTTATCAATGCAATATTTACCGATGGCAGCCATTGTTTTTGATGCCATGGGAGAGTCGTCGCTCATCACATTACCTATGGCTGCATTGGTTTGCGTACCTTGTACAAACAATTCGTATATTTCGTTTTCACGAATTGGGAACGATTTGAGCTGGTCAGCACCAAAGCCAACGCCCGGTTTAGACAGGGCGGTAAGTACGCAGACAGGATTGATTTCGAGCAATCCCCATTTAAGTCTGATGTTATCAGCCTCCTCAAAAACCTCGGCAATTTCAGGTGTTGGTGTTATCTCTGTATTGGTGCTGTTCTTTGGTTCATCATCCATGCGCACTTCGGCCCATTCTTCGAGGTAAGCCAAATCCTTATCCAGGCTTTCGATAAATCCGTGCAGGCCAATTTCACGGTGTAAAATTGCTTTCAGGAGATGGGCGGGAGTATAGCAACCATTACCATACTCCCGGGCAATCCCTTGCGCAATGCGCACTGAAGTTTTGACCGACTCATTTAAATTTAAAAAATCCATTCACTCGGTTTTTATTGAATCCTTACAAAAAATAGTTCGTTACCCTTGTTCATAGTCCGAATTCCACTCAGCACCGTCATCACCCTTAATACCATCCAGTTTAATCACAAAACTTTTAGCAGGGAAATAAGGAGTTAAATGAATATCCAGGAAGATGCGGTCTTTTTGATTAGGGTCGCGCTCAAAACGAACAATCCTGAATTTTTCAATCAGTCTGTCAGCCCCTTGAATACCATCTAAAAATTTAACAATTTGTGATCGTAAATCACGTTCAGCTTTAGAGTTCCAGTTTTCGAATGAACGACGGTTTAAAAAGTCGAATAACACTTTTGTAATGTAGTCGAATACACGTACTACCGAGTAAGTTTGTAAACCAAGGTTGTCGCCGTTAAATAAAGTTTTAGCAGAAAAAGCCATTACTTTACCATATTCATTCACCATAGGTATCAGACCCATTTTTTCAAGTTGAGAGATTTCACTTTTCTTTAACTGAAAAGCTACGCCATCCACCTCGTTTATGCTACCATATTTTTTACCGGCAGTTACTTGCGACATTAAAGTACGGTATACTTTTCCGGCCAAAGCTGCAGAAGGAGAAACATGAAGATCTTCTTCCTCGCCCAATTCGGCATATTTACCACGACCCACAAGCCAGTTACAAGCCATGGTTGTGTTTGCTTTAAATGTATCGCCACCAGCCAGGTTCGATGAAAAGAACATTTCAACCACATCATCCGGCTTTTCTAAATCAGCAAAGTCGGTAAATAGCATCACTTTATTGCTGTGTGCAATTTTAGCCCATTTTTCCACCACTTTATTAGAACCCATATAACCAGGTATAGATAGGATGGAGTAGTTCATGCGTAAGTCAAGCTTATCGTAATTTTGTTTTAATTCATCCGCTACAAAATCAATAAATCTTGAGTTATCCAGGTCTGTTATTTGTTCAGGAGCAGCATTAACAATAGTTATATTGGTTAATTTGTCTGCTTCTGTGTTTTTGTAAAAAAGCATTACTGCACGGTACGAACGCTCTAGTTCTTTTACGGTGTTAACAGCAATAAGCTGACTTTCAGCAAGTTTTTTCGATACAGATTCGGCCTTGGCTTTGCTCTTATCAAGCATTTCATTAATGCTATTTGAAGACGATAACAAATCCACCCAAAGGTCAATCGTATTTTTCAACGACTCTCTGTCGCCTTTTTTTTGCTCATCCGTAAGAAATATTTTTTTACGGGCCTTGCGTTCCGGGTTAAGGTTTTGTATCCCGTCTACGGATGATTCAAGAAAGTTGAAGCCCCCGAATTTAGCCAGTTTACCTAATGAATCAGCTAATAGATTGGCGTTCGATTCTTTTTTTGAGGCAATATTTTGTTGCTTATTTTCAGTTACATCAGCAACCATTGAATTCTTTTCTGCCATGATTGAATTTTATTTTGATACTGTTAAAGAAATTAGTCTTCGAGTTCGTTGCGTAGTTGCAAAAGCGCATTAATAAAGGCCTCTTTTGTTTCAGGATCTTCAAGGGCTCTTTGCAATACTTTGTTAGAACGAAGTTGTTTAGTCAGTAATTCGTAAAAGTTATTTTGCTGACTTAAGCCATTCATGAAATTGCTGTTGGCAGTCATGTTTTTAACGCTAAAATCACCCACGTTAGAAAATTGCATATTTTCTTTCACAGGTTGTCCGGCTTCATTTTCAAACTCAATATCAATATTGGGTGTAAAATGAGCAAATACATCTTCAATGGTGCTTAATTTTTCAACCGCTTCCGGATTTGTAGGCTCTTCAGCAGTAAGTTTCTCAATAAGAAGAGTTCTGTTTTCGGGGATTTGTGCAATGGACTCTGATCCATCAATTTTTACTTCATTCCCACCAATTTCATAGTCAAGGATTGCCATAATATAAATTTTAAATGTTATAATTTCAATAAAGCAGGATACCTGCCTGAAGCAGGCAGGTATCCGTTTTTAGCCTAGTTAGGCCAGTTTTGCTCGTATTGAGCACCACCAATTTTAAGTACTTGTGCCGAAACAATAAATGTTGTTGACATTGGATTTGATCCAACTACATCAATTGACTCTTCAAAAGAAATGATATAACCATTTTCCCATGTAAGCTCTTTCATTTTAGCTTCTTCGTCACCTTTTTTAAAGATAACGCTACCTGCTATAGGTTTAAATTGGTTTACCATTTGCTCAAGAATAGAAGTGTCTTCAGTTGATTCAACACGAACACGTACTTTTCCACCGTAAATGTTAGAAGCAGGTCTGCCTTTTGCATCAACGTCTCTCTCTAGTTTGTAATCGCAATCTAGCACGTCAAATTCTTTGCCTGCTAAGTTCAATGTTGCTCTAAAAGCCATAATTTAAAATTTTAGTTAAAATAAATAATTGTGCGTTTTGTACAGTCGCACCTTAAACTGTTTTGTCGTTATGTTATTGTTTTTAATTTTCTAGGGTAACCATTCTGTGTTCACCCAATAATATGTTTCGTCCGATGATGTAAAACTTATTTTTTCGTTAATTTCACTATCCAGAATCTCTTTTTTTGATTTATAATAGTTTAATAGTTCCTCAAAATCAGGATCTTTTAACTTTCTTCTTCTGGTTAAGTTTTTAATGGTAATATTTTGTAATTGATGGGTATATGTCGGGGCCTGAAAAATCAATTCTTGTACATCGGCCAGAGTTAATTTTTTTATTTTTGTTTTCGATTTGCAAAAGGGGCACGAGTATATTTCATTTAGTAAAACCAGTTTTAGAATTTTTCTCGGTTTTTTTGTGGATAAATATTTTATTTTCAGCAATGAATCAGGTATCTGCGATGTTGAAGTCTGAGTTGAAAAGTCTTCTTCAGGGCAATCACATATTTTTCTTGAATTTGATTTTTTTGATTTGAAGAACCTTGATTTCTTTGATTTGTCTATCTGTTTAGAGTCCACCTCAATTTCGGCTATTGCTTCAATAATGTTTCTCATGTTTTCCAGTTCTTTTTCCGACAGTAAGAGTTGGTAATGGTATGTTGAATCAATGGCAGTGGTGTCATTGCATCTTTTATACCATAGTGGATAGGTGCTTTTAAAGCTTTGTTTAAAACTGAGTTCTATTTTATCCTTTTTTTCTAAATGGAAATGATTTAAAAGCGATTGATCATACTTGTCTTTGGAATTACCGACTGTAATAAATGCTTTTTCAATACTTTCAGTAAGTGTGGTATTGTCAGCCTTAATCTGCATTAAAAAACTATCAATAGAAGTAGTCAGTTGATCAAGAGAAAATAATTGTTGTTTTTCAGGAAAGCATATGCCACCTTGTGTCATACTCCGTTCAGGGAAATCGAGGTAAAAAGCATTCTTAGAAGTTTCGATAAATGCATTTTTTTCTCTCAGCTGATTTGAATAAACAATCTGTTCACGTTTTTTCTTTGCCACCAATCCGGCTGTTGTGTTAATCAGGTTAGTGTATTGAATAACAAAGTTGTTATAGTCGTTTTCCTCACCGGAATACATCTGGTAGCCCATAAAACGACAGTTGTATTTACCGGCTTGCCGGGCTATCTGAGCCTCCGGCCATTGATTCGGACGGCCTTTTTCGCCAAACATAATCACAATATTGGTGGCTGGTTCTTGCTGCGAAATAAGTTTTATACCAGCTTTAAGCCCATGCCAGGCCAAGGATGATGGAATCGGGGATAGTTTATTGTTCTTGGTTAAATAAACCAGATTAGAAATAATGTCGTTAAAATTATCGGTGTAATTTACCGTGTCAGTGTTGAGTTTGCCATCTTTATAATTGCTAATAACCAATCCAAATCTAAAGGTGTACGAGTTTTCTGTATTCTGAAAGATCGGTTTCATGTTTTGAAATGAATTGATCAATGCAGGCATTTGTTTTATTGTGTTTTCACCGGGTTCTATAACGAACATCACGTTAATCTTCCTGAGCTCTTTATCCAGTATTAATTTTTGTTCAAAAGAAATGGTGTTGCCATTTACGTTAAATATGCAATTGTCACTACGGTCGATAATAGGTAATAGTGTAGCTGTTCTAAGGTTTTTATTATCCGTAAAAGGCTTTACTATAACTGGATCGTATTTCATTGAGTTGGGTTTGGTAATATGATTTAGTGTTTCATTTGTCTGGATTGGTTCAGTTTTGTTTATAAATAGTTGTTGGCCAATGGTTTGTATTAAATTCGAGTTGATCCACCCAATTATACCCGACTTTACATTTTCAGGGGTTATATAGGGCGTTCTGGATATGAGTACCTTTTTTCTTTCGGTAGCTCTCTTCATAATGTACACTATATCGTATAAACTAGGTTTGTTTGTAATGTCGTATAACTCAGGATTTTTAAAGGTTTTTACTGAATCATCCTGAAAAAATACATCTGCTTTTTTTAGTGCCAGGGTATCCGCTATCGCTAATATTGATTTGTTCTTTAATCCTGTTTTTATATTTGTAATGCTCTGGTTGTTTAAGAGCAATTTCGACCGGTGTATCCAACCATAAAATTCTGCGTCTTTGCGTTTTGTGAGTTTTCCGTTTTTAATTATTTCAGGGTTGTATCTGATTAATTTTAAATACTCTTTTTTCTCTCCGATTACCAGCAGTGGTTCAAGGTATTCTAAGTCTTTTAGCTTTATTTTTCCACCCGCATTCATTGTGGTGAAATTCTTAGCTCTGTCAGAATAAACAATCCATTCTTTTTTGTTTAAAATAGATCGTGGAGCTTTTAGTTCGCTAATGCAATAGTTATACGTGTGAGTTCGTGGTGTTTTTTCTATTCTGGTAAATAAATTTACCGGGCTACACGACGAAATCAGACATATAATACCAAATATGTAAAGACTGATTTTATAGTTTTTCATAGTTTTAGAAGTTGCGTAAGTGGCTTGTAATTAGCAGCTAGTAATGATTCAGCGTTTTACCTGGTATGTTATTTGTACAAATGCATTGATCTGTTAACCTGTATATTATGGTATAGAATTTCTTTTTAAATTTCCAGAACAAGTTCCGGAAGTCTATCCTTTTACCGATAGATAATGATTGGTTGTGTGTGTTTTGAGTTAGCATGGTGATTTGATATTCATTAAAAACTCTCTTAGTTTGATTGTTTTTTTGCATCGTATTGAATCACAGTAATTCTATTGATGCATGAGTTATTCATCTCATCTAAATCAACCAAAACATTTTCAATAATGGTTCGGTTGGCTTTGCCAATTATTTTCAGCCCCTGGCAATAGGAGTAAAAATCGTTGTATTTGTTATTGTTGGTAACTACTATAGTATTGGCATCGTTACATAAATACTTTTTAAGTATTTTGTTGTAGTGACCATTAAAAGATCGCCCATCAATAATGGCTTGCAGGTTTTCTTTTATCTCCTGACCAATTAGTGATAAAACATCAGTGGTATCGTTTTCCTGGTACTGTGGAATAATTTCTATTTGATGGCGAATAGGGTATTTTGTGGTTTCAGTAGAGAGTAGAATATCATATATGCCAGCTTGTGAATAAGCATATAAAGTTTTCTTTTCTCTGGAATCTATCATTCCTGATTCGCCAAATTCCCATCTCCACTTTTCAGCATTCCCTTCGCCTTTAAAAACGATCATTTCGTTTTGCATAGCAGTTACCGGAGCATTTATTTTAATGAGCGGATCTTGTGAATCGTCGCTTTCCTGATTTTTTACTTCAATTAGAAAAAACTTTTCTTTTTCGTTGTTAATGGTTAATCTGATTTGGTATTTTCCCGGTTGCGAAAAACTATATTGTCCGCAAGGCTCACTAACTTTGTCGCCATTACCAAATTCCCAAAGCCAGCTGTAAGCCCCTTTTGTACTGTCAGCAAATGAAATGGGGGTATTGGGTGTTACTATTACATGCGATACTTTTGCCAATATCATTTTTTCATTTGAACATGATTTTATGGATATTGAAAAAACCACAATGGCAACAATAATAATAGAAACAACGATTAGTATTTTGATATTAAGAAGCCGATACATATTACTTGTTGCTAAATTTTGATTTTATTGATTCATTTTTTTTCTCTATTCCTATTTCGCACTCCTCTAAATTGGTTTTAAAGGATAAAATATTTTTCTGTTTACACCATAATTCCTTTTTGTCGATTAGCCAATCATCGTAGAAATTTGCTATGTGGGCAAATATTTTAAGCCTTCTATCCCAACTGTTCTGAGTGTAAATTATTCGTAAATCGTTAATTAAAAACTTAATATCACTTTCTTCGTAGCTGGCCTGTATGCCAGGTTTAAAGTTGTTAATCCGGGCATATAATGAGTCGCACGAAATAGCGTTATCCATTTGTATGGATTGAAAGTCCTTAACGCGTTTCATTTTTTTTACGGTAATATTTTTCCGGGCAAATACATTTAAGTCTTTGTTTTGCTTTAGCAAAAAATAAGTACAACAGCTCATAACAATAGCAAACATCAGAAACACATAAATGACTCCTATGGTACGCTCGTATCTATTGAGGTGTTTTTTTATTGTAAGGTTTGATTCCATAATTGTATTAATTTAAATAATACTTAACATCAGAGGTTATTCTTTATTGATCAGGATACCACCAATGGATAGTTTGCGCGCAAGTTGTTTATTGTCTTCAATGCACCTGATTAATTCCTCTTTTACTAACTCTTCTTCAATAGATAGTAATCTGATAGAGTCGTTTACATTTAAAAAAGTATTTATTTGAATGGCCAGCTTTCTGAATAAAAAGGAGTCCTCTCCGGGCATTTGATCCAAAGCATTTAAAAGGGTCATTTTTTTTGTGCTGATCATATTCTGCAAAAGAACATCATTTATTTTTTCGCTGGTATTTAGCATTTGCATATAATTGTATAAAGTGTCTAATCGTTCAACCATATCAATTTGGTAAGCGTTAATGCGATCGTATTCGTGCGTTTTTTCACCAATTAATGCAAGTTCAGCTTTAGCGGTTTTAGTAAAAAAGAATACAGAAAGTAATCCAGTAAATGCCGTGCAGATTAAACTGATGGAAAAAAGTATGTAAGCAGAGCGTATTTGTGAATTGTTTTTTGCTTTCATCTGTTTATATTTTCTTCAATTTGCCATATAGTCTGTCCCGCAGCGTTACCGGGGAACTCGTCTGGAAATAAGCATTGACTTCGTGGATCCTCGATCCTCGTGTGTGAGATTTTTCTCTTATGGCTCGTTTCATGTGTTATTATTTCAGAATAGTGTTAATTCCCAGGAATGTATTCGGATTTGAATCAGTCTTATCCAGTTTAAATATGGCATCTTCTTCTATTATGCTGTATTTAGCAGATACTCTGCAATGCGCCGGAAATAACATGTCGGTTAAACAGGTCAGCATTTCGGCATCGCTACCTTTATGGTTGAAACTATTAAACCTTTTTACAGGCATAGGACCAATGTGTATCGTTATATTCTCAATCCGGTCGTTAAGGTGACCACTGGTTGTAAAATTTTCGCCCAGTTTAATATTCCCAAGTGTCGATTGTATGTTTTGTTCTATATGTTGTATATCCTGATGAGCTTCAATGGATACGGGTAATTCAAAAACAAGCGTCATTGCTCTGGCAATTTCTTTGTGATTGGTGCGTATCCTGTGAATCAAAGGCACAATTTCAATAAAGATGGCTGCTCTTCGTAGATTCATATTTTTAATGACCGGCCAATAAACATTAAAAATATGAACAAACTCAGTGTCCGTATTTTTCTTGTCGAAGCTTACTTCCTTTAATTGAATCATCATCAGATTTCTATCCACCTCCTCTTCAAAAGGCTGGAAGAATCTACGGTTGAAAAACTCCTCTTCTCTTCGTTTTCTTATTTCTTCGAGTATCTGCTCTTTTGATCTTGATTTCGGACTACTGCCGACTTTGTAAAATAACCCTTCGGGCAGAGAGTCGTAGATGCCGTTTCTGAGCGTTGATATTTCAATAGACTCTTCTATTGTGTCATATCTGTTTTGATTAACCGAGATGACTGAAATATCCTTTGATACACCTCTTTTGTTGGCACCTTTACGCTTAAAGAGTACTTGCTCAGGGGTTAACCCATAGTTAAGTAACCTTGTAGCAATGGTTTCTGCCTTATAGTCGGTGTCAATATCGTTTGCCTCCAGACGATCTGTTTTATTTAATAAAATACTCATAACGCAACTTTAATCAATGATACTCCACTTTGTTTTTTGTGTTGATTCTGATTGCAGAATACGTTCCGATACAATGATGCTTTCTTTGTGCTGACCGATATAATCAAGTTGACTGAGTTTTATCCATAATTCCGTAAGGGTGGTCATGAAAGTCTCCATTTTTACCATGGTTGATCTGATTTTATCGTGCTCATATATGAGTTCGAGGGTTTCAGCCAGCATTTCTTCAAATGAGCCCGGAGTGATGTCACTCCATTCGTAAAAATATTTTAGTAAATCTTCCTTCTCGCTGCTTTTAATAAAATTTAAGCTGACAAAACATATATGAGCTAAACTTGAAAAGTATTTTACAATTTCAATAGGTGGCATAAAGCGGCCTTTGTTTCTGAAATCGAAGTAAATAGTAGATATAAACCGGAGTGTTTCCTCACATATCTGTCTGATATTCTGGGCAAGTTCTGTTTCGTTTTGCCTGTTTAATACTTTAGATATAATGGTTTTCGACGATTTTTCAATGCTGCTGAGTTGTTTTGCAAAATGATTATAATAATGCATTAAATCGGGATGGCTTCCCATGCATGTGCATGGCGGAATATAGTTTCCGTCTACTTCGTATCTGTCTGCACTTTTTCTTATCCGGCCAATAGTTAAGTGATGGAGTCCGAAGTCTGATGTGTTTAATTCACCCGAAGGCATTACCTGTAATTCGTACATGGTTTCAGCATCCGGATGTCGGGGAGGTGTTTCCCCGGCATCTAAATCACCAGTAGCCACTCTTTTGAAAGGATCGGTGATTAAAATAATATCCCATTGCTTTACTTCGCCACCTGTTTTATTATTTGAGGCTGACTCTGGCGAGTAATCTTTAATCAGGGGAGCTCCCTGCTCAGGATTAAAATTTATACGTATACCGGAAGCCGTTATTGCATTACAGTGTAATAATTTAATTTCAATGTGCCCGGTAACGTGCTCGCTAATGCGAATGCCATTTGAATTATCGGTATCGCCTGTTGTAGGTAATAATCCATAGTTCGCATTTGTTAAGCTGAGGCTGGCATAATCTCTTGATGAATCAATGAAGAAATCTTCTGTTTGTATAAAATGTCTGGCAGACACATTCATGCACTCCTGCCAGTTTACCAGTCGTTTTTTAGGGGGTCGTATCATTGGGCTAATTTATCTTGTTCAATACTTTCTTTAACTCTTTTGGCAACTATAGTGTACCTCTCACTAATTCTGTTTTCTTTAAATGTTTTGTTGTAATCGATGTATTTACGTGGTAAAAAAATCGACGGTTTAACGTAGAATATCCAACCCGAATCGTTTGAATTATTATTCGGGTCAATAGGTGAAAGAGGCGATTTTATATTGTAATCGGTTAATAATCGTTTAAACCATACTCCAAAGGTTATATCGTAAGGTGCTTTTGCATTAATGGTTATTGGTTCAATATCATTTTCCTGTTTAAACAGCTCCATCCTAACCACCTTTAGTTGGTTGTAATCAATGGTGTCGTTGTTCAGCAATTCAGGACTGTCTTTAAATGTCCATACGTTATATACTTCCACCGGAATATCAAGAAATAACTGGTTTGTTTTTCGGTATAGCGATGGAAAAAGGTAGAGAATCACTGATGTTGAAGCCCATAATCCATAATGTAGTTCGTTACAAAAGTTAAATAGTAACGAAAAAAGTAACATTCCGGAAAGCAGGGTGAAAATGAACAGGGATAGCTCAATTAAATAGGTTGGCTTTTCCTTAAAAAGCCATGTGATAACCCTGGTGTTATAGTACCCCATTAACAAATAAAGCACCCCGAGGCTTAAATATCCGTAGGGCATAAAGTTGTAATCCAGCAACCCCAGTAAAGCCGGAACAGATAGCAATAATATACATATAACTAAATAAAAAATTAGTTTTTTATTGCTGGTTAAGTTATTCTTTTTTGCAATAAGATAACCTAATCCTATTAATATAATTCCTAATATGGGGTAAATAATATATGAAATAATCATACTCATGTTTTAGAATTGGCGCTCAAAAGTAACGAAATGTTTTAAATAATTTGCGTTTTTAAGAATATTTAAGGAAAAAAATTAAAATCAATAGAAATTCCAAACATAAATATGGTGTTTTGCGTATGTATAACACAAAGTATGCTTAAAGCATTGAATATAAATAAAATACAATGGTATTTTTGTGGAATATGTGGCTGTAAAATTCAAATAACATATATGTATAATTAACAATAAACAAGTAAATTGGTAACAAATATTTTTTTTTAGCGTACTTATGTTGGTATAATGTTTAGTTGTAAATTTTGGATGTGAAAATAATGTATTTTAGTTTTGATTCTCAGGCCATTAAATAGAATATCGAACATAATGTATGTGGTATTTAGATAGAATAATTTTAATAAAAGTTCGGTAAATTACAATAATAATATATATTTGTGCGTTAAATTATGCATTATGAGCGATTTAAAAACCTACCTTAAGTTGCACAAGTTTAGTCAGGGTAATGTGCAGGGAGCATTCAGAGATACCTTTGATGTGACGTTTTGTGAGTATGAATTGTCGAAACAAACCAATAGGCAGGGAGAGGCAGATTCGGTATTGATGGCGGGAAACATTAAGTTGGCGATTCCATCTTTGCCGCGTGAAGAATTAATGAAGTGGTTGTTTGATGTGAATAGAATTGAGGATGGAGAGATTACTACTCATAATATTCATAGTGAAGTGGTTGAAAAAATCTATTTTGAAGAGGCAAGAATTGTTGGATTCCGGTTTCATTATGAATCGATAGGCATGCAAAGTGCAACTACTATTATTACAATTAACGCCCAACGGATAACCATGGGAGATAATGAATATAAAAACTACTGGGTATAATGGGTTTCTTTGATCGTTTACTTTCAGGCAAAGTATTTTCAGATAGTCGTTCTGCAGCTTTGGTGGCTGAGATTGAAATTAACAATAAGCGATACAATATTAGTGAGTTGGATTGGGAGTTTAAGCAGGATGTTGATAGTCATCATAAGCCATGTAGTGCTGTTTATGGTGGCTTATTAAGTTTTTCGCTAAACGAAGAGGTAGATCAGACTATTTATAATTGGATTATAAATAGAGGTACTACTCATTCCGGGAGTATTCGGTTTTATAATAACACCAATACATTTGAAGAAGGTGCCCAAATGGAAATAAGGTTTGATGATGCTATTTGTGTGCGCTATTTTAAACAAATGGCCGTACAGGGTGGTGGGGTGCTTACTACGCTTGTTATTTCGTGTCGGGTTTTAAAAATGGGGCATGAAGTTTTTGAGCAAAAATGGAGCGGCTATTAAATGGTATTTGCACGAAAACTCAAGTGGCCATAAAGTCGTGTGTCTGGATTATAAAGTTTAAATACATGGTGTGAGAAAAATTCAAACCGCAGTATACCGGCGTATATGAGGATCTTGATGTTGAGCAACAACGCAGTAGTTGGACTATATAGATGAACACTATATAAGATGAAAGTTGAAAGTGGATGGTGGATTAGTGAAGGGAAACAAAGAACTACGGAACTGGAATATGAAGATGAATACAATTAAACGAATGAATGTAATAAGATATGAAGCATGATTTAAGTAATTGGCTTTCATTGATTAAACTTGATTTGTGGCACGAGGGATATGTGGAGGGTGTAGGTTATGTAAAAGCCTGTACTAACAGTGGCGATCTGGATCTTTTTTACTCAACAGACAGTGAAATTGATTTGCGAGCCAATGGTATACCGGTGTCGAACGGTATGGTATTGATAAAGAGCGGTTTGTATGCCTTTAAAAGCAGTGGAGGAGGTAGTGAGTATGTGCTGCGTTTTGCATTGCGTAATGCTTTTGATGGAAGTTGGGAGATGCGTTTATGTAGACTGATATGTGTAAGTAATGAACCCTGGGTACATCAAATTCAAGGAAATGTGAAGTACAGAAAATTATCGCAAAATGTATATCAAATGACAAAACGTTCACCATATGAGTTAAAAGATAGAGGCAACTACTCAGTATATGGTCGTCAATTACCAAAACCTCATAAATTTAAAAGCTAAACCTGGCATATGGAAACACCTCATTATAAATTACCTCTGCAATTAAGCAATTTTTTAAACGAAGAAAGTGGTCAGTTGCCACACTGTTCGTTACTTGAATCGATAGATCAGCATTTAGAGTTATTATTAACTACCTGCCCGGGAGAGCATGTGTTTAATCCATTATATGGAAGTGAGATATGGGAACTTGATTTTGCCTTAGTGTATTCACAAGTTAAATGGGAAGAGCGATTTACCGGCTATGTGCTTGAAACGATTAGAGAGAATGAAAAACGTATTACGGGAGTAACAGTAAAGGTGCATGTAAGAGAGGTGGTTCGTGAAGATACTACTATTGATTCGGTGACCATACGAAAACGTGTGGATATTTATGTGCTGGGTTATCTTGCTGAGAACAACCAGAGGTGTGGATTTAGCTATACGCTTTATCTGGGGCCACTCTCGAATGAATAATGAAGTATACATATTTGAAGTCAACAATTTAATAGAACCAATTTAACCTGATGCACTGATAATGAGTTTGCAAATTAGTAATGAGAATTTTTCAAAAGAGAGCATTAAAAACCGGATGTTTAAACGGGCTGCTGCACTTTGGGAAATAAGAAATATTGATCATCTGGATCCCATTGTTAAGCTTATGGTGGAAGCTTTAGCAAGCGAAATTTTTAAACTTTCGGGAGAGGTAAATGATGTGGAAGACAGGATTCTGGAAAAAGTAGCTCGTACACTTACTCCGGGTTCCTTATTGTCGGTTCGTCCTGCCCATGCCATTATGCATGCCCGATCTATTTATAATTATACCGATTTAGCACAGGATCAGGAGTTTCTGTATAAAGAGGCACATTATATGAAACGGCATAATTTAAGGCGCTTGCCCTTTACACCGGTGTGTACCTCCAGGGTTGTAAATGCTGATGTGGCCTATGTTGTAGGTGCCGATGGGTGTTTTGCTATGGATGTTAAGTTTAGTAAGGACCAGATGGCACGTTGTACCTCTGTGGATCCCATCATGAATCATACCTTGTGGGTAGCTCTTGATTTAGCACCGGAGGTTACCTCGCTTAAAGATATTTCGTTTTATTTCGATTTTCCGTATATCGACCAGAAAGAGGACTATTTCCGTTTATTACCTCATGTAAACTGGCAGCTTGGAGATACTGATTTACACGTTAAACCCGGCATGTTTATGGTGAAGGAGGATGATGAAGGATATAGTGCACAATTGCTGAAAAAATACAGTACTTACAATCAGATTAACAGCGATATTATTAATGTGTACAACCACCGCTTTTTACATGTGGCCGACAATATGTCGGTTGGGAATGAACAACGCTCAGATTTTCCTGAAGAAATTGCCCATTTGTTTGATAAAGAAACGTTAGGTGAATTTAAAAAACCGATGGTTTGGTTAAAGGCTACCTTTCCGGCTGGTTTTACACCGGAGGCACTGCAGGGCTTAACTATTCATATCAATACTTTTCCGGTGGCCAATAAATTTTTGCATAAAAGTGAGCGTAAGGTAGGCGAAATATCGGGAGTAATGCCTCTGGCTAAAGATTTAAACGAGTATTTTTTAGATATTGAATCGGTGAGTGATGTTCAGGGGAATACCTATCATGAGCAAAAGTATGGTTTAGATCATGATGATACCGAAAATTATATATATGCCTTACGCAGGGGCGGATGTGAACGTTTTACTTCGTCGAACGCACGGGATTACCTCGACCGCTTAATTGATTTACTGCGCGATGAGAGTATGGCATTTACGAATGTTGAAAAGGATACGCTGGGAGAAAATGCTGTTAGCTTACTAAAACAACTGAATAATTTAGATAATAAGGTCAAATCGAATCATGATAATGTTGAATCCACTTCCTATATTATGCTCAATGATAAGCAGTATGAGTCCACTACTTTTTTTGTTTCTTATTGGCTGTCGAATGGATTAATAGGAAATGGCATAAAAGCAACAGAGCATTTAGGGTTTGTTAATATGGTGGATTTGGATAGAGACTCAACCGTATTAATAACCACTTCGCGAGGGGGTAAGGTTGCTCCTGACTCCAAGGGTATGCTGGAGATGTATAAACTGGCGTTAACCTCTCATGGTGCCATATATACAAGGCAGGATGTAAAATCATTTTGCACCATTCACTGCGGTAATCTGGTGTCGGATATTGAAGTGAAACAAGGCTATGCCAATGGTAAATTGCCGGGCGAGGGAATTATCCGTACCATTGATGTACACCTGTCGCCATCGGCAACAACATCAAATGTTCAGTTAAGTGAAATAAAAGAGGATCTGCTGGCTGCTCTTCAGGCTAACTCACCTCAGGAATTTAATTATCAGATAATAATTAACAATTCATAACTCATAATTTATAAACTATGTCTTTACCTCAATTAAATTTAGTAGATACAGAAGTACGTATAGCCGGCGAAATAGCCGATTTTGAAACACTTACATTAAGCCAGACCATGTGCGGGCACCATAGGTTTGAAATAAGAGTAAATTACCGCCCCA
>JBNKRV010000249.1:0-3022 GCA_050296935.1 Marinilabiliaceae bacterium | reverse complement strand
GCTATGAATTTCACTTATAAATACCGATTTTCTGCGTCATATTTGCTTACCATAGCTCGCTATGCTTTCGCAAACATTCCTTGAAACTCAATATTTATAAGCGATTTGAGCCATTAATTTTATATCGAACTCAGGTTAATACTATGAAAGAGGTTTAATGGTTTTTTGATTTAATACGTCCGGGTTACCTCATTTGTGCATATGAGACTCAGTAGAGGTTTTAAATATATATCATGAATTTCGCTGAAGAGAAAAGTACACCATTCAATAAGGTATTTATAGTGAAAGGCTGTTTAAATATATTTCAATGTTTTCTGAACCCGAAAATTTGATGTATTTTTGCACAAATTTTTTGACAATCAGTGATATTGAAATAAATAATAATGGGATTACAATGTGGAATTGTTGGTTTACCTAATGTGGGTAAGTCGACCTTATTTAATTGTTTATCGAATGCAAAAGCTCAATCGGCTAATTTTCCTTTTTGTACTATAGAGCCAAATGTTGGAGTTATTACCGTGCCAGATGACCGATTAATAAAATTGGAGGAATTAGTGAATCCTCAAAGAATTCTGCCTGCTACTGTAGAAATAGTCGATATAGCAGGTTTGGTTAAAGGTGCCAGTAAAGGAGAGGGATTAGGAAATAAGTTTCTGTCAAATATTCGGGAAACTGATGCCATTATTCATGTGCTGCGCTGTTTTGATAATGATAATGTTACTCATGTGGATGGTTCTGTTGATCCGGTCAGGGATAAAGAGGTGATTGATATGGAGCTTCAGATGAAGGATCTGGAAACAGTGGAGAATCGATTACAAAAGTCCGAAAAAGCAGCAAAAGCATCAAAAGATATTGAGTTAAAGAAGTTGGTTGAGGTTTTACATCTATACAAATCGGCATTGGTTGAAGGGAAATCTGCACGTACGGTTGAATTAAGCGAATCTCAGGAAAAAGTGGCCAAAGATTTATTCTTGCTTACCAACAAGCCAGTTCTTTATGTTTGTAATGTTGATGAAGGTTCTGTAATTAATGGAAATCATCATGTGGAAGCTGTAAAAAACGCCATTGTAAATGAAAATGCCGAGGTGCTGGTGATTGCGGCACAAACAGAAGCAGATATTGCAGAGCTTGATTCTTTTGAAGAACGACAGATGTTTCTGGAGGATATTGGTTTAAAAGAATCGGGGGTGGCTAAATTGATACGCTCTGCTTACAAACTACTTAATTTAGAGACGTATTTTACTGCAGGAGTCAAAGAAGTGAGAGCCTGGACTTATCCAAAAGGGGCAGTAGCTCCTCAGGCAGCAGGGGTTATTCATTCTGATTTTGAAAAAGGATTTATTAGAGCAGAGGTTATTAAATATAGTGACTATATAAATTATAAATCTGAATTAGCTTGTAAAGAGGCAGGTAAAATGAGTATTGAAGGAAAAGAGTATGTGGTTCAGGATGGGGATATCATGCATTTTCGATTTAACGTTTAGTAAATTGAATTATTAAATAGGTAAAAACCGGTCAGACTTTTGATCGGTTTTTTTTTTTGCTTGTATTTTAGATTTCTTGTCGTTGTGCAAATTGAATATTGCGATAACAGACTGTGTAATCTATGAAAGTTATTGTAATTTTATAGCATTAAATTATTCATTGGGATATGTTACGATATATAGCTATTAGTATATTGTTATTTTGTTTGTCATCACTTGTTGCTCAGGAACTTGGTGATGGTGAGGAAGGATTGCATTTTCTCAAAAGTAAGGTAATAAATGGCGATACTGTACCACATGTATATATTGATGAAATTAAAATATCACCTCCCTGGAAATTTAAAAATAAGCATCAACGAAAAAGGTATAATAGATTAGTTATCAATGTTAAGAAGACTCTTCCATATGCCAGGCTTGCACGAAATAAAATTAATTTAATAAGCAATGCACTAGATACTATTCCTAATGAGAAAGCACGGAAAATATATATAAAAAAGGCCGAGAAGCAACTTTTTGAGGAATTTGAAAAACCGCTCAAAAAACTTACTTTTTCTCAAGGAAGGATGTTGATTAAGTTGATTGACAGAGAGACAGGGGATACGAGTTATGAGTTAATCAAGGAGTTGAAAGGCGGTTTTTCAGCATTTATGTGGCAATCAATAGCTCGGATTTTTGGTTCAAATCTAAAATCAGAATTTGATTCACAAGGGGATGATGCAATGATCGAACATATTATAATATTGATAGACAATGGAATATTATAATGTTAGATTGTGTTATTGGCAATTTTCGATAATTCTTCAATTAATGGTCTGAAATTGACAGAAGCCAGGGGGACTTCTAATCCAGATAAATTGATTAGATTTTTTTCTTTGTCAATTTCAGTTATGAAATTAATGTTTGCAATACAGGATCTATGGGTTCGGAAGAAATGCTTTTTAGGTAAATTGTCTTCAATACTTCCAATTGTTCTGGATACATAAAGCGGATCATCATTATTCTTAAAAATTTTGCAATAGTTACCATCTGCAATAATAGCTTTTATCTCATTGTACGAAACAATATGTACGCCTTTTTGATGATTTACTAATAGTTTGCATGTATTGTAAGCCCAATTACTTTCATTTTCTTGTGAAAAAGAATTTTGTTTTTTCAAGTGTATTTTCAATACGGCATCTACAATATCTTTGGGCTTAATGGGTTTTAACAAGTAACCTGAAGCTCCCAGTCCTACTGCATCAACTGCATATTGTTGATGAGCAGTTACAAAAATTACATCAAAAGGTACATCATTGAAATAATTAAATAACTCCAATCCTGATTGGTGGGGCATTGAAATATCCAGAAAAACGATGTCCGGATCCTTCTTTTTAATTAAGGCTATACCATCAGTTAAATTATGGGTATCTCTAGAAACTATTTGTTGATATAATGTGTTGTTTGTTAATAACTTGATGATTGTTTACGCTGTAAAAATGGTATTTTTACACTATAAATTTATCAATGATGAAAAACATTAACCCACTTGGACTATTTGA
>JBNKRV010000248.1:0-148128 GCA_050296935.1 Marinilabiliaceae bacterium | reverse complement strand
ATGTTCTAAAAGGTGCAGTCTGGCACAGTAAAGAGCAGTTGGCTAATCAAATAATACAGTATGTTGACACTTATAATAAAGAACGGGCTAAGCCTTTTGTGTGGACATATAATGGCAAAAGAAGCAATAGTTCGGGTAATATCAAATCTTCACACTAGTTTCCAACTTCAGATAAGAATTTGATGCGCACAAGGCGAATATTTTCTTCTGAATATTCATCCTCGCCTAATTCTTCCAAAGCACTTCCTATATCATCGGTTTCAGCATCCTCCTTGTAATAATAGAAAATATCATCTCTATGATCTTCATCCATTATCTGATCAATATAGTAATCGATATTTACACGAGTACCGGAGTAAACAATAGATTCGATTTCAGTTAAAAGTTCTTCCATTTCCAGTCCACGGGATTCAGCAATGTCGTTAAGCGGAACTTTTCTGTCGATACTTTGAATGATTGCTATTTTATTCTTTGATTTATTGGCTACTGATTTAACAACCATGTCAATCGGTCTGTCAATCTCATTTTCCTCAACGTGTTTCTTTATCAGTTCCACAAACTCTTTTCCAAACCGGTTTGCTTTACCTGATCCAACACCCGGTATATTCATCAATTCATCAATTGAGATTGGGTAGTGAATAGCCATTGCCTCAAGCGAAGGATCTTGAAAAATAACAAAAGGAGGTAAGTTCTTCCTTTTTGAAATCTTCTTACGCAAATCCTTGAGCATGCTAAATAGATGAGGGTCAACAGATGCTGTTCCTCCTGAAGATTTTTCTTCGATATCATCCATTTCAAAATCATGTTCTTTTGTGATGAAGAACGATTTAGGATTTTCAAGATACTCTTTGCCGGCATCACTAACTTTTAAAATACCGTAGTTTTCGATTTCTTTAATCAGGAATCCGGCAATTAAAAGTTGTCTTATTACAGCATTCCAGTATTTCTCTTCTTTCTCTTTGCCGGCACCAAAAAGTTCATGTTCGTGATGTTTGTATGATTTAATGGCTGATGTTTCTTTACCAGCTAAGAAAGAAACCAGATAATCTGCTTTAAATCTTTCTTTTAATGCCAGAATTGTTTTTATCAAGAGGCAAACAAAAGGTTCTCCTTCACTTTGTTCTTTTGGATGAACGCAGTTATCGCATGTGTCGCAATTGTCTTCTTTATAGTTTTCTCCAAAATAATGTAAAAGAATTTTTCTTCTACAGATGGATGATTCAGCATAAGATACTGTTTCAAATAAAAGCTGTTTCCCGATTTCTTGCTCGGCAATGGGCTTGCCTTGCATAAATTTTTCCAGCTTTTGAATATCCTTATAGCTATAAAATGTGATGCATCTTCCTTCTCCACCATCTCTACCGGCACGTCCTGTTTCCTGGTAATAACCTTCAAGACTCTTAGGTATGTCATAATGGATTACCAATCGCACATCCGGTTTATCTATTCCCATTCCAAATGCAATAGTAGCTACAATTACATCAGTCTCTTCCATCAAAAAGGCATCCTGATTTCCAGCCCGTGTAGAAGCATCCATACCTGCATGATATGGTCGAACTTTTATGCCATTTACGGAAAGTACCTCTGCCAGCTCTTCAACCTTTTTTCTGCTTAAACAATATATTATAGTTGATTTACCTGTATTTTCTTTAAGTATTTTAATGATTTGCTTGGTAGCATGTTTCTTATTGCGTATTTCGTAGTATAAATTCGGGCGGTTAAAAGATGATTTAAACACCATTGAACCAGTCATTCCCAAACTCTTTTGTATGTCTATCTGTACCTTTGGTGTTGCAGTGGCAGTAAGTGCTATTAAAGGTTTTTCGCCTATTTCTTCAATGATGGGTCTGATTCTTCTGTACTCGGGTCTGAAATCATGACCCCATTCAGATATACAGTGAGCTTCATCAACAGCGTAAAAAGAAATCTCAACTTGCTTAAGGAATTCGATATTCTCCTCTTTGGTAAGTGATTCCGGAGCAACGTAAAGCAGTTTTGTTTTGCCCGAAAGCATATCCTCCTTCACTTTTGTTATGGCAGCTTTTGTTAATGATGAATTTAGAAAGTGAGCAATGCCATCATCTTCACTGATGTTTCGTATGGCATCAACCTGATTTTTCATTAAAGCAATTAGTGGAGAAATAATGATAGCCGTTCCTGGAAGAATTAAAGCCGGTAGTTGGTAGCATAATGATTTACCTCCACCTGTAGGCATTAATACGAAAGTATCATTCCCATTAAGAATGTTTTTAATTACGTCTTCCTGATTCCCTTTAAAAGTATCAAACCCAAAATGTTTTTTTAAATGAGCGCCAAGATCAACCTTTTTTCCCATAATAATTTTTTTACCCCCTTTTGAATTGAAAATTAAATTCAAAGGTTAAAAGTTTCTTATTCCAAATTCAGTCACTTCAAACAAAAATACTTCTTCTTCAATTAAAAACATACTTTTCAACAAAAATTGTTTTGCTTATTCAGGCTAACCCAGTCGGGCCGGTGAATGTAAGATTGTTTTAGGGATTGTTTGTGGTGAAAGTAATAATTAAATCTGTTAATTTCAATTATTGTCTTTGTGAATTTACTATACTATCTTCGCAGGATAATTACTTCATTCTGTTTTTGAATGAAATGGGATGGATGTATTGGTTTTTTATATTTCTCAAACAATAGTGTTTAATGAAGAATGATGAAATGACTTTTTTGGAACATCTGGAAGAACTTCGGTGGCATATAGTTCGTTCATTTGTTTCTGTTTTTGTGGTTTCAGTTTTTGCCTTTTTATACAAAGAATTTCTTTTTGATGTTGTAATTTTTGGTCCCAGCGAACCTGATTTTTTTACCAATGCAACTTTATGCGAACTGGCAGGGAAATTAAATATGCCGGCATTGTGTATTAATCAGGAGAAAATTAAATTTCAGAATATTTTAATGTCAGGACAATTTACTACGCATCTGCGTATCTCTTTTATTGCCGGATTGTTAGTCGCATTTCCATATATTTTCTGGGAGTTCTGGAGATTTATTAAACCGGCATTGTATCAGGAAGAAGTGAAACATTCCCGCGGAGCAATTTTTTTTGCTTCCATATTATTTTCGGTTGGAGTTTTGTTTGCCTATTATATCATTTGTCCTTTGTCCATTCATTTTTTATCCAATTATCATGTTAGTGATAAAGTGGAAAATATTTTAAACTTAGGTTCATATATTTCAACAGTAAGTTCCATAGTACTGGCAGGTGGTATAATTTTTGAGTTACCCATGTTGATTTATTTTCTTGCAAAGGTTGGTTTAGTAACTGCTAGGATGTTGAAAAAATACCGCAGACATGCCATTGTTGTAAGTTTATTATTGGCAGCTATTATTACACCACCTGATGTAATCAGTCAGGTTTTGGTATGTTTCCCCTTAATATTTTTATATGAAGGAGGTATTCTGATTGCAGCTAATATTGAAAGAAAAAAAGCCAAAGCGGAAGAAGAAGCTTCTGTTGAATAATATACTATTAATAATATGTCGGACAATAATTTAGTATTACATACAGATAATCTTGTAAAGAAATACAAAAGCAGAACTGTTGTAAAAGGAGTTTCTGTGAAGGTAGAGCAAGGTGAGATTGTGGGATTACTCGGGCCAAACGGAGCCGGTAAAACAACCACATTTTATATGACAGTGGGATTGGTTACACCTAATTCCGGGGAGATTTATTTAAATGACCAGATTATTACCAATGAGCCTGTTTATAAAAGAGCACAAAGAGGAATTGGTTATCTGGCTCAGGAGGCATCGGTATTCAGAAAGCTGAGTATTGAAGATAATATTAAGGCAGTGCTTGAAATGACTAAGTTTACAAAAGAATACCAGAAACAACGTTTAGAGGAGCTTTTAGATGAATTTAGTTTAGGGCATATTCGCAAAAGTCTGGGTATTCAGCTGTCGGGAGGAGAAAGAAGGCGTTGCGAAATAGCAAGAGCTCTGGCCATTAATCCGAAATTTATTTTGCTTGATGAACCTTTTGCAGGGGTAGATCCCATTGCGGTGCAGGATATTCAGGAAATTGTAGCAAAGTTAAAGTATAAAAACATTGGAATTCTGATTACAGACCATAATGTACATGAAACCTTATCTATTACCGATAGGGCCTATTTATTGTTTGAAGGAAATATTCTGAAAGCTGGTACTGCGGAAGAATTAGCAGAGGATTCAGAGGTGAGGAGGTTGTATTTGGGTAATGATTTTGAATTGAAACGAAGAACCTTTAATGTAGGAGGTTGATATTCAGCAAGAAATAAATTTATATTTATTTTTTTATTATTTTATTTGCAAATTACATTAAAAAGAACTTATCTTTGCATCGCAAAAAAATAACGCGGATGTGGCGTAATTGGTAGCCGCGCTAGACTTAGGATCTAGTGCCGAGAGGCGTGGGGGTTCGAGTCCCTTCATCCGCACAAACAAAGAAGATATGAAAAACCGTCTTACTTACGATTCAAATCGGCAGTTTGACGGTTTTTTTAAATTTTAGCTTGTTGTTACAGTAGTTTAAATGGTTAAAACACATTTAATTAATGTCAGGCTTTCAGATATTTGAAAGTTATCTAATAATTTTAGCAGATGAACATCTCAAAAGAAAACATTGATGATTTAAATGCAGTAGTAAAACTTACTGTTGAAAAAGAAGATTACGAGAAAAAAGTAGATGATGTACTAAAAGATTATCGTAAGAAAGCTAATATGCCTGGATTCCGTCCTGGAAAAGTTCCATTTGGCATGATTAAAAAGATGTACGGTAAACATGTGTTAGCCGATGAAGTAAATAAAATTGTTTCAGAGGAGATCTCAAAATATTTATACGAGAGTGAGCTAAACATTCTTGGAGAACCTCTTCCAAGTGAATCTCAGGATGTTATTGATTTTGAAACTCAGGATAACTTTGAATTTAACTTTGATGTTGCCATTGCTCCTGAATTTGAAGTGAAATTATCGAAAAGAGAAAAACTTAACTACTTTACAATTGAAGTGACTGAGGATATGCTTGAGCAACAATTGAAGCAAGCCACCGGTCGTTTTGGCTCAACTGAAACTGTTGAAGAATCAGGTGAAGAATCAATGTTGAAGGGTGATTTTGTACAATTGGATCAGGATGGAAACCCACTTGCAGATGGAATTAATGCTGCAGATGTTGTTTTATCAGGAACCAGTGTAAGTGATGATGCCAAAGCGAAACTTTCTGGATCAAAAGTGGGTGACGTTATTGCTCTTAATCCTAAAACTACATTTACTGACGCTGCTCAGATTTCATATATGCTTAAAGTGTCTGATGAAGAGGCTAAGCAGATTGATGGTGATTTTAGATTTACAGTTAAAGAAATTACCAATTATATACCAGCAGAATTAAATCAGGAATTATTTGATCAGGTATTAGGTGAGGGTGTAGCTACAACAGAAGAAGAGTTTAAAGCTAAGGTTAAGGAAGATCTTGAAAAAACTTTATCCTTTGAAAGTGATTACAAATTTTCATTAGATGCAAAGGATAAATTAATGAATAAGATTGACATTAATCTTCCTGAAGCATTCTTGAAACGTTGGATTTTAACGGTTAATCACGATAAAGAAGAAATCACTGAAGAATCACTTGAAAAAGAAATGCCTAAATATTTAGATGATCTGAAATGGCAATTAATTAAGAATGAGATTCTTAAAGTGAACGAGATTAAGATTGAAGAGTCTGATGTGATTGAGGTTGCTAAAAAGTCAGCTAAAATGCAGTTCATGCAGTATGGATTATCAAATATTCCTGATGAGCATATTGAGAACTATGCCAAAGATATGATCAAGCAGGAAGAGCAACGTAGAAACATGACAGAAACAGCTGCTCAGGATAAGGTTTTAGCTTTTATAAAAGAAGCTGTTAAAATTGAAGAAACAACAATTAGCAGAGACGAATTCAACAAACTGTTTGAAAAAAACTAAGCTAATCACAGAGTGCAAGTATATTTTTTTTAATTTAGCTTTTCAGTAATTATAGAAAAGGAAAAAAATTAATAGTCATGATAGATCCAAAAGATTTTCAAAAATATGCAACTAAGCATATAGGCATAAATAGCCTTGCACTTGATAAGTATACATCAATCACAAGCGGATATATATCTCCAACAATTATTGAAGAGCGTCAGTTAAACGTAGCTTCAATGGATGTATTTTCTCGCTTGATGATGGATCGTATTATATTTTTAGGTTTGCCAATTGATGATACTGTTGCAAATATAATTCAGGCGCAGTTGTTATATCTTGAGTCGGCAGATTCTTCTAAAGATATTTCAATATACTTTAATTCACCAGGAGGTTCGGTATATGCCGGTTTAGGTATTTACGATACCATGCAGTATATTTCATCTGATGTAGCTACTATCTGTACAGGAATGGCAGCATCTATGGGTGCAGTTTTACTAACTGCCGGAACAAAAGGTAAGCGTTCTGCATTAAGACATTCAAGAGTAATGATTCATCAGCCTCTTGGAGGAGCGCAAGGACAAGCGAGTGACATTGAAATTACTGCTCGTGAGATTCTGAAGTTGAAAAAGGAGTTATATACTATTATTGCAGATCATTCGGGTAATACGTATAAAAAGGTTGAAAAGGATTCGGATCGTGATTACTGGATGACAGCAAAAGAAGCTAAGGATTATGGTATGATTGATGAAGTATTAGTTAGAGAACCTAATAAATAATAAAAATAAGTAATAATTTATAGGTGCAGGATACTATTTTTATGGTATTCTGCATTGTTGTTTTTATATTGTCAACAAAAAGTTTATGGATAAGTGCTCATTTTGTGGAAGGGAGAGAAAAGATACTAACCTGCTGATTGCCGGAGTGTCAGGTCATATTTGTGATAGCTGTATTGAACAGGCACATGGTATCCTGGATGAAGAATTTAAGAAAAAAGGTGGTTTTAATGTGGATGAAATTACCTTGCTTAAACCGAAAGAAATAAAGCAATTTCTTGATCAGTATATTATTGGACAAGATGAGGCTAAAAAATATCTTTCTGTTGCTGTTTATAATCACTATAAGAGATTACAGCAAAGAAGTAGCAAGGATGATGTTGAAATTGAAAAATCAAATATTATTCTCGTAGGAGAAACAGGTACCGGAAAAACATTATTAGCTCGTACAATTGCCCGGATGCTTCATGTTCCATTTACTATAGTTGATGCTACTGTTTTAACGGAAGCCGGTTATGTAGGTGAGGATATTGAAAGCATATTAACACGGTTATTACAAGCTGCCGATTATAATGTGGAAGCCGCTGAAAAAGGGATTGTGTTTATCGATGAAATTGATAAGATTGCCCGTAAAGGGGATAACCCTAGTATTACAAGGGATGTGTCCGGTGAAGGAGTTCAGCAGGGACTGTTGAAGTTGCTTGAAGGTTCTATTGTTAATGTGCCACCGCAGGGAGGGCGTAAGCATCCGGAACAAAAAATGATTCCTGTAGATACAAAAAATATTCTTTTTGTTTGTGGAGGGGCTTTTGATGGAATTGAAAGGAAAATTGCTCAACGTTTGAATACAAAAGTTGTTGGGTATATGGCAAGTAAAGCAAAAGATAAGGTTGATCAGGCTAATCTGTTGCAATATGTTGCTCCTCAGGATCTGAAATCATTTGGTCTTATACCTGAAATTATCGGTCGTTTACCCGTTCTTACTTATCTGAATCCTTTAGACAGGGAGATTTTAAGAAGGATTTTGCATGAACCTAAAAACTCTATTATCAAGCAATATGAAAAATTGTTTGGTATTGATAATATAACATTGACATTTACTGACGAAGTGTTGGATTACATTGTGGATAAAGCAGTGGAGTTTAAATTAGGAGCTCGTGGATTACGTTCTATATGCGAATCAATCATGATGGATTTAATGTTTGAAGCACCCTCTAAAGATGATAAAGAATTAGTGATTACATTAGAGTATGCACAGGCGAAAATTGATAAAGAAAGTCTGGCTCGTTTAAAGGCGAGTTAATCGGTTTTTGAATAAAATAAAAATCCCTTTTAAACTTTGTGTTTAAAAGGGATTTTCTTTTTAACCCGGATTACATATCAGTCTTTCTAATGTACTTCGAGTTTTACCTTCTTAGGTATGTTTTTATTCAAGTCCTATAAATACAAATTCATCTTCAATTTTGATGGGATAAGTTTTTATCTCGTAATCTTCACCGGACAGACATTTACCTGATTTTAGTGAAAATGATTTTTTATGGAAAGGGCAAGCTACTTTGGGTTCATCTCCTTCCGATCCGATCAGTCCTCTTGACAAGGCCTGTTGTTGCTGGTGCGGACATTGGTTGTCGGTAGCATACCATTCATTATCATCTTTAAAGAAATAGATTGCAATTTGTTTTCCATCTATTAGTATTGCTCTGCCTCCATCGGCTTCAAAATCGCTGATATGTGCAGTCTTAATCCATTGGGTTGTTTTTGTATCTATCATGTTTGTTTTAATTTTAATCGAACTCAGGTTTTTAAGTTTGAGAAATAGAATTACCAGTTTGCGGGTTTCTTTTGTTCACGCATGGGGACAAATTTTATGGACTGATCCGTTTCGCCGGAGTTCACAAAAGGTTTGAATTTCTTAATCATTTCAGGATCATCCACTACCTTTTTCCATTCGCAGGCATATGTATCAACCAGTTTTTCCATATCTGCTTCCAATTGATCACCAATGCCCAAACAATCGTTTATCACCACATCTTTCAGATAGTCCAATCCACCATCCAACGTGTCCAGCCATTTTGCAGTTCTGGTCAATGGTGCTGCAGTTTTAACGTAATACATTAAGAATCTATCCAGATATCTGATACATGTATCTTCATCAATATCAGTTGCGAAAAGTAAGGCATGTTTTGGGTTAGCACCACCGTTACCACACACATACAGGTTGTAGCCTTTTTCCGTGGCAATAATTCCGAAATCCTTACCTCTGGCTTCAGCACATTCTCTAATACAACCCGAAACGCCACCTTTTAATTTATGTGGTGAGCGGAAACCTTTATAGCGGTTTTCAATTTTCAACGCAAATGATGCAGAATCCTGTTGTCCGTATCTGCACCATGTAGAACCAACGCAACTTTTTACGGTTCTCAATGATTTTCCGTAGGCATGGCCACTTTCAAAACCTGCATCTATCAATTCTTTCCAGATCTCCGGTAGTTGTTCAACTCTGGCACCGAACATATCAATCCGTTGTCCTCCGGTTATTTTAGTGTATAAATCATATTTTTTGGCAACTTCACCAATTACAATTAATTTATCAGGAGTAATTTCTCCACCAGCAACTCTTGGTACTACTGAATAAGTTCCTCCTTTTTGTATGTTAGCCAAAAATTTATCATTCGTATCCTGAATATTGGCATGTCTGGTAATATGATCATTCCATATACTTGCTAATAAAGAGGCAGTTAACGGCTTACATAATTCGCAACCCTTTCCCTTTCCATGCTTTTTCAGTAGTTCGCCAAAAGACTTTATTTCATCAATTTTAATTAAGTCGAATAATTCCTGTCGGGTATAGTCAAAGTGTTCACAGATTACTTTTTTAACCACCTTACCGCTTGCTTCAAGTTTGGCTGTAAGCAGATCATCCAGCATTGGAACGCAACCACCGCAGCCGGTACCAGCCTTTGTAGCCTTTTTAAGCTGTCCTACTTGTGTAATATCAAATTCATCAACAGCCTCAATCAATCGTTTTTTGGTTACGTTTTCACATGAACAAATTACTGCATCATCCGGTAAGTCCAACACGCTTAATTCAAATCCACCTTCGGCACTTTTAATAATTAATCCTTCAGGGTTAGCAGGGAGTTTTATTTTTGACGCATAAGTTTGGTACAGCATGTTGTAATCCTCTGTATCTCCAACCAGAATTCCCCCTAACAGGTATCTGCCATCTTCAGAAATATATATCTTTTTATAAATACTATTCGGAATGTTATGATATACAATGGGTTTAGCACCATCTGATGCGCCGAATACATCTCCAAAGCTGGCTACTTCTATACCAATTAGTTTTAGTTTGGTTGACAGGTCAGCTCCTTCAAAAGTTGAATCGCTACCAGCTAAATTATTCACACAAACTTCAGCCATATCATAACAAGGAGCTACTAATCCCCAGATACTTCCTAGAGCCAGGGCACATTCTCCAATGGCATATATAGATGGATCAGATGTTGTTAATTTCTCATTCACCAATATTCCTCCTCGTTCACCCACGATTAGTCCACATTCACGTGCTAGCTCATCACGTGGACGAATACCTGCAGAAATGACCACCATATCGGTTTCAAGTTCTTCTCCATCAGTAAATTTCATGGAGGTTACTTTCCCATTTCCGTTAATGCTTTGGGTATTTTTGTTCAGAAGGATATCTAAATCCAATTTTTCCAGTTCTGATTTGAGCATGGCAGCTCCATCATCATCTAATTGACGTGGCATTAGCCTTGGTGCAAATTCCACAATACTGGTTTTTAATCCATCGTCCATGACTGCCTTGGCAGCTTCCAGACCTAATAATCCACCTCCTATAACAGCGGCTGATTTTACTTTTGGGATATAGGCTTTTATCGCATCCAAATCTTCAACCGTTCTATAAACAAAAACCCCTGTTTTGTCTACACCTGGAATGGGAGGAACAAAAGCCGCTGATCCGGTTGCCAATACTAGTACATCATACTTATATTCATCGCCATGTATGTTGATAACTGTTTTGTTTTTTCTATTGATGCTGGCAATTTTATAGCTTGTTTTAAGCTCGATACCATTTTGCTCATACCATTCACGCGGTGCCATTTTTAAATCACGGACCGATGTTCCGGTGTAATAATCAGTAAGATGAACTCGATCATAAGCAGCCCAGGGCTCCTCTCCAAATACTGTAATATCATATTGTTCAGACAGACCCTTGGCAATAAATTTTTCACAAAACTTGTAGCCGGTCATTCCGTTACCAACTACAATTAATTTTTTCTTCGTACTCATATTTATTTTTTTAGTTGCTTATGATTCTACATAAGCGTTGGTGTCTTTTTTTGCATTCTCAATCATCATAGTAATCTCCGGTTTACAGCTTCCACAACCAGTTCCGGCATTGGTTTTTTCGCATATAAGCTGTAGATCCGTAATGCCTTTTTCAAGAAGTTCATTTATATTGCCCTCGCCTACATTATTGCATGAGCATACTACTTTACCTTTCACTTCAACGGCCGAGCTGTTGCCACGCAATAGGGTTTTTCGTTTCCCGGATAATTCGGTTTGTGTTTGGATGAGTTTTTTATATTCTCCAAATTCACTTCGGTCTCCCATCAACAGAGTTCCTATCATTCTGTCATTATGAATGATGCATTTTTTGTAGTATCTGTATTTTTTATCCAGAACAATCACTTCTTCATGAGCATCGTCGGTGGCCTGAATAGCTCCAACCGAACAAAGTTCAATACCCGGAAACTTCAGGATATTCATGGGAACAGAACCCTGGTAGAGTGACATGATATCTCCAGCCAGATATTGGGCTAAAATGGTAGCCTGTTGTTCAGCTGCACTGGTTATTCCATATACATTACCTTTAAACTCAGCAATCTCACCTAAAGCATAAATATTGGGCTGACTAGTTTCTAATCGTTCGTTTACAATGACTCCTCTGTTGGTTTTCAGTTCAGCATCTACAGCCAGTTCAATATTTGGTTTTGTACCAATGGCATAGACTACGACCTGGGTTGAAATGGATTTGCCCGATTTTAATGATATTTGGATATGTTCATTTGAAGAAGAATCTATTGCTTTAACTTCTTCTTTCAGGTATAAATTCACATCCATTTCGGCGATAGTATCGCTCAGCATCTGGCTGGCAATTTCATCCAACTGCTTATCCATTAGTCTGCTATTGCGATGAATGATATTTACCTCAATACCAAATTCAAGCATCGAGCTTGCAATTTCAAGTCCAAGTAATCCTCCACCCACAATGGTAACTGATGATTTTCCTATAAGGTTATTTTTAAGCTTGTCTGCATCTTCTCTGCTTCGAATAGTATAAGTCGATCTATAATCAATTGTTACTCCAGGGGGTACATTAGGTCTGGATCCTGTACAAACAATTAACTTATCGTAGGCATATTCATTCCCTTTAGAATCAATGATTTGATTCAACTCTTTATTAATTTTTACTATTTCGCAATTGTTATGTACTTCAATCCCCCACGATTTAATATCGTCTTCTTTATGTTTTTGAATATCCAGCCATGATTTATGGCCGGTAATGTATTCAGGCAGTAAAATTCGGTTGTAAAATGGATGGTTCTCCATGGAATACACCATAATTTTATCTGAATTATTGTTTTTTCTGTATTCGGCAATAAATTGGAATGCTGCTGCTCCACCTCCAACAATGGCGATGGTTTCAGGTTTTTTAATGAATTTTTTAACCTCTACAGCAGCATATTTAAAATCAGGCTCTTTTGATTTCGGATCTACCAAATTGCTGGTTAAATTATTTGCTCTTGATTTATCAGAGTTTAATGTTTTGCCCCAATGCATAGGTAAAAAAACCACTCCTTTTAAAATATTATCGGTAACCTGTGCCTTAACCTGAACCTGACCTCTCTCATTAATTACCTCAACAATATCGCCTTCGCCAATGCCCCTTTCTTTGGCATCAAAAGGGTGAATTTCCATAAAAGGCTCTGCAATATGTTGCTTCAGCTTCGATACTTTGCCAGTTCGGGTCATGGTATGCCATTGATCTCTGATCCGGCCGGTTGTTAAAATGAGAGGCGCTTCACGAGTTAAGGGCTCTGACTGATTATCAGGCTCAACGGCAATGATTTTCGCTTTTTGATTCGGCGTATAATATTTATTATCGGTAAATAATCTTTCAATCCCTTTGGTGTGACCTTCAGGGAAAGGCCATTGTGCCGACTGGTTTTTCTTTAAATAATCATAAGTAAGTCCGTTGATATCAATGTTTGTTCCTTTAGTGAGGCCTTTATGCTCATTAAATATGGCTTCGCAGTTTTCAAAATCCATATTGCTGAACCCCATCCTTTGAGCAAAGTCAAGTAATATATCAATATCAGAACGAGCCTCTCCGGGTGCATCAATGGCCTTAGGTAAATAACTGATTCTACGATCAGAATTGGTCATGGTACCTTCTTTCTCTAACCATCCTGCAGCGGGAAGTACAATATCGGCAAATTGAAGTGAATCGGCATTTTTTGAGATGTCCTGAACAATTACCAAATCGGCCTTTTTCATAGCTTCTTCCACTCTTTTCAAGTTAGGTAAACTTACCATCGGGTTGGTGCAAATAATCCAAATGGCTTTCAGTTTCCCATCCATAATGGCATCAATCATCTGGGTAGCAGTATACCCCGGTTTATCAGGAATACTGCTTACGCCCCAATAATCAGCCACCTCTTTTCTATCTGCAGCACTATTTAAATCTCTGTGTGCAGGCAATAGGTTCGCCATTCCACCCACTTCGCGACCACCCATGGCATTGGGTTGGCCGGTAAGCGAAAACGGACCGTTACCGGGTTTACCTATTTTCCCGGTAATAATGGATAAATTTAAAAGTGATAGATTTTTATTGACACCAATGCTGCTTTGATTTAAGCCCATGGCCCACATAGTAATAAAACCTTTTGAGCGTCCGATAATATTTGCTGTTTGTGTAATGAGTTCAATTTCTACTCCGCAGCTATCTGCTAAAAAATCGAGAGACATGCCATTCAATAGCTCGTTCAGTTCCTGAAATCCATCCGTATATCGATTGATAAAATCAATATCTGCATAGCCTTTTTCAATCAGACATTTTGCAATAGCATGATTCAAAAACACATCACTACCCGGCTTAATCTGCAAATGAATATCAGCCATATAGCAAGTTTGTGTTTTTCGGGGATCGGCAACAATTATTTTAACATGCGGATTTTCCTGCTTGTGTTTTTCTATTCTTCTAAATAAGATCGGATGGCACCAGGCAGGATTTGCTCCTGTAATAAAAATACAGTCAGAAAGTTCAATGTCGTCATAGGATATAGGCACCGCATCCTCACCGAAAGCCATTTTGTAACCCACAACAGTTGAACTCATACATAACCTTGAATTAGTATCAATGTTATTTGTTTGTAAGCAAGCTTTAGCCAGTTTGTTAACCACATAATACTCTTCGGTAAGGCATTGTCCGGAAACATAGAAACCTACAGCATCGGGACCATGTTTTTCAATGATCTCTGTAAACGACTTTGCGATGCTGCCCAATGCCTGATCCCATGATGTTTGATGTAAATCGCCTGATTTTTCCTGACGAACGAGAGGATGTAGTAATCTGTCGGAGGTATCGTTAACAACATGTCCTAATCCCAGTCCTTTTGAGCATAGCATACCCTTATTTACCGGATACAATTTATTGCCCGAAACCTGAATTAAGTTATTGTTGTCCTTATTTACAGAGACCCCACAACCAACACCACAATAGGAACAAGTTGACTGATATTTTTGCATGTTCTGATAACTTTGCAAACCTCAACAACTAATTATTTAATAATTAATTGCAGGTTTTGATTTCAAATTAATATCAGAATCAACCTGTAAGTAAGTAATTGTTAGTTTAAACATTGATTCATTACTTTTGTTTCCATTAAAATGATTTTTTTTTCAATTAATTGGATGTGTATTTGTAAGTGATTGAAAACCAAATCAATGCGAAATTGTTAATAAATAAAAAATTTTTAAATATGGATGGGCTTACTGGTATTTTGATTATGGGAGGTAAGAGTTTAAGGATGAATGAGGATAAGGCGTTTATTCTGTATGGAGGAAAAAATATGGCTCAATGGTCAACAGACCTTTTAAAACCCTTTTGTAAAGAAATTATTGTAGCCAGTAATAAAAAGGAGCATCGTATTTTTGGCGATAGCATTGTTAGAGACGAGCTAGGAGCGGGGCCACTTGCCGGTTTATATAGTGGTTTAAAGCACAGTACAAGTGAATGGAATTTAGTTCTGCCTTGCGATACTCCATTGATAAAAAAAGAAGTATTGGAAATTTTACTGGATAGTACAGAGGGGTTTGATGCAGTTGTTGCCGTTGATAATACAGGTAAAGTTCATCCTTTAGTTGGAATATATAATAAAAGGATACTATTAAAGATTGAAGATCAGATTAAAAATAAGAAATATTCAATGATGAATATTCTGGACCAGATTCATGTAAATAAAATTGAATTTGATGTTCAGTATTTTAAAAATATTAACGCTGTAACTGATTTAGAATGAGAAATTATCCTAATATGATTATGGTGTGTGGTTCCGGTAAAAATGTGGGTAAAACTACATTGTCATGTTTGCTGATTAACTATTTCCATCAAAAAGGGAAAGAGGTATATGCAGTAAAAACCTCAACGCATCTGCATTCCTTAGATGAGGATGAAGATATTGTTCAGTGTGGAGAAGGGTTTGACGTGGTTAAAGAAAAACGAAGAAACACAAAAGATAGTTCTCTTTTTTTGCAATCAGGAGCCAAAGAAAGCTGGTTTGTACAGGCTCAAAAGCCATTAATTAATGGTGTTTTCAATGATGTTCTCAAACTCTTTCCTGAAGATGCTCTAATTATTTGCGAATCCGGTGGGATGAGAGAGTACATTACTCCCGGACTATTTTTGTTTGTGACAGGTGAAGAAGCCAGCAAAAATTTGCAGTTTAAGCCGCTGGCTGATTATGAATTGCGTTTTGGAGTGGATTTTAATCAGGAGGAGATAATAACCAAAATTCCATTGGATTTGTTTTAAACTGGAAGAAGTAATAATTTTCTACCGTTAAACCATGTTAATCATTGACATACAAATGTATACTTGTTGCTATGTTTTGGCTATTAATACCAATTACCAAATGGACTTCAGTAAAAAATGTCCCAAAAATATTTGAATTTCGGGACAAATAAATCACTATCCATAACATCAGGTCCCATTATTTTACTATTTTTGGGACAATGTTAGATTTGAAAACCATAGAAACCAAAGTAAATAAAGGAGAAATCTTCTTTATTGCTGACTTCACGGAATTAGGTAATTATGAGGCTGTACGCAAATCGTTACAGCGTTTAACAAAAAGCGATAGTATTAAACGCATTGCGAAAGGAATATACTTTTTACCTAAAAAACATGAACGATTAGGGATCGTCTATCCTCATGCTGAGGAAATTGCAAAAGCTATTGCAAAACGTGACAAAGCAAGAATAATTCCGACTGGGTCGACTGCTTTGAACCTATTAGGTTTATCAACACAGATTCCTATGAAGGTTGTGTTCTTAACAGATGGCTCTGCTAGAAACATAAAAGTAGGTAACCAAACAATTCAGTTTAAAAAGACAAATCCTAAAAATTTAAGCATTGAGCACCGATTGACAAATCTTATAATTCAGGGGCTAAAAGCTATTGGTGAGAGAAATGTTACTCAAGAACAGATAAATAAAATACAGACGATAATTGATGAAAGCGGAGAACGTGAGTTTATTAATCAAAATTTAAAAAACGCACCCGTTTGGATACAAAAAACAATATTTAATAAATGAACAACTGGTTAATCTTAACTAAAGAAGAACAAATTGAGCTGTTTAAACAAATTGGTGTTAAAACAAACCTACCTCCACAAGCAGTTGAGAAGGATGCTTGGGTCACTCTCATGTTGCGCATGATATTTACTTCTGACTTAGCAAATCATTTAATATTCAAAGGGGGAACTTCATTAAGCAAAGCCTTTAATCTAATTCAACGATTTTCAGAAGATATCGATTTAGGAATTGATAGAGAGTATTTAGGTTTTGAAGGCGATTTATCAAAAGGACAAATTCGAAAACTGAGAAGAGCTTGTCATACATTTGTTTTTGCCGAATTAGCTGAATTACTTCAAAAGCAGCTTATAGAATATGGTGTGGATGAAAGTCTATTTGAACTTATTGTGGAAAATACACAAGTGTCTGATCAAGATCCGGAAATAATTAAAGTCAATTATCAATCGGTATTTGATGAAGTATTTTATTTACCCCAAAGAGTGTTGATAGAAGTAAGTGCAAGATCATTAATTGAGCCCAACCAAGAAGTTGCTATAAAATCTATGATTGATGAACATTACTCTGAAACAGATTTTGCAGAGGGTGAATTCACTTTAAATACAACTAACCCTCAAAAAACATTTTTAGAAAAACTTATTCTGCTACACGAAGAGTTTCAGAAACCATTGGATAAAATAAAGTATCTACGTATGTCTAGGCATTTCTATGATATAGGACAAATACTAAATTCTGAATTTGGACAAGACGCACTAAAAGATACTGCGCTTTTTGAAAGTATTATAGCACATAGAAAAGTGTTAACGCCAATGAAAACAACAGATTATGAATCATTGACTTTCCAAAATCTCAATATTATTCCACCTGATGAATTTTTAGATAATTACAAATCGGATTACAAAGAAATGCAAAGCAGTATGATATATGACGAATCGCTTGATTTCGATACGCTTCTTGAAACAATTACAAATGAATTGAAATAAGCAATATGTCTGAAGACCACAAGGAATTATTAAAACAGCAGCTTTGGAATATTGGTAATACACTTGGGGATAGTTAAATAGAAATGAAAATAGTAGCAATTCTTGTATTTTTATCAATTTTACTATTTATTGGATTTCTTATTTCATTCATTCTCGGACTAATTAAGAAAAGAAAGGATATACTAATAACTTCGATTATTGCTTTTCTTGCATTCATAGCAATAGCAGGATAGACTGGAATAACAATAGCTAAAAAATCTTACACCAAGATTTCAGAGTATGTAGAACCTGAAAAAGGTGAAGAGATTTATAATGAATTATTTGGAAGCCCAAATTGTAAGTGTACAAATATTTTGAAATATCAGTATAAAGAATTTCCAGTTATAGATTTTGCCATTGTAATGAAGTTTGAAACTTGTCCTAAAGAGTTAGAAAGAATATTAATAAGGCATGAGTATTCTTTTGAAAAAATAAATACACAGAACAGGAATGGCGATATTCCTTGTGGTGTTAAATTAGATTGGTTAACTCCGAAAGAAATGGGAGATTCAATTCTTGTGTTTGAATATGCAACCGATGATAGTAGGTATATAAAAACGCTATGGACTTCTACGGATAGCATTCTTGTGTATTGCAGGGAAATAACTGATTAGGATAAAAAAAATGAAAAAAACGACCCGCTAACAAGCCATCATAAAGTAGCCTTTGCTTTGACGGACTTTGGGAGTGTTGCTCCCACGCCAACCGAGGCAAAAATAAGAAAATGAATATACCCCACGCATATCGGGTCGCTTCATATGGCCGAACTGTCAGACTGTCTAAAAAGTCAAATCTTAGATTATTTTATACGGATAGGTGTCTATGAAAATATTTGAATAAGGAAATGTCAGCGGCTTAAAATTAATTTTATACAGACAGCCGTTAGCTGCAAGAATGTATAATGATGAGAAGTATATGGATGCTCGTGTTAATGATTTTAACATTGACCTCCTGTAGCAATGATAAATTTTTCGTGATTAGTGGAAAAGTAACTGATTTTAATGGTCAACCGATTGATAATTCATCAATCTTTCTGAATATATAGTAAACACTTGAGTATTCGACTTTGAGCGTAATACTTGAGCATTATGATTTAATTTCTATTACACTTTGTTCTAAAGAAACCGGAAAAGATGAAGTATTTATAGAAAGAAAAACACATTAAAATCGCACCCAAGCACCTTTTAGCCTCTTCTAAGTACTTCTTAGTCATTCCCAAGATGCTCCTTAGCCACTTTCAATCGTCTCTTAATCCTTTTTTGCGGAGAGAATAGTGTTTTTACCATCACACCATTGGCTGAATCATTATATCTTTGCAATATAAATTAGTTAATCTTCTGCAATGAAATATACAATCTCAATAATGCTCCTATTACTGTTCTCAGGAATACTTATGTCTCAAAACACAGTAAGTTTTGAAATAAAAGAAGAATCAGGAGGGCCTTTAGTCGGGGCAAGTGTTAAACTACAAGGTACAACAAAGGGAACTGTTTCTGATGCCGATGGATTAGCCCGCTTTAATAATCTCCCGGATGGAAAATATGAATTTGTAATTTCCTTTATCGGATACGAAAATGCAGAGATTAAATTAAGCTTTCCTGAGAGTAATAATAAAACCATTGAAATAGAATTAGAAGAAGGCGAAGAGCTTGAAGAAGTTGTAATTGCAACAACAAGGTCGTCACGCACTATACAGGATATTCCAACTCGTATAGAAGCCATTACAGGAGAGGAATTAGGCGAAAAAGCAGCCATGAATTCAACAAATATTGGAATGTTACTTCAGGAAACAACCGGAGTACACATGCAGCAAACCTCCCTGAGTTCAGGCAATATGAATATCCGAATTCAGGGATTGGATGGTAGATACACGCAGATTTTAAAGGATGGAATGCCTTTATACGGAGGTTTTGCAGGAGGGCTATCCATTATGCAAATTCCTCCGCTTGATTTGAAACAAGTTGAGCTTATCAAAGGAAGTAACTCTACTTTATATGGAGGTGGTGCCATTGCAGGATTGGTAAACCTTGTTACGATAAAGCCTGAAGAGGAAGCCAAACTCGACCTGATGCTAAACCAGACAAGTGCATTGGGAACCACAGGAAACTTATTCTATGCTCAAAAATATGGGATGCTCGGTTTTTCAGTTTATGGCTCTGTAAACAACCAGGTCGCTTTCGACCCTGATGATGATGGATTTTCAAATATGCCCGAGGCTCAGACTTTTAGTCTTAATCCAAAACTATACTATTACTTCAACCCGGATACAGAACTTAGCTTTGGACTGCTCTCTACTATTGATAACCGAACCGGTGGAGATATGGAGGTCATTAAAGAAAACTTTTCTACAGAGCATGTTTTTTCTGAAGAAAACAAATCAGAGCGTTACGCAACACAATTGAATTTCCGTAATTCAACAGACCATAGAACAATAACGTTAAAAAACAGTATCTCTTATTTTTATAGAAACCTTTCTATTCCTGATTATAATTTTACTGGAAATCAGATTTCAAGCTTTACGGAAGCCTTGTACAGTTTGCATAAAGGAGAGAAATCGGATTGGCAATTTGGAGTAAATCATTACCTGGAGCAATTTACCGAAGATCACACTGATCCGCATCCCTTAAGGAATTACACACATAATACATTGGGAGGATTCGTTCAGAACACAACTGACTTTAACAAAAAATTAATATTGGAATCAGGTTTGCGAACCGATTTTAACAGCGACTACGGAGCATTTGTACTACCCCGTTTTTCATTGTTATTTAAAGCAAATAACAAGCTTAGCTCTCGCATTGGTGGGGCTATGGGGTATAAACTGCCTACTATATTTACCGAAGATGCAGAGAGATTATATTTCAGAGGCGTACAACCATTAACATCAGAAAATGTAGAGGCAGAAACTTCACTTGGTGGTAACTTTGACATTAACTATAAAACAGCTTTGAGTGATGAAATGACCTTCTCCATCAATCAATTATTTTACCTTACTCAGTTAAAAAACGCTTTGGTATTGCGAGAGCCTGAAACCACTAATCGATCTTATTTTGAAAGTGCTGATGGCCATATTTTAAGTTCAGGTTTTGAAACCAACATGAAATTAACCTACGATGATTTTAAGCTTTATCTGAATTATGCCTTTGTCAACACCGAATTACAGTACGATAATATCAATAACCAAAAACCATTAACACCCAAACATAATGGGGGTGTTGTTTTGATTTATGAAATTGAAAAAAAATGGTCTGCCGGGTATGAATTATATTATACGGGTGAGCAATATGATAACATGTATAACAAGAAATCCGATTACTGGATCATGGGGGTAATGTTAATGCGCATGTTCGATAAATGTTCGATATTTATAAACTTCGAGAATTTCACCAATACCAACCAGACCCGGTTTGAACCATTAGTGCTTCCACCAACTAATAAACCAACTTTTACTGACATTTGGGCTCCAGCTGACGGATTCGTGTTTAATGCAGGTATAAAAATTGATATATTATAATTCATCCCAAATCGCAAGTACATTGCCAATGCTTCGCAATCAAATGCTCCATTCAAAGCTTTGTCAATGAGCTTGCAAAATCGAACCAGTTAGCCGCATTTTAGAACAATTGGGTGTTTGTTCGTCCATAACAAAATAAATTGGTGCTCTGTATCAAGGTCTGTTCGGATTGATAATAAACCATATTGTAGTTTCAATGATGATGATGTGGTTCAGCACAATCGCAATTGGTACCCCATTCGCTGGTTCCGTCGGCAAAAAATTCGTGTTTCCATATGGGAGCTTCTTGTTTTACACGATCAATAATATATTGATTAGCCGCATAGGCTTCCTTTCGGTGAGCCGAAGAAGTAACTACAAGAACCGCTGTTTCGCAAATGTCCACTTTACCAATCCGGTGAATACAAGCAGCGTGTTGAAGATCCCATTTTTGCCTGACATCATTTAATATTTGTGCAATAGTTTTCTCAGCCATAGGAATATATGCTTCGTAATCAATGTAAAGCACCTCTTTGCCCTGGTTCAGATCTCTAACATCACCGCTGAACATTACAATAGCTCCGGATCGATTATGCTTAGCGGCATTATATCCGGCAGCTACGTCTATTTCCTTATCTGTTATATGATTCATTTGATTCGAATTTGTATTGAAATGGGTGTATGAAGTTTGATGCACCTGATTTTTTGATGGTCACAGAGACACAAAAACACGGGGTGTTTTATTCTATGAACTGATTTATTCGCAATTCCTTGCCTTTCTCTTCTGCCACATTCACCCTCCACTTGAAGGTGGGATAATAAAAACCTCCATATTCTCCTGTAGCGGAGTGGTTAAATCCACAAAGCTTTCATTTATTGCAACTCTTGATCTGGTTAATAAATCTTTGGCGTCCGGATAATTGACTTTCAGTTCTTCCATTAAGTCAGATACAGTGGCAGTGGCTTTAATGTCCGAATCAATTGATTTGGGAAATATCCGGGTGAGACCCGCAAAAAAATGTATTTTAATCATAACTCTATCCTCCAATATGTCGCATACTCATATCGTTACCAATAAAACGTATGGGTTGTTTTTGTTTTAATGCATTGACTATATCACTTTCAATCGATTGACTTTTATTGATTTTATGGAGTATAGAAATACCTTTTGTGGCACTGATACATCCATAAATTTTACCATAGCTATCCAGCCTCAACCTATCGCAGTCTTTACAAAAAGGTTCAGATTCGTTGGCAATTATTCCAAAATCATAATTACTGTCATTAATCTCCCAATAATTGGATGTGGCAGAAGCAATTCTTAATTTTTTAGTAATGTTGAATTCTTTTTTGATCTCATCCAGTATTTCAGCCTGTGATAAAAAATAATTCTGATAGCTGTGATGCAGGTACCCCATCTTCATCAATTCCAGAAATCGTACAGAAATACCCTTCTGCATACCAAATTTTATAAGGGGTAATATCTGTTGTTGGTTGATGTCTTTTAATACTACCGTATTTAATTTTACATCAAAGCCATTATCTATAGCTGCCTGAATACCGCCTAGTGTTTGCTGTAGCATGGGTTTTCTGGTCATCTGTTCAAATACATCTTCATCTATGGCATCTATAGAAATATTGATGGATCTTAAACCTGCTTTTTTTAATCGGGGTGCTAATTTTTCAAGATAATATCCATTGGTGGTTAGGGCAATATCATCAATACCCAGTTTTTTTATTTCAGAAATAAAATGAACAATATGCGGATATATCAATGGTTCACCACCAGTTATTCTTATCTTTTTTAAACGTAGAGATGAATGTAATTCTTTTACAATGCTAATTAAGTCGGCAGCAGAAAGTGATGGTTTTAGCTGCGCTCTTAAACCATCCACATGATTTTCCGGAACACAATAGGTGCATGCCATATTACACGTATCTGTAAGACTAATTCTTAATTTTTTAAATTTCCTGTTTTCACTCATCCCGTATTCAAAAATGGTTGTCACTTTTTTAATTCTGGTTGATTCTTTAACATTTGGGATGTAAATATCACAATGTTATTTGAGAATCAAATACTGTTATTCTTAGTTCGATTAAAATTTTATATTTAGTGTCAGCAAGAAAACTTCATTTTTTTCCCGGAATAATCGCAGGCTGTTACTCTTGCTCTCAAAATGATCATTTACGGTAGTAAAATCACATTTTTCCGGTCTTCGAAAGCCTCAGAAATGAAGCTTTCTTATCTGCCAATTGAAGTTTTCGTGCAAGTACTATTTATGCTGTTTAATATCACCAGTAAACTGAATTGTAACAGTTTTTCTTTTGTACTATATCTAATACAATTAAAAAACAATAAGGTTTGCTGTATTGCTGTTTTCCCGATTTGTAGTATGATTTTAAAAATTTATAAATGAGTTAATTGTGAATTCATCATACTATTAATGTAGGATAAATATTGTATGTAAAACTGTGTTGCAAAATAAAACTCAAGGTATTGGTAACCAGATGTATGTGATTATGTAATTAGTACTTGTTGGTTTAATTAGTGTTTAATATTTAGTAATTAAAATGTTTTAGCAATTATATAATGAACGTTTACACCCTATTTGTGTTTAGTTATTAATGCTAAAAATAGTCTTGAAAAATTATTGACCCCTATAAAAAAATGAATTACAAGGGTAAAAAAGGTAAAAATGTAACATTGCCCCTGTAGGAGTAAAATTAAAATTGAATTTAAATGAATACCCATAGTACAGAGTGTAATAGCTGTTTAAATGACAATTGTATTATTAAAAAACACTTGTCTGAACCAGGAATTGAAAAGTTTTTGGAAAGTAAAAACACTATGCGCTGTAGAAAGAGTCAGAGTATTATTATTGAAGGTGCACCAATACACGGACTGTACTTTGTTCATACCGGAAAGGTAAAGGTTTTCAATACCGGAATTAATGGCCGTGAGCAAATTCTACGTTTTGCTCATAATGGGGAAATGCTGGGTCAGCGTGGATTTAGTTCAAGTCAATGTTATCCTAGTGGAGCTGTAGCGCTGTCGGAAACACGTATGTGCCATTTTACTTTAGATAATATGCGTAATATGCTTAAATCATTACCTAATATGGCTTATGACTTTATGGTATATTATGCTGAGGAATTAAACAGGAGTGAAACCAAGGTTAGAATGTTTGCGCATATGACCGTTCGAGAAAAGGTAATTGATGCCTTATTATATATTAATAGAAAGTTTGGATTAAAAGATGGTTATTTAGCTGTTCAGTTAAGTCGTAAAGATATTGCTGATTTTGCCGGAACAACCGAAGAGCAGGTGATCAGAATAATCTCCGGTTTAAAAAAAGAAAAATTGATTATTTGCAAAGGAAAGTTGATTGGAATACCGGATAAAGAGCGACTTGGCAAGGAGATTGATGAACATCACTATTTTATACAGAGTTAGTTAAGAGGCACATATACAGTAATATACATAAAAAAACCTGCGGTTACGCAGGTTTTTTTATGTATATACGCATCTAAAAAAGTGACAAAAAGACTACTAAAATATTATAAATGCCATAAAAAGCATGTTTAAAACACCGTAGTTTTATCATCAGAATCAATCATAGTAAGTAAGTAATTAAAAATCCATTGAGCAACGGCATAATGGTAAAACGATTCTTAGTGTTTTGCTTATTAAGGTACTTGTTATAAATAAAGAAAAAGAGCTCTTAAAATATACTGGTATTTTAATCAAGTAAATTAATTTTCAACATAAACGCATCAAAAATTATTGTCGGAGTAAAAATAACGGAAGTAATTTTTGATGAGTTTAAAACTTAAATTCGAATTTGAAACAGGTATGACCAGTATAAAATTATTGACAGTCAATTATGTGAATGAATTTTACAACGGTTATCAGGTTTTATTTAATTTTTTAAACATGAAGAAAATATTAACGCTGATTACAGCTATTGTTTGTCTAGGTACAAGCAAAGCTCAAGTTTCTTTTTCAGGACAATACCGAGCCAGGGGAGAGGTGCGTAATGGTTTTAAAAAGCCGATATTTGAAGGTCAGGAACCAGCAGCATTTATTGAACACAGAGCCAGGTTAACTGCAGATTATAAAAAGGAGAAAGTAGGCTTTAAGGTCTCATTACAAGATGTTAGAATTTGGGGCGAAACAGGGCAGATTAATAAATCTGATCAGTTGTTAAGTGCTCATGAGGCTTATGGAGACTATTACTTGTCTGATAAATCAACTTTTAGAATAGGGCGTCAGGAAGTAATATATGATGATCATCGTTTCTTTGGAAGTTTAGATTGGGCTATGCAGGGTCGATCGCTGGATGCATTCCGTTATATGTATAAAGATGAGAGTACCCGTTTTGATGTAATGTTTAGCTGGAATCAACCCGGGTATGGCGATGGGGCTCCGGAACCCGCAAAGCTTGTAGGTAATGAATATATGGTGACTACAGGTGGAGGAGCAAATCCTCGTATTTTTAATCTGGGACTACCCAAAAGTCAGCAGATGGCTTATTACAAAAAGAGTTTTAGTGGTGGAAATATAGGTATTATGCTTGAGAATGATATATACAATTCATCATCTGTGGCTAATGAAACTTATAGTAATGTTACATTAGGGGTATCACCAAACTTTTCAACGGATAAATTGAAATTCGGAGGACAGTTTTTTTATACCGGAGGAACGGCCAATAAAGTAGATGATGGTAATGGAGGAGCTACCAGTATTGATTTATCAGGTTTTATGATTAATGCTTATGTTCAGGCAACGGGTGTTACAGGTTCTCCTTTATTAGGTATAGATTATTTAAGCGGTGATGACCAAACGTCGGGAGATAAAGTAGAAGGATGGTCGCCTAAATATGGTACAAACCATAAGTTTTATGGTTTTATGGATTATTTTTATGTGGGTAACGGGCATGGAGGTGGAAATGCCATGAGTGCTGGTTTAGTTGATATCTATTTAAAAACAGCTTTTAAAGTAGGTAAAGCAAAAGTGTTAGCACACCTGCATCAGTTTATGTCGGCAGAAGAAAGAGTGAATGCTACAAGTGGAGAGAGTTTTGATGGAGCCTTAGGTACAGAGCTTGATTTAGTATTCGTGAAAAAACTTGCCCCTGAGTTGGTGTTTAAAGCAGGTTATTCTCAAATGTTTGGAATAACTGATACCATGAAACAACTGAAGTTTGGTAATCCGGATCAGGAAATTCAGGGAATGCAGTCATGGGGATGGGCGATGTTAGCGTTTACACCTAAGTTTTTGTAAGCAGATCTTTACATACCAATCATAAATATTTAATGAAACCTGTATTACCACAGTAAATAATTGATCACGCAGTAACATATAATAAGAATAGCTGTGGTAGTCATGGTTTCTCTAAAATTTAAACGAATCTATCAGGATTAATTACAAGAGAGTATGATATGGGACTCTAATTTTTAGTCCACAGATTTAGTTTTGTGGACCAATAGAAAATATCGGAGTCCGTAAGTCGTGATTCTTGTATCTTGATACTAAAATCAGAAAGTATGAAAAAGTATAATATCATAAGAAAGAGTGCATTAATATTCGGATTAGCAGCCTTATTAACATCATGTGGCGGATCCGGAAAAAAATCATCAGCATCTGTTTCCACCGAAACTGAGTCTGCCGGTTTATTAATTGAAAAGCCTCAGTTGACTTTTGGATTTATCAAGTTAACGGATATGGCTCCGTTAGCGATAGCTAAAGAGTTGGGTTATTTTGAAGATGAAGGGTTGTTTGTAACCATTGAGGCACAGAGTAACTGGAAAAATGTATTGGATCGGGTGATTGACGGAGAATTAGATGGATCACACATGTTGGCTGGTCAGCCTATTGCAGCAGCTTGTGGTTTTGGACGCCAGGCAAACTTGGTAACGCCTTTTTCAATGGACTTAAATGGAAATGGAATTACGGTTTCCAATGCAATTTGGGATAAAATGAAAAAAAATGTTCCTTCAGACGGAGATGGAAAATTAGTTCACCCGATTAAAGCCGATGCACTTAAGCCGGTTATTAAGGAGTATAAAGATAATGGTAGCCCGTTTAAAATGGGTATGGTTTTCCCGGTATCAACGCACAACTACGAAATCAGATATTGGTTAGCAGCAGCCGGAATTCATCCCGGAATGTATACATCAGATAATATTCAGGGTCAGGTAGATGCCGATGTGTTATTGTCGGTAACTCCGCCACCACAAATGCCCGCTACTCTTGAAGCCGGAACCATTTACGGATATTGTGTTGGTGAACCCTGGAATCAGCAGGCTGTGTTTAAGCAAATCGGAGTACCTGTTGTTACTAACTATGAAATCTGGAAGAACAATCCGGAGAAGGTATTTGTAATGACAGAAAAATTCATAACCGAAAATCCAAATACTGCAATAGCCGTTACTAAAGCTTTAATCAGAGCTGGAAAATGGTTAGATGAACCTGCAAACAGAGCCAAAGCTGTAGGTATTCTTTCTAAATCAGATTATGTGGGAGCTGATTCTATAGTGATTGCCAACTCTATGACTGGAACTTTTGAGTTCGAAAGAGGTGATAAGAGATCGTTACCTGATTTTAATGTGTTTTACAGGTACCATGCAACCTATCCTTTTTATTCAGATGCTGTTTGGTTTTTGACTCAGATGCGTCGTTGGGGACAAATTTCTGAACCAAAATCAGATGAGTGGTATCAGTCTACAGCTAAAAAAGTATACAAGCCGGAGATCTGGAAAAAAGCTGCTGAATTGTTAGTGGCTGAAGGAAAAATTCCAGCATCTGATATTCCTGCAACAGATGGTTATAAAGTAGCTACCTCTGATTTTATTGATGGAATAGAATTCGATGGAAAGAAACCCAATGAGTATCTGACTAAATTCTCAATTGGTAATAAAGATATTTAGTGATTTGATATAAGTATCTAGATACAAGTATCAAGACGTACATGCTTTGAACATTTCTGTTTCAGAAGGAAAGTAATGTTCTGGATATCAGAAATGTATATGTCAAGCTGTAAATCATCTTGATACTTAATACTTGTATCTTGATACAAAAGAAAAAAGTGGGTTCATATAGGTTTTTGAACCGGGTTACGATTGCCAGACCTAACCTTTAGCATGAACACGTTTTTTAGTTGGTGAGTCTGATAAGGTACATCTCTTTCCGGAAGTAAGGTGTACCTTATCTCACAACTAAAAATTTTAAAAAAACGGTAAATGTAAACCACCATCAATCCAACTAAAAAAAGACTTTTATGGAATCAAAAATAATACAGGCATTAAAATGGGTAGGTCTCGGCTTTTTTGAACCACTCATTCAACTCATTAAAGGACAAGAGATAGAAAAAAATATCCGGTTGGTACTCAAGCAAATTGTAGTGCCGGTTTTATCCGTTTTTATTTTTCTGGGCGTATGTAATATTGGCGCCGGTTATTTATATAAAATCGAGAGAGAAAGAAAAATTGAGAAAACCAGAGATGTTCAGGGTGATGAAGCGGCTTTGAAAATGCAGGAATGCATCGATTCCGGTGATTTAAGCTGCAAACCAAACTCATTACCATCTCCTTCAGATGTTATAGATGGAGCTATTGCATTGTGGGAAGATCATAAAATGATAGCTAAAAGTAAATCTGATTTTAAAGAGAGAACTGCTGCGATCAACAAAAAAAGAAAAGCTGCCGGTCAGGCAGAAATAACTTACACCGGCCGCCCTTCCTTTGTAGATCAGATTATTACCAGTTTAGAAACTGTGTTTGCCGGATTTTTATTAGCAGCATTATTAGCCATACCGGCAGGTATCGTGCTGGGTCTGAGCGAAACCTTGCGTACATCGTTAAACTGGATCATACAAATATTAAAACCCGTTTCTCCTGTAGTCTGGCTGCTTTTAGTGTCTATGGTAGTAAAAACTGTACTGGCCAATTCCGATTCTGATAAATCCTTTGTGATATCCTTTATAAGTGTAGGATTCTGCAGTATGTGGGCCACATTAGTAAATACGGCTATGGGGGTTTCTTCTGTTGATAAAGATTATCTGAATGTTTCAAAAGTATTGCGATTAGGGGTGTTTAGTAATGTGTTTAAAGTGATATTGCCAGCTTCTATTCCAATGATATTTACAGGGTTACGTATTACCCTATCGGTTTCATGGATGGTACTTATTGCCATTGAACTACTGGCTCAAAGCCCCGGTTTAGGTTCTTTTGTTTGGGAAGAATTCCAGAATGGAGCAAATGATTCTAATGCAAAGATTATTGTAGCCATGTTTGTTATTGGTATTATTGGATTTCTGTTAGACCGGATTATGATGTTTATTCAAAAACTGGCAAGCTTCGATAGTTAGTAATTCATCTTTAAACTACTTTTTAATATGGCAGCATTTTTAGAATTAAGGAATGTGTCCAAATCATATGGTTCAGGCGATAAAAAGGTTGAAGTATTAAAGGACATTAATTTAAGTATTGAAGAAGGTGAATTTATTGCAATCGTTGGATTTACCGGAAGTGGAAAAACAACCCTGATTAGTTTAATAGCCGGATTAATTCAACCTGATGAGGGAGAGATATTTCTGAAAGGGGAAAAAATTAGTGGTCCGGGGCCGGATAGAGGAGTGATTTTTCAAAACTACTCTTTACTTCCCTGGCTTTCTGTTCAGGGAAATGTGGAGCTGGCAGTGAAGCAGGTTTTTCCGGATATGAAAGCTAAGGAGCGGCTGGAAATTGTAAAAAAATATGTTGGGATGGTTAATTTAACCCCTGCACTACATAAAAAACCAACTGAACTTTCAGGTGGTATGAGACAGAGAGTTTCTGTGGCCCGGGCTCTGGCAATGGATCCTGAGATACTTTTGATGGATGAACCATTAAGTGCACTGGATGCTTTAACAAGAGGGTCGTTACAAATTGAGATAGAAAAAATTTGGAGGGAGTCGAAGAAAACAATCATGCTAATTACTAATGATGTTGATGAAGGTATTTTATTGGCCGATAGGGTTATCCCTTTAACTCCTGGTCCGAAATCAACTTTAGGTACAGAATTTCAGATAGACTTTAAAAGACCCAGAGACAAGGCGGCTATAAATGCCGATCTGAATTTTAAAAAAGAACGAAATGCGATTATCGCCTATCTGAATGAAGTTGGAGTTCATAGATCAGCCAATAAGAATGAGGTATTTGAGTTACCTGATATTCAGCCCAGGATTAAGCCAAGAAACAGATTTGTAATTAACCGTTAAAGCCAGAGCTATGAACACAGTAACATCAGAAAAAATAATGTTGGAGTGTGTCGATTTAAAAAAATCATATCCCATGAGTAATGGAGAATTTGTGGTTTTAGAGGACTTCCAACTTCAGATCAAAGAAAAAGAGTTTATTTCAATCATAGGCCATTCTGGTTGTGGAAAATCAACCTTGCTCACTATGATAGCGGGATTAAACGAAATCACAAAAGGTAGAATACTCCTGGAAGCCAATAAAATAGATGGCGCAGGTCCGGATAGAGCTGTGGTGTTTCAATCACCCAGTTTATTTCCATGGATGACGGCATTGGAGAATGTAATGTTGGGTGTAAAGCAGGTTTTTGCACATGCTACCAAAAAACAACGAGAAGATATTTGCAAATATTATTTAGACAAAGTAGGTTTGTCAGATTCCTTTCATCAAAAAGCAAAAAGCCTGTCGCAGGGTATGCAACAGCGGGTAGGAATTGCCAGAGCTTTTGCGCTTAAGCCAAAAGTTTTATTGTTGGATGAGCCCTTTGGAATGTTAGATTCCATGACACGGGTTGAGTTGCAAGACGTGCTGATTGATGTATGGGCGAAGGAAAAAATTACAGCTATTATGGTGACGCATGATGTGGATGAAGCCATATTTTTATCGGATCGTGTGATTATGATGACAGGTGGACCATATGCAAAAGTGGGTGATGTAGCACATATAAATCTCGAGCGTCCACGACATAGAAAGGAAACGATTCAACATCCGGAATTTTATCAGCATCGTCAGCATTTGCTGGAGTTTCTTGATCATTAAAAAAAACAAACCCTATGGTTAAAGCGAATTGTAAAACATGTGAAAACTCCGAATGTCTCATTAAAAAACATATCGATAAGGAAAGCCTGCAGCCCTTTGTTTCACAGAAGAATGCCTTCCGTTGTCAGACCGGTCAGCAATTTATTCTGGAAGGAGCCCCGGTTAGTGGTTTGTATTTTATTTATGAGGGTAGTGTAAAAGTATACAAGCAAACAGATGGAAGAAACTCTCAGATTATCCGTTTTTCAAAGGATGGGGAGATTGTAGGACACCGGGGATTTGGTACCAACTACTTATATGATATAAGTGCCAGTGCGCTTTCCGATACTGTTTTATGCCATTTTTCATCAAAGATATTAATAGATATGCTACATCAGACACCTGAACTGATGTTTGATTTTATGCTTTTTTATGCCGATCAGTTACAGAAAAGTGAAGCCAATGCAAAACGTTTTGGTAAGATGACTGTTAAGGATAAAGTAATTAATGGATTGTTGTTTATAAAGAGAAAGTTTGGTCAGTCAGATGGATTTTTTAACTTAACTTTATCTCGTAAAGATATAGCCGATTTCGCAGGTACTTCACAAGAACAGGTTATCAGGGTGATTTCCGCACTTAAAAAGGAAGGCTTACTCATTGTTAAGGGAAAAAGAATTGGAATTCCTGACATGCCAAAGATGGAGGCAAAGCTAAGCGAACATGGCTATTTTCTGGAAGGCTGATTTCAGCATTTATCTTCAGCAATACTAACCTGAATTCAATATATAATGTCGAATTCAGGTTACTTGTCATATTCGCATATAGTAAATTATAAAACGATGATGTTAACTTTTCAGGATGCACAGGATCGGATTTTAAATAAAGCCATCTCAAAACAAACCCACAAGGTAAAACTACAAGAGGCCTTATACGCCGTTTTAGCCGAAGATGTAACTTACGATGTTAACATGCCACCCTTTCATAAATCGGCGATGGATGGCTACGCATGTGCAAGGGCAGATCTGGATAAAACGTTAACCGTAATGGATACCATTCATGCAGGTAAAGATGTACAAATCAAGTTATCATCGGGTCAGTGTGTAAAAATTATGACCGGGGCTCCTTTGCCGGAAGGTGCAGATATGGTATTTATGCAAGAGGATTCTGAAACGTTAAATGAAAATCAGGTACGCTGTACAAATCTGTCTTCAAAAACAAATGTATGCCATCAAGGTGAAGATTTTAAAATCGGAGATGTTGTTGTTCCCGTAAATACATGCCTTCAACCAAAGCATATGCCCTTACTTGCAGGAGCCGGATATGCAGAAGTATTAGTATTTAAAAAACCAGAAATAACGATCATGGTTACCGGCACTGAGCTGGTAGAACCTGATCAAAAGCCGGAGCCATATCAGATTCGCAATAGCAATGCATCTCAGATTATGGGTCAGCTAAAATCAATGTGGCTTTCCTGTCAGTATAATGGTATACTTAAGGATGATGTCACTTCTCTGAAAAAAAACATTGCTGCAGCCCTCGACAAAAGTGATGTATTAATCATGAGTGGAGGTGTATCGGTTGGTGAGTATGATTTAGTGCCTGATATGATCAAAGAACTGGGACTCACTATTGAAGTTGATAAAACAGCGATTCAGCCCGGTAAGCCCATGGTATTTGCCTATGGTAAGGGGAAATACATTTTTGGACTATCCGGTAATCCGGTGGCTTCGTTTATTCAGTTTGAATTGTATGTGAAACCCTTTATGTATGCATTACAGGGTTGCAAATGGAAACCGCAGGTGTTTCAATTGCCCGTTCAAAATGAATTTAAACGCAGAAAAACAGACCGGCATATGTTTGTGCCGGCTCAAATTACCAGTGATAGTAAGGTAGAACCCATTAAATTTCATGGCTCAGCCCATATCGGAGCCCTGTGTCATGCGGATTGTTTAATGGAAATTCCTATTGGTGAAAAGTTACTTAATAAAGGAGATATGGTATTTATCCGTCCTTTGTAAATTCAGATTCATTTTGCTAAACAATCTCAACAACTCAGTGTTTTTTTAAAGTAATGTATATTATTACTCTTGATACTTGTGTCCTGATACTTATATCATGATACCTGATACTATTTTTTATGTCAGAACTTTCGCACTTAAATAAAAAAGGAGAGGCCAGTATGGTTGATGTTGGTCAGAAACCAGATCAGGAAAGAAAAGCCCTGGCTAAAGGCGTTATTTACCTAAAGCCGGAAACCATCGAACTGATTAAAGAAAATAACCTAAAAAAAGGAGACGTTTTGTCAACAGCCCGCATTGCAGGTATACAAGCTGCAAAACAAACTCCTATGCTTATTCCTCTATGTCATACCTTGCTTTTAAACAAGGTATCTGTTGACTTTAAAATTAAAAAAGATAAAGTAATTGTGGAGGCAGAAACACGCTGTAACGGAAAAACAGGAGTTGAAATGGAAGCTTTAACGGCTGTAAGTGTAGCTTGTTTAACGATTTATGATATGTGTAAAGCGGTAGACAAAGAAATGGAAATAGGGAATATTGTTTTGGTATCAAAAGAAAAAAAATAACATGAATAGCAGCGAAATAAGTTTAGGTATAATTACAATGAGCGACAGAGCTTCTTCCGGACAATATAAGGATGAAAGTGGTCCTCTGGTAGAAAAAATGACAAGTTCCTATTTTGAGAAGCAAAACATTAAAGTGCAAACAGAAACAGTTATTCTGCCTGATTCAGAAGAGATGTTGAGAACCAATATTCTATTGATGATGAAGCAAATGCAGATTATTGTAATTACCGGAGGTACAGGTTTGGGGCCACGGGATATTAGTCCGGATGTAGTTAATCCAATGCTTACCAAAAAAATTCCGGGGATTATGGAAATGATCCGGGTTAAATATGGTATGAAATTTCCCAATGCCTTATTAAGTAGAGCTCTGGCCGGTGTTATTAATGATGTTTTAATTTATGTGATACCCGGTAGCCCCAAGGCTGTTCAGGAATACATGGACGAAATTTTACCTACCATAACCCATTCTTTAAAAATGATACATGGAGGAAGCCATTAGGTTTGAGATCCATTCAAATGTTAATGATTTACGCAGAGATTGATAACCAGATTCGGACATCAGATCTTAATCAACACAATGCAGGTTGATAACCGTCACTCTACAACAAATATTGATTACCTGCAAAGGCATATTCAACACTTGCATCCAGTGCTTTATTCATCAGCGGAATGTTGTGCTTGCCGGAACAATGGTTAAAAGCTGCCCTTTTAATTTTGAACTTTTTTAATGCTTCTGTAGTGTTTTCTACCTGCTCATCAGAAGCACGGTTCAGGTGCATACCTCCAACAATAAATTCAATCTCGCTGATACCCGTTTGCGTGATCGCTGTTTGAATCATGTTTTCAATTCCGTTATGCGCACATCCCGTAAAAATAATTAACTTTTCATCTTTAATGGCACATATAAATATTTCATCTTCAAAAGTATCCGGAAGCAAATGGCCTTCTTTTTGAACAAATAAATAGGAATCGGTAAACGTATGATTTGCACTTCTTGTGATACGTGGAAGAATGAATAATCCGGGTATAATTTCTTCTACATCTTCAACAAACATAAAACGGTTATTGACCTGATTAAAGCGTTTTCGTAACGGAAACCCAATTCGTCTGTTGTACCCATGCGAAACACTCCAGCGTTCGTTAAGAGTTTCTTTCTTTAAAATAATTTTCGCCGTTTTATTCAATACCAGAAAATCCTCTAATCCGCCAGTGTGGTCGTAGTGTGCATGGCTCAAAACCACATAATCCACTTTACTCAAGTCCTTATTGAGTTTCTTGGCATTCTGAATAAAAGCATCTGTTTTACCGGTATCAAAAAGAATGATTTTCCCATTGAATTCAATTAAAACAGACAGTCCATGTTCACTTCTATAAGCATTGGAGCCTTTTTCATTGTCGATGAGGATAGTAACTTCCATTTTATAAAAATTTTAGGTAAAGATAGCTGAAAATACCAGGAGCTTACTGTACTCTGGTCCAACTTACCTTTCGGCCAATTAACGAAAAGCCGATATATCCTTTTACATGCAATATGTTGTCATTGTCATCAAACCACATGTAACACTTATAAATACTGCCGGAATTAGGATCATAGATAGTGCCGGAATTCCATTCTTCTTCATCCTGATCATATTTAAAATCCCTCAGTATTTCCAGTCCTAAAATTTTTCTGTTTCTAAATTGTTCTTCTGGATTTTCATGGTCTAATTTAGGCTTTCCGTCAGCTTCATATGGGTTTTTAAGCCAGATTATTTTCCCGGAAAAAGTTCCGTCACTGTTTTTAACTATTTCAATTTTTGAATCTTTATTCTGCGTTAACCAAATACCTGTAATATTGTGCTCAGTAGCAAACACATTGTAACAGGAAAACAAAATAATAATCAAAGAAATCAGCGTTTTAAAGTTCATGTTTATTAATTTTAAGCGTAATTCATAGTCTGAATACAGAAACGAGGTTTGTTATTAAACCGAAAATAAAATACCATTTTTGTATATCAAGACATATCTGTTGTACTGGATTACCAAAACATTGTTTCGATAAATTGCAACAAGTTTGTAAAATGATATTTTTAACCAGTTCTATGCATAAATCTGGTTTATTTTATTTCAGAACCGGAAGAATGATAAGTATTGTATTTTAAATTGAAAATATACTTAATATAAAAATTATGAATAATTACAGAAAACTATTGCCCTACGTGTTATTTGTTGTCGCAGTTTTAATATTTACCTCATGCCTACCCGGAGGAGGGTCACATAGCCCTTTAAAGCCTGCAGGGTTTTTATCAGGTATATGGCATGGATGGATTGCTCCATTCTCTTTGATCCTGAGTATTTTTAATAAGTCAATATCCATCTATGAACCATTCAATACGGGTTGGTGGTACGATTTTGGATTTTACATTTCCATTATTTCCGGATTTGGCGGTATTCAGTTTATCCGTAAAAAAAGAAAAAATTAGTTGGCCTACATCCCATAGAAAACAGGACAGAATTCATCAGAACATCCACAATTACAAGAGTATACTCAGATTTCTAATAAATAAATATGCTTCAAAAATTATTAACCTTATTTGCGTTTGTTATTGTAGTTCAGGCTCATGCTCAACTAACGCCTTCTAAAGACATTATCGATAATGGAATTACATACTATGATGATGGAGATTATTCTGCTGCCATAGAGACCTTTAACCTTGTAAATGAAAATGATTCTAATTACAACTGGGCCGTGGCCGAAAAGGCCATGACTTACCTGGCTATGGAAAAATATGATAGCGCCATTATTATGGCTAACCATGGACTTTCACTCCCGGGTAATAATCACATGCATTTATTGCGAACTTTGGGTACAGCCTATGATGATATGGGAAATTCAGAGAAAGCTATTGAAGTATATTCGCAGGCTCTTAAAATGTATCCTTATGCTTATTTGTTGCATTACAATTTAGGTATCACTTATTTAAAAAATGAAGATTACGAAAAGGCTCAAAGGTGTTTTCAGGAGGCTCTTCGTTGTAATCCCTTCCATGCCTCCAGTCATATGCAACTGGGTAAAATGGCAGCTCGGCAAAAGCAATTTACCAGAGCCATGCTATCGCTTGAAACTTTTTTAGCTCTGGAACCCACAAGCAACAGAAGCAACAGCATTCTGGTATATATTGAAAATCTATCGAATAACTACATAGATACCACAGGAGTTGACTTTATCGATACTGTTGATGATAATTCATTTTTTGAGGAAGTTGATCATTATTTCAGAGCAAAAGTGGTGTTGAGTAATCGCTATCCATTGCCTGTTGAATTTAATGCCTCATTGGTAAAACAATCTAAAATGCTTTTTGATGTTTTACCATTAGATACCATAATGGATGATTTTTGGGTTCAGCAATATTTCCCGTTTTATAAAAAAATTAAGGAAGGAGGACATCTGGAATCTTTTTTATATACCATCTTAAGATCTACAGGTAATGATAATGTTCAAAAATACATCTCCAGAAAGGAAAAAGAATTGAAAGAATTTTATAGAACCGGAAGTGGACTGTCGAAAATAAAAAAGATGCGGTATGCAAATATCGCAGGTGAACGCAGGTTGTACGAATTTAGCTATTACGATAGCGGAGAGGTGAATTCCATCGGTAATTCTAATGAAGAAGGCCATGAAGTGGGCGAATGGCAATATTTTCATTCAAATGGTGAAATGATGGCAGAAGGTCGTTTTGTAAATGGTAACAAAGATGGTGAATGGAAATATTATAATGAATATGGACAATTGAAAAGCAAAGAGAATTTTGCAGAGGGCGAACTGAATGGCGAATGGGTGCATTACAATGAAACTACAGGAAACAAAAGTGTTGAGGCTGATTATATCAATGGAAAAGTAGATGGAGATGTGATTTGGTATGACGAATTTGGAAACGTAACAGGGATTAATCATTATATTGATGATGAACGCAATGGTTCTGCTGCCGGATATTATTCAAACGGTTCGTTACTTGATACTTTTAATTATGTGAAAGATGAATATGAAGGTTTATATACCTCATACTATCCGAATGGAAATATAAACATACTGAAGAATTATACGGAAGGAAAAGGTTCAGGAGAATATAAAAGTTATCATGCCAACGGACAAATATCATCTATTGGTAATCTGGTGGATGGAGAAGAAGAGGGGCGTTGGAGAAGTTATTACCCCAATGGGAATTGGTACAGACAGGAAACTTATAAAAAGGGAATTGTTGTTGGGCAGAAGAAAGAGTTTAACATCAAAGGAATTGTGTCAGAGGAAGATACTTATGATGCTGAAGGCAATAATAATGGGGTGTTTAAATATTACGAAAATGATGGTACTTTAAATATTCTGGAAGAACATAAGGACAATAAAATTGTAAAAGTGACCAGCATTGATGCAAATGGAAACGAAATAGCATCTTTCGGTGATGAAAATTCAACATTTAATTTTATTACCTATGATACCAAGGGAAGAAAAATTACTTCCGGTGCTTTTGAGGAAGGGAAAAAGTCGGGAGAATGGATTCTCTATCACAAAAACGGGAATGTATTTCAAAAAAGCAACTACCAGAATAGTAAGCTAGTCTCTGATGTGGAGTTGTATTATACCAATGGACAATTAAAAGCAATATATTCATACGAGGATGGCATGCTGCAAGGAGAATATAAAAAGTATGGAATGAATGGTTTGTTAATTACCCATGGTTATTATAAAGATGGCAATTACGATAACTTCTGGACGTACTATTTAGATGATGGCACACTCGATCATAAGGTTTACTACGATAATAATATAGCAAATGGCTGGGCAACAAACTATGGTGTAGATGGCGATACCTTATTTCGAATCAGGTATTTAAATGGTAGAATTCTGGCATTTCAAAACTATAACTCAAAAGGAGAATTGTTAAATGAGTATGACCTGCTCAAAAGTGATGGATACCAGATAATGAGCGATTCTGATTATGTTACTTCAAGTTGTAGCTTAAAAGGTGGTAAATATGAAGGTGACTTTTATTGGTATCATCCCAATGGAAAAGTGAGTTCAAAACGTACTTATCTGAACGATGAAAGAAATGGTGAGTTTAGGAGCTATTATTACAACGGAGAATTACGAACAGAAGGACAATATTTGAATGGTAAAAGAATCGGGAAGTGGACAGGTTACTATCCGGATGGGAAATTATATGAAGAGTATTATTATGTGGATGGTGAAAAAGATTCTATTGATTATACATATTATGAAAATGGACAAGTGAAACTGTCTCAAACCTATTTTAATGGAATTCTGCATGGAGATGTGATGCATTATGATATCAATGGTGAACTAATGATTAAACAAATATATGATCAGGATGAGTTTGTTGGTTATCAGTATTTTGTCAACAATCAACTTTGTGATACTATTCACATAAAAGATCCGGATACTCATGTGATTGCTTATTATAACAATGGTGTAAAGAGCTTTGAGGTGAAATTAAAAGACTATAACTACGATGGAGAAAGGATCAAATATTATAGTGATGGATCAGTGAGACAGACGCGGAGTTTCAAAAGTGGATTATTAGAGGGACCAGGTATTAATTACTATCCAAATGGACAAATCAGGAATAAATCAGTTTATAAAGATGATTTGCGCGAAGGGGAATTTGTTGAGTATAAGGAAAATGGAAATAGAAAGATGTCTGTAATGTATAAACACGGTGTAGAGCATGGTGAAACAAAGTATTATAACGATGCAGGAAAATTAATGGCAGTAGCTGATTTTTGGAATGGACGAATTGAGAGTTATGATAAGAAATAAAAAGATGATGATAAGATACTTTCTGCATTTATTAAAGAATTATGGATTAACAGTGGTACTTGGAGTGTTTGTCTTCCAAAATGCCTCAGCTCTTGATCTGGTTCAAAAGTATAAAGATTACAGTGCTGTTGTTACTAATCTGCAATACAATTATACCATTGATGTGAAGGGAGATTCTCTTCTGGTGTCGCAAACCAATGAAAGAGACGTTCAATTGCTTAATGAAAATTCAAAAGCACATACTAAAGATGTTATTTATTTTAGCGGTTTTACCACTATATCTGATAAGGAAGCTTACACTCTTGTTCCCAATGGAAAGGGGTACGATAAAATAAAAGTAGAGCAGTTTCAGGAAGCAGGTAACTCTGATAGAAGCATATTTTATGATGATTCAAAAACATTGCAATTTGCTTACCCTTCGGTTAAAAAGGGTGCTGTTACACACTTGAAATATACTATCAACTATAAGAATCCCAGATTTCTTAGAAGTTCCTTTTTTCAGTCGTACATACCTGTGGCCAAGGTAAAAGTAGTAGCAAAAGTGCATCGCGATGTTAAGCTGGGGTATAAACTTTTTAATACTGAAGGTAAAGGAATCAAGTTTACACAGTACAAAAAAGGCAAATACAATTATTTCGAATGGGAGGTGAAAGATGTTAAGCCATTTCAATATGGAGTCGGAAATAACTATTCTATCAGCCATTACAGTCCACATGTGACTTTTTATATTAAAAGTACAAACATCAATGGTGCAAAAGAATCCTATTTTGGCACTCCGGAATTACTGTACAGTTACTATTATGATTTTGTATCTGATGTAAATAAGGAAAAATCAGAAGCCTTAAAGCAGACCGTTGAAACCATTACAAAGGGACTTTCCGATGCAGATAAAGCCAGAGCCATATATTATTGGGTTCATAAAAATATCAAGTATGTAGCCTATGAACATGGATATTCGGGTTTTATTCCGTCAGCAGCCTCAGATGTGGTACAAAAACGATTTGGCGATTGCAAGGGAATGTCGAGTCTGATTAAGACCATGATGGATATAGCAGGCCTGCCCACCTATTATGCCTGGGTCGGAACCCGGAGTATTCCATATACTTATGAAGAACTTCCTCTCCCTTCGGTAGATAACCACATGGTGGCAGCCCGCATTGTGAATGATTCATTGACGATACTCGACGGAACATTCAAATATCTGGATTATGGAGTCTTCCCTTATCATATTCAGGGTAAAGAAGTGATGGTCGGAAAGGGGAAAAATGATTTCCAGTTATTTAAAATACCGATATCGCCAGCTAGTTATAGTGTTGTTACAGATTCTGTAACCGTTGAAATGATGGATGGGAAAGTGATGGGAGATGCATTGGTTACTTATACGGGATTTAATAAAGTTGAATTGGCTTACACCATGGATGGAGTTAAACCTGAAAAATACGATAAAACCTTTTCAAGGATTTTCTCCAGGGGTAACAATACGTTTAAAGTTACTGCCCAGCATGCCCAGGATCTTTTTACCTATGAAGTACCTGCGAGAGTGCAGTATAATTTTGAAATTAGTGATTATTATAAAAACGTAGGTGATGAGATTTATCTGAATCTGAATCTGGATAAATCCTATCAGAATATGACCATTGATACCACCGGAACCATTAATCCAATGCAGAATGATTTTTATTGTACAGAGAAATTTGTGACCAGGCTACGTATTCCTGAAGGGTATGAGGTAACTTACATACCTGAAAACGGAAGTTTCAATAGTGAGAATTTTGGGTATTCTATTCAATACAAACAACAAGGAGATTATGTGATTCTGGAAAAGGAATTGATTTTTAATTTCTTTGTATTGCTTGACGACCAGATTTATATGTGGAATAAAATGGTTAAGTCACTCAATCGTAATTATAGAAATACTCTGGTACTTAGGAAAAAAACCGTAAAAAATCTTTAAAGACCAACATTAAAAAGTGAACCATGAAACAACCAGATATAATTATCCTGAAAACGATAACCCTGCTATTCATTTTTGTTTGTGCGATTTCGGTAAAAGCTCAAAATGAAAATGCCATTTGGACCGCCAAACCAGTTTTTTCTGAGTTGCTGGAAGGCAATGAAAATGAAAATGTAGTGGGTATATTTTTAAACGAAAAATATGAGTACATGTATGGCGATGATGGTGAATTACAGATGATTCATACCTTGCATAAAAAATTCAGACTTAATAATGATGAAGCCATCAATCAGTTTAATAAAATATCACTCAGCCTGAATGATGTTATTGAAGTTATTGATATTAAAGCTCGTACAATAAAACCAAATGGTGAGTCGGTGGAGTTTGATAAAAACAATATTAAAGAAGTAAAAGATGAGGATAGTGGTAAAAGCTATAAGATATTTGCAATAGATGGAATTGAAAAAGGAGATGATGTTGAATATTATGTGGAGAGAAGAATGTATGGAAATAATTTTGGGCGGGCTGTTTTTCAGTTTGAATTTCCTTTGCAACATGCTTCCTTTGAAATAGTATCACCAAAAAATCTTATTTACGATGTTAAAGGATACAACGGTTTTCCAAATGCAGAACACACTGTATTAGAAGATGAACGAAACAGGTTTAAGTGTATTAAGAATAATATTGAGCCAATTAAAGAAGAAAAATTCTCCTATGTATTACCTCGTAAAGAACGAATAGAATATCGATTGGCTTTTAATAAAGTATATGGTTATGCACCGCGTTTAACCTGGGATGATGCCGCTATCAGAGTTTACGAATCCATGTATCTGGATGTGGACGATAAAGTAATGAATAAATGGATGGATTTTGTACAAGTGAAAGGAACCACCGAACTTGATATAATCAAGAACGTGGAGGATTTTGTAAAAGCCAATATCTATGTTGAAAAGTATAATATTCCTGAATTTTCCGATTTAAACTTTGTATTAGAAAATAAGATAACCGGTGATAGAGGAATCATTAAAGTTTATGCGAATCTGTTTAAAAAAATTGGTATAGATCACGAATTGGTTTTAACTTCCGATAGAAGTGTAATTAAATTTGATGGTGAATTTCAAAGCTGGAATTATCTGGATGAATACCTGATTTATTTCCCGGATCTGGATACCTATCTGGATCCATCAAACATGGCTTACAGGCTGGGAACTGTAAATGGAGAACTAACTGCAACCGATGGATTATTTATTGTTCCGGTAAAAATCGGAGATTTTGAATCTGCAATTGGTAAAATAAAATACATTAAAGCCACCTCTGATAAAGATAACTACGATAATATGATTATTGATATTACTGTAGATATTGATGAAAATACTACGCGGGTTAAAACAGAAAGAGGGATGAAAGGTTTAAGCGGAGGGTATTTAAACAAATTTTACGAGATGATGGATACTGAGCAAAAGCAAAATATGCTTAAACAAATTACCCAGACAAAAGCTCCTGATCCGGTATTTAAAACCTTGGAAGTGAAAGAGACTAGTACTACTGCAGCTCTTAAAGATGCTGAGTTTATCATTTATTCAGACTTGAAAACGGATGCATTTCTTGAAAATGCAGGTAATAAGTTACTTGTGAGTATAGGTGAGAGTATTGGTCCGCAAACGGAAATGTATTTTGAAGAGAATCGTAAATCAAAAGGAGAAAATGACTGGAACAGAAAATACTATCGGGAAATTGTTTTTCATGTTCCGGAAGGGTATAAAATTGCTAACCCGGAAGTTGGCCGGTTAAATATTGTTGAAGGAGATGTTTTTGGTTTTGAGTCGGATTATACTTACGAGGGGGATCAGTACAAAATAGTTGTTAATGAGTATTACCGGAATATCTTTGTTAAAGATGAGGAATTTGAAGGTTTTGAAAACGTTATTAATGCTGCAGCTGATTTTAATAAGGTAGTCTTAGTTTTACAAGAACTGTAGTTCGATTTAAGTTGCGTTTAGGTAATGTTAGTCTATAAAGTCCAACAACTGCGTTGTTGCTCAAAATCCGCATATACGCTTGTCTACTGCGGTTTGAGTTTTTCACACGCCTTGTATTTAAACTTTATACTCCAGACACCCCACTTTATAGACAGGCACCAGGTAGTACTAACCTGAGTTCGACATAAAATTTTGGATTCAGACCGCCTATAAAAAGTGAGATTCAACTGAAAATTATGAAAGAATAGCGGGCTATTTTGAATAATTTTCAGGAAGAAGATCGCTGTTTATAAGCGGAAACTCTCATGCTTTGCATAAAAAACTGATCTACTTCGTTAAATTTATCGAGCTAGCCCTGCAAAATTCACCTTGTATATCAGCCTTTTATGTCAATCTGAATTCTAAAATTTTAATCGAACTCAGGTTACTTGCACGAAAACTCAAGAGGCCGATAAGAAAGCTTCATTTCTGAGGCTTTCGAAGCCCGGAAAATGTGAGTTTACTGCCGTAAATGATCATTCTGAGAGCAGGAGTAACTAAAAAAAAATGGAGTTTACTTGCTGACATCTGGTATTGTAAGAATTTTCAAAGAAATGATGTTGCAATCATAGTGATTCAGAAGTAACCCTGTCCTGATTTCAGATACAAATTGACATGTTTCAAAACAGGGAAAGTAAATAATCGTCCATTGGACTATTATTACCTGAATGTTAAATTTTAAATTATTTAAAAATAAGTGGCTTTAAATAGTTTTAAAGTAAATTATTAAATTACCTTTGACACCAAATTATTTTTTTATTATTACAATGAGCAAAGGAACAGTAAAGTTTTTTAATGAATCAAAAGGTTTTGGTTTCATTAAAGAAGAAGGAACAGGTACAGAGTATTTCGTACACGTTACAGGTTTAATTGATGAAATCCGCGAGGATGATCAAGTAGAATTCGACCTTAAAGAAGGTAGAAAAGGTATGAACGCAGTAAATGTAAGAGTAATATAATATATTATTCATTGAACTGATTTGGCCGGGATAAACTATCCCGGCTTTTTTTGTGCTTTTTTTTGAGAATTAATAATCGATTATTTACTGAAAAGCTATGAATTTCACTTATAAATACCGATTTTCTGCGTCATATTTGCTTACCATAGCCCGCTTGCTTTCGCAAACATTCCTTGAAACTCAATATTTATAAGCGATTTGAGCCTTTAATTTTATATCGAACTCAGGTTAATATTCTGAATTTTATCGGCATTAAAACGCAGATTTTCAATTACTCCATCGGATTAGTAAGAAAGCAATCCAGTATCTTTGATTAGGATAAGATATTCAATTGCAGAAAAATAACTTTAATTTTTGTTATTCCTTTCAACCATTGGTATTTTTTGTTGTTATTTGGGTATTGAATCAGTAATAAGATGAAAAAAATAATAGATTTTTATATAGATGGATTTAAGAATCTACCCGATTGGGCCAGATCAGTATGGTTTGTTATACTCTTAAAACTCTTTATAATATTCTTTATCTTTAAACTCTTTTTTTTTCAGAATAAACTAAAAAAAGACTTCTCCACGGATGAGGAGAGGGCTAATCATGTTATTGAACAATTAATAATACCTAAACACACTAATTAAATGTTTGAAGCTATTGATGTTACACTAGTGGATTGGTCGAGAGCACAATTTGCACTTACGGCCATGTATCATTGGATCTTTGTCCCGTTAACATTGGGATTAGGCTTTATTGTAGCCTTTATGGAAAGTATCTATGTGAAAACCGGAAACCCGGAATGGAAAAGAATTACCAAATACTGGATGAAACTATTTGGAATTAACTTTGCCATCGGTGTTGCTACCGGAATAATACTTGAGTTTGAGTTTGGAACCAACTGGAGTAATTATTCCTGGTTTGTAGGAGATATATTTGGAGCGCCTCTTGCCATTGAAGGTATAATGGCCTTTTTTCTTGAAAGTACTTTTATAGCCGTTATGTTCTTTGGCTGGGGAAAAGTAAGCAAAAGGTTTCATCTTACCTCAACCTGGCTTACGGCCATAGGTGCTAATCTGTCGGCTGTATGGATTTTGGTAGCCAATGCCTGGATGCAAGATCCTGTAGGTATGAAATTTAACCCTGAAACAGCCCGGAACGAGATGGTTAATTTCTGGGATGTTTTTCTTTCGCCCACAGCAGTAACAAAGTTCTTACATACCTCTACTTCAGGTTTTGTGCTGGCAGCTATTTTTGTAGTAGGGGTGAGTGCCTGGTATATCCTGAAGAAACGAGAAATTCAATTTGCCAAAAGGAGCATGGTGGTTGCAGCAACCTTTGGATTTATTGCATCAGTAATGTTGACCGCTACCGGAGATAGCTCAGCAAGGGAGATGGCACAGACACAACCGATGAAGTTTGCTGCTATGGAGGCGCTTTATGAGGGTCAGACTAACGCTCCTCTGATTGCTATAGGTTTACTCGGTGATCCTCATGATGATTCAATGGAAAAAACAACAAAAGAGGATTTTCGTGTAAAAATAGAAATTCCCAATATGTTGTCGTACATGGCCTTTTTAAAGGTAGACGCTTTTGTTGCCGGAATTAAAGACTTGATTCTGGGTAATGCAAAGCATAATATAATGGGATATAAGGAAAAGATATTGAGAGGATATGAAGCTCAGCAAACTCTGATAGCATATAAAAAGGCTAAAAAAGAAAATTCTTCGGATTTAGCTGAATTGCGTGCCAGGTTTGATGATGAGCAATGGATGGATGATTATTTTAAATATTTTGGATATGGATCTTATTATTCGGAGGATGCGTTGCAGTTGGAAAAAAATGCATTTACCATGATTCCACCCATATCACTTACCTTTTATGCATTTCATATTATGGTGATTCTGGGCGGCCATTTTTTACTGTTGTTTATGGTAATTTTATGGTTGTTATATAAAAATACCATCGAAGAAAAAACTTATGTGTTGTGGACAGCTGTATGGACGATTCCACTGGTATATATCGCCTCACAAGCCGGCTGGATAGTTGCTGAAGTAGGTCGCCAGCCCTGGGTGATTCAGGATCTGATGACAACTTCAAAAGCCGTTTCGCAGATAGATACCGGATCTGTAATGATTACGTTTTGGTTGTTTGCCTTTACGTTTACTGCATTATTGATTGCTGAAATCAAAATCATGACTAAACAAATTAAAATAGGACCTAAAAAAACAGGAGGGAAAATCTGATGTTCGAGAGTTTATCACATATCGCATTACAACACTATTGGTGGTTTCTGGTATCCTTATTAGGAGCCATACTGGTTTTTTTAATGTTTGTTCAAGGAGGTCAGACTTTAATATCAACCATGGGAAAAACAAAAGATGAAAAAACCATGTTAGTAAATGCCCTTGGGCGAAAATGGGAATTTACTTTTACTACTTTGGTTACCTTTGGGGGAGCCTTTTTTGCTTCATTTCCATTGTTTTACAGTACAAGCTTTGGAGGTGCCTACTGGGTTTGGATGATCATTTTATTTGCCTTTGTTATTCAAGCCGTTGCGTATGAGTTCAGGAATAGACCAGGCAATGTTTATGGATCTAAAACCTATGAAGCATTCTTGTTTATTAACGGATTAATTGGAACTGTTTTTATCGGAACAGCTGTAGCCACCCTTTTTACCGGTGCTAATTTTTCGATAAATGAATACAATCAATCGAAATGGGACAATGTTTATCATGGATTAGAAGCAGCTTTGAATCTGCATAATTTATCTTTGGGATTAACCGTATTCTTTTTAGCTCGTGTTTTAGCAATCCTCTATTTTATGAATGCTGTTGATCAGGAAAATATTATGGAGAGAGCTAAAAAACAACTTCTGGTCAATGGTATTCCATTTGTAGTATTATTTCTGACATTTACAATCTGGTTAATGCTAAGGGATGGTTTTGCTGTGAATCCTGAAACCAAAGAAGTATTTATACAATCCAATAAATACTTTATAAACCTAATTGAAATGCCTGTGGTTGCTGCAGTATTTTTAGCTGGAGTTGTTTTAGTTTTATATGGTATTATTAGTGGCTACTTAAAAGGAGGTTCCAAATCTATTTGGTTTGCTGGTCCCGGAACTGTTATTACAGTTCTGATGTTGTTTCTGTTGGCAGGATATAATCATACCGCTTTTTACCCTTCCTTAAGTAGTCTGCAAAGCTCATTAACCATCGAAAATGCAAGTTCAAGTCATTTTACTTTAACAGCAATGAGTTATGTGTCATTAATGATACCGTTTGTTCTGGCCTATATCTGGTATGCCTGGAGAGCCATCAACAACCGGAAAATAGATCAGGAAGAAATAGAATCTGACGATATACATATTTATTAAAATAGAATTAATTGAAACAGTTATAACCAAAATAACTAATTGCTTATTATCAAGTTGTTTCCATACAAATTGCTTTGGTTATTAGGTTTTATAAATTGCAGTATATGAAATATTTACATGAAATACTTTGGTATTTAAGCTGGCCGTTATTAATTGTTGTGAGTTATCAGGCTATTAAATGGGCCGTTAATAAATTCGAAAAAACAGAAGCTAACAAAGTAAAAAAAGAAGATTACTTTGATATATAATTCTGCTTAGAGAATCAACTTTTTTACATACAGAATAGTAGCCTGAATGCATTTAGAAATATAGAAGAGCCTCATAGAGTGTATGATGAGGTTAATTCTTGATTTTATGTCGGATTCAGATCATTACATTAATTTATTTCAATCAGACCCCGGTAATTCATTATCGGGGTTTTTTATTTTATAGGAATCAATTCAATGCAGTAAATCTACATTTTACGAAGTGTGCAGGAAATTTTCTTACAAAAATGTAGAAATAGTATCATTGTTGTTTTTGCAATGTATTGGTTAATAGTCTTCTATGTGATGCTTTATGGGATTGGTACGCTTTATGTCTGCCCTGTTTGTAATTAGAGAATTTGATATGGCAACAAAATCTGAAATTGAAGATTTGATATTTTTAAAGGAATGTTGGCTTGAGGATAAGCAATTTATGGTGTTTCAAAATACCAAAGATGAGTTACGTGCAGTAGAGGCTCAATTTGTAAATATTAAGGGCTTAAAGATTGGAGATAAGCTCAAGGCTATGGTCAGACCAAGAGGTTGTGCAGGAAGGGAAATTGAAAAAGTATACCTTCCATAAAATCAGGATGTAAGGATTCGCTGAAACAATGCTTAACCTGTCGCAGTATAATTCTCAGGAGGGTCACTTTGGTGAGTATAGATAAAGCAACAAAGAGCTTTGATTTAAGTGATCTTCATTGTGTAATATTCTTATAATTATGTAGTAACCTGAGTTCGATATAAAATTAATGGCTCAAATCGCTTATAAATATTGAGTTTTAAGGAATGTTTGCGAAAGCATAGCGGGCTATGGTAAGCAAATATGAAACAGAAGATCGGTATTTATAAGTGACATTCATAGCTTTTCAGTAAATGATTGATTTACTGAATTTTGAGCTCGTTAATTTTAATCGAACTCAGGTTAGTACTGTATAATAAACATTATCAGTTCCGGTTGTATTTGTAATCAGAACTGATAATGTATTGTATCTATTTGTGAAGAGCTCAGTTTATAACTTAAAAAAGGCAATCTTTTTCTTTAAATCATTAGCTGCCTGAGTAAGCTGATTTGCCCTGGCAGTCATACTCTCTGCAATATTGGCATTTTCTTGTGTGGCATTATTCAAATTCTGAAGGGCATTATTAATTTCATTCCCACTTAAGGTTTGTTCCATGCTCGATGCGGAGATTTCGCTTAGTAAAACAGAGGTTTTCTGAATATCCGGAACCAGTGCAGCAAGTTTTTCTCCGGTAAGGGATACTGTTTTTATACCATGCGTAAACGAAGCATTAATTTTATCTGCAGATACTCTACTCATTTCTGCCAGGTTTCTAACTTCTCCGGCAACAACGGCAAATCCATTTCCGGCCTGGCCGGCTCTTGCAGCCTCAACAGAAGCGTTTAAGGCTAATATGTTTGTTTGAGCAGCAATGTCTTCAATAGATCTAAGCTCCTTTTCGATAGATAACATGGAATTAATGGCAGTTTCAGAAGTTATATTACTGGTTTGTATCTCATTTACGCAAACCTTTGATATATCTTCCGTGGTTTTCGCGTTGGAATGATTTTGCTGAATAGAGGCCGTCACCTCCTCCATTGAGACTGAAATTTCTTCTACGGCTGCAGCCTGTTCCGCAGAGTGGTTTGCCAGCTTTTGTGATAAATCATTGGTTCTTTCACTCTCATTAATAAGCATTGAGGAGGTTTTATTGAGAGCCGCAATAACATTCGTTAGTGAGTCAATCATATGGTTGGTGTGGATACCGATTTCTGAAAATTCATCATTACCCGTTATGGGAACCTTTTCATTCAGATGCCCTTCTGTTATCCTGTTATTTGCTTTAATCAAAGATTGAATTTTTGAATTCGTTTTTTTAATAAAAAGAGAGCTGATTAATATGGTAATCACAAAAATAATGGCCATGATAATGATGATGTTTATTATGGCATTTCTAATGTTTGCCTGCACTTCGTTATTATTAGAATCCAGACTTGATTTTAGAATAAAGATTCCTTCCATCTCACCATCTTTGTAATTCTCCATATCATATCCTAAAATATCCTTACCATTACCCCATGGAGATTGAGATGGATTTCCATGGCAATTCAGGCATCCTTGTTCTTTCGACAATCGAACAGGTCTCATTACCCATAATTCATTGGTTTTTTTATTGATATAAGTGATGTCTTTTTTGGATGGATTGGCTTTGAAATCATGGAAAAACTCCGTCTCTTTTTCAGTGGCCTGGTTTTTAGAGTTTCTTGCTAATGGAGAAGCTACCCGAAAGGTATAACTATCTTTTTCAGAATCCATTTCTCCTACTCTCATGGAGGCAAAAATGGGTACCATCTTCAAAACATTTTCTCTTTCTTCCTTTGTTAATATGCCATCAGGATGTGCTTGTTTTATTTCATTGATTTCTTTTTCTAAATCAAATTGTGTTGCCGTATAAGTTCTGATTGCTTCCATTCGGCTTAATATAGCCTTTGTTTTACGTTCGAGAGTTTGAAGACCTTGCTCCTTTAATTTTGATGATGATATTGATATTGCTGTAATGGTGCAAATCAACATGGGTATCACAATGATTAAAATTAATTTACTCCTGAACTTTAAAGAGAATAATTTCCTCATATTTATTAAAATTTGAATTATCAGTATATAAAATTGGGGGTGTGGTTAAATATTTTATGGGTTTGACTGAATTTGGGTCTGTTAAAAAGGTATATGAGTACCTGATACGGCTAAATATCTTTTGGGTTAGATAAATTATGTTAATTTTATGGAAATGTATATTTGTGTTTTGTCCTTTCATCTATGTTTACAATGGCATTGCTATGGATATGAAGGGCTGATAATTGACCGTTAAAGTAATTAAAATGATAGATTATGTGTTGTTATAATTCTGAAATTCAGAGTTATACTTATTTGCTTCGTTAGTGTTGTTAATTTGCATTGATTTTGATTATATCTTATTAGTAACAGATAATTAGGTTTATTTGTTGCGAACTTTTTATATTTAATGCAAATTTCAATTTTCTAATAATTAAAAAATACATTAACCTTATGAAGAGTGCTCAATTATTTATTGCCTTAATTGTAATTATATCGTTATTTTCCTGTGAGAAGCAAGAAACAAGGATTGCTTGTGTTGGCGACAGTATAACCGAAGGCGCAGGAATTAAAATTCAAAGTAAATCATCTTATCCCGTGGTTTTAAATGATTTAGTGGGTGAAAATAAAACTGTTCTTAATTGTGGCAGAAGTGGTGCTACTTTAATGAAAACGGGTGATTTGTCGTATTGGAATTGTATGGAGTTTTATGATGTGTTTGCTTTTAAGCCACATGTTATTATAATTAAGTTAGGAACAAATGATAGTAAAGATTATCAATGGGATGCTCAGAAATATGAGGCGGATTATCAGGCCATGATCGATACTTTTAGCACCATTGTTACAAACCCTGAAATATATGTATGTCTTCCTGTTCCTGCTTTTCAAAAGAGGTGGGATATCAGTGATTCAACTATTAATGCGCAGGTTATTCCTATAATTAAAAGGATTGCAAAGCAAAATGATCTTAAAATTATAGATCTGAACACGGGCTTTAAAGGCAAAGGTGAGCTTTTCCCTGATGGTATCCATCCTAATGAAGAAGGATCCAAAATAATGGCTGAAATGATAGCAGAACAATTGTAATATAACTAAAACATCGCTTTCAGATAAAAGTAACAGAAAGCGATGTTTTGGGTGAGATGTTAATAGCCTGAGATTGATAAAATTCAAGAATTCAGGTTAATAGTTAAAAATAATTATAATGGATGCAGTTCATTTTCATTTAGTTTTAAATCATTTTCCAATAGTTGGTACTATAATGGGAGCAGGTATATTGGCCTATGGTTTATTAACGAAAAACAATTCAAACAAAAAGGTAGCTTTGTTCATTATGTTCTTAATGGCAGTAGTTACCATTCCTGTATTTTTATCAGGACACGAAGCAGAAGAAACGGTGGAACATCTTGCCGGGGTTTCAGAAGATTTTATTGAAGAGCATGAGGAACTTGCAGAAAAGGCTCTGTGGTTAATGTCGGTATTAGGACTTTTGTCATTAGCCGGATTGTATTCCATCTGGAAAAAGCTGTCCTATGCAAAAAATATAACTCTTGCAGTGCTCATTGTATCGCTTATTACTATCGGGATAATGGCTAAGGTTGGTAACTTAGGAGGAAAGATTCGACATAGTGAAATCAGAAGCACAAGTAGTGTTGATGAATAATTGAGTTCATGTACCATTGTGCTGGTTTATCTCAGCCTTATTTATTGCATACTGAATGAACCTGAAACTATTATGATTCGATTAGAAAAATTTTCCGATCAGGATTTTGAACGCTTTATGAGCTGGATTCCAGATGAAAAATTTATGTACCAGTTTGCCGGTCCTGTTTTTACATATCCTGTTACAAAAAGCCAGTTAATAGATTATATATCTGAACAGAACAGAAGAATTTATCGCGTAATTGATTTAAAGACAGAAGAGGTAATCGGGCATGGAGAGATTAATAAAATTGATTTGCGTAATAAAAATGCCAGAGTGTGCAGAATCCTTATTGCAGAAGAAAGGTATAGAAACAAAGGCATGGGTAAATTGATTATTAATGAGCTTTTAAAAATCGGATTTGAAGAATTAGACTTGCATCGGATTGATCTAGGCGTTTTTGATTTCAATAACTCAGCAATTAAATGTTACAAAAACTGTGGTTTTAAGACTGAGGGCTTACTTCGTGATTCATTTAAGATAGATAATCAGTATCATTCTGTGTATAACATGAGCATATTAAGAGAGGAATGGAAAGTATTTCAACAAAAAGAAATACATAAGGAGAGATTTTAATATAAGAAAGTTATCAATAGGTAATAATATTGTTAAGCCTGGTTTTTTCTCATCCTATGTTGCATTTTGCAAATTAGGAAGGTGAAAAACACTAAACTACTTAATTACTAAAATTTTAACTGTTGTTTTGTTGAGCTATTGAAACTATGGCACGACAAGAATTTGTTAAAACTACAGAAGCTGTTATTGTTGCATGTCATTAATGACAGTATCTTCTTCTTTTATTAAAATAGGCATATCTTATAGAAAGCTTGGAAAGGTACAATTACTTATCTCACTGCCAGTTTAATAATAGAAAACAAAACGTATAATGCAATAGTGATGGCAATACCACCAATTCCCATCCATATAATAAAAAATAAGCTGGTTGCCAATAGAATATATTTGTCTGCATTATTACTTAAGGAATAATCTTTAAACTTTAATGAAAACATAGGGATTTCAGATATTAGCAAGAAACAGAATACAGGTACAAAAGTCAGTAAAACTCTTTTGTTCTGAAGAAGATGGTGAAGCCATCCATCATCATGCATAAACACATATCCCAACGACACCAAAAATAATCCTGTTGCCGTAGTTGTTAAGCCTATAAAGCTCTCAGATTGTCTGGTGTCCACATTAAATTTAGCCAATCTTAAACCAGAAAAAACGGTGATGATAAAAGGAGTAATGAGTATGAATTGTAAACTTATATCCTGAGTGAAAAAATCGGACTCAAAACTTCCGAGCAAAACTTTTTTTAGCATCATATGTAAAACAACCATGGGAGCAAAACCAAAACTAATCATATCCGCCAAAGAATCCAGTTCTTTACCCATTGGAGAATAGGCTTTTAGTAATCGGGCAGCAAAACCATCAGAAAAATCAAATAAGGCTCCGGCAAAAATGAGAAAAGCAGCAGCAGTTAACATTCCATGAAAAGCCACAAATACACCTAGGGCTCCGCAAAAAAGATTTAAACTGGTAATAAAATTGGGAATATGTTGTTTTATAGTCATCGTATCAAGTATTAAGTATCAGGTATCAGGATTTGTTTTTTATCCTGTAAACTATGATACCATATTATTATTTTAAAATTTTTTTACCTGCCAATCGGGTGCTTACTGTGGTAAATGCTACTACCGTAACAGAGCTTACCGGCATTAAGATTGCTGCAACTACCGGAGATAAATGGCCAGTTACTGCAAATCCCAATCCAATGGCATTATAAAAAAGCGAAATTAAAAAACTTTGTTTAACTATACTCAGACTTTTCTTAGCAAATCGGATATATTGATGAAATACTTCAAATTTACCTGCTTCGAGTATGGCATCTCCTGCTGGAGAAAAATGGTAAATATCATCTGCTAGCGACAACGCCACATCGCTGCTCATAAAAGCTCCAGAGTCGTTAAGCCCGTCACCGGTCATGAGTACGGACTTTCCATCTCTTTTTAATTGGGATATAAAGTCCTTTTTGTCTTGTGGTTTCTGGTTGAAATGCAGTTTGTCTGCATCAAAGAGCTGAAGAAGATTTTCCCTTTCAGAATCATTATCGCCGGATAGCAAATAAAGTGTGTATTTATTTTTTAGTTGCTGAATGACCTTGTTAATTCCTTTACGGTATTTATTACTAATTTTAAAATGACCTTTAAGCTTTCCATTAATTGAATAGTACACTGAAGAAGTATCAGGATTTTCAAAGGAGTTAATACTCTCATCAACATATTCAAGTGCTCCTAATTTAATTTTGTGGTTATTAACAGAAGCATAAATTCCCCTTCCTGCAACTTCTGTATACCCAATAGTTTCCATTATTTTTTCATCACTATAAAACGAACTGATGGCGTTGCTTAACGGGTGGGTTGATTGGCGTGCCAAACTCACAGCCATTGATATTTCATCAGCACTTAATTCTTCTCCGGTATATTTTACACTGTTCTCTTCGGGTTGAGTCAGGGTTCCGGTTTTATCAAAAACAATGGCATTTATATGGGTGAGCCGTTCAATGACTTCTGTATTTTTGATATATAAACCTTTTTGGCCAAAAATACGCATGGTACTGCCAAATGTGAATGGAATTGATAATGCCAGTGCGCAGGGACATGCTACAATTAATATGGACGTAAGAACTAATAGTGCTGATTTAAAACTATCCATATAGAACCAATACATAAACCCAGCTAGAGCAATTAAAATAATTGTCATTGTAAATTTACCACTAATTCTATCTACTATGGAAGTTAGGGATTTGGGGTTGGTTTCTGTTTTTTCACTCTGATTCCATAATTGAGTCAGATGACTTTGAGCAACTTCAGTATTTACTTGAATAGTGATAGCTCCACCTGTTTGTACACCTCCGGCATATAAAAACTCATCCTTCAGTTTTATAATAGGAGCAGATTCTCCTGTTACAAAACTATAATCAATTAGAGCGTTTCCTTCTACCAAAGTAGCATCTGCTGGTATGAGTTCCTTATTTCTGATGAGGAGGTAGTCTCCTTTTTTTACTTCCTCTAATAATATACTTTCTTCTTTTCCATTTATGCGCGTTACTGCAACAGGGAAATAGGATTTGTAATCACGATCAAAAGCCAATGCCTGATAAGTTTTCCCCTGATACCATTTACCCAAAAGTAAAAAAAACAGAAAACCAGAGAGGCTGTCGGAATAACCGGGGCCAACACGCAATAATACTTCGTAGCTGGTTACCAAAAACAGAGCCAGTATACCAATGGCAATAGGTAAATCTATATTTACGATTCCTTTTTTCAGGTTTTTAAATGCAGAGATCAGATAGTCGCTCCCACTATAGAATACCAATGGAATGGTTAATACATACATTAAATAATATAGGAAAACACCAAAAGATCCATCAAGAGCTTCGCCATTAAAATATTCAGGTAAGCTGTAAAGCATCACATTACCAAATACAAAACCTGCCACACCAATCTTATAAAGGAGTTTCTTATTCTGTGTTCTGGAGTCTTTTTCATCGTCTAAACTCTGAAGAGAGATATCTGGTACATAATGGATCGAAGCCAGTAATTCCACCAATTGACGAAGTGTGATGATGTTTGTATCAAAACTTACGGTATATTTTTTCTGAACAAAATTTACGGTGGCATACTTCACTCCGTCATTTAATTTGTGTAAGTGCTCCAGAAGCCAGATACAGGAAACACAATGTATGGATGGAATGTAGAAGGTAACCTTTGCAATGCCATTGTCGAAGAATTCATAAAGTTTTGTTTTAACTTCTTCATTATCCAGGTAGGCATATTTACTTTGGTGAGCTACATCATTGAGTTTAATGCCCGGCTGTTTCTGAAACTGATAATACTGCTGCATCTGATTGTTGTTTAACAATTGATATACAGAGCTGCAGCCTGTACAACAGAATTTTTTATCATCCCGGATTACCGGATGTTTACCGCAATCGGCACCACAATGTATGCATTTATTGTCGGACATTTTTAGTCAAGTATAAAGACAAAAGTATATAGATTATCAATAAATTGAAATCAAGAGCAACAGGACTTTGGAATAGGTTTTCTTTTATCTCCCGCATAAAAAAGTCAGGATAGCCAGAGTAAAAAGAAGTACTCAATTAATAGATATGTACAATCATTAGTCCGGGTTTTCATCCGTATGGCAACATGAATTTTCAATAGCAGCTTTGGGGTGAGCCTGGGTTTGCTGCATATGCATTTGAGGATGAAGCTTTTTTTCAGGTGGACTAAGGTAGGGGATTCCCAGGCTTAAACCGCGTAAAATGAATATGAAACCAATGATTATTACCATTACAGGTATAACTCTGTTTATTTTATTCCGGATAGTCATACTTACCAGATTGCCTACAATAGAGATGCCCAGCATGATAGGTAAAGTTCCCAATCCAAATAGAATCATGAAAATGGTTCCTGTGGTTACATCACCTGTTCCAATGGCACCTGCAATAGCCATGTAAACCAATCCGCATGGAAGTAATCCGTTTAGCAACCCAATAAAGAAAAGGCCACCAAAAGATTTTTTTACGAACAGTTTTTGTATTCCTTTACGAACCCACCCTGCTATGGGGATGTTTCCTCCATTGATGTTTTTAAAAAGAGAAGGAAGTAATACAGATATAATCATCAATGAACCCATAATAACGGAAACCCATTGCTGAAACCCAACCAGAGAAAGTCCCTGACCTATAAAGCCAAAGAAAGCACCCATGAATCCATAAGTAACAGTTCGACCTAAGTTATACAATACTCCACCACCAACTTTGGTAATAACACGATTTCCATATAAAGGTAGACTTATTGCAATGGGACCACACATCCCTGCACAGTGGAAGCTTCCCATTAATCCTAAAATAAAACCTGACAATACAATTTCCATATGTGTTATTTTACCATAAAATCCTTCATAATCAAATAATTCTGTTCTGCCATTATCCATGAAACAGACACTTTATATCTTCCGGGAATCAACTTGTCCTTACTTAATAGACTAGTACTTTCATTCTCCGTTAATTTAAACGTAATATCATTTTTCTTGCCGGAGGGTCGATAGAAATACACTTTTTTACCGGATGTATTTTTCATTAAGAAAGGAGCAATGGTGATTTGAACCCCCTTATCCGTATTCATCAATAAAATACTGTCTTTATACATTGCGGAACGTTTGTTTAATTCCATCTGTTTTGAGTATTCAGCTCCTTGTTTGTAATAATCCTTTACTACTAAATCATTGTTTTCTCCAAGCGTAAAAATAACAAAGGAAATAATCCATGTTAAAAAGATCGCAAAAAATATAATGATGGCATGTCCCCAGGTGAATTTCATATGTTTATAATTTTGTAAAACTCTGATAACCAATGTAAATTTTAATCATACTTCTGTGTCCGGTAATTTGCTCTGGCCATGCCGGTTTTATATGTTTTTGTCTAAAATATCAGGCATTGGTGTAAATCAACTTTATTAAATGAATTTCATTATTCATTTTTTTGGAGCAATAAAACTAGCGGTTGCACTATCATGAATCTGATCATCAAAGTAAAATCCTAATTCTACCGGTGTGTTTTTCAGACGAATCTTTTCTTTAGCAACTTTGATAACAATAACACCATCAAAACTACCGTTTTCTTTAAGAACAATAGGATCCTCAGCTAAAAAATAACTTGCTCCGGCAGGTTTTAATATTTTTATATGAATCAGTTTATCCTTTTCTGTTTTATTCACAATATTTAGCTGATAAATATTAGAGATGCTATCATTTCCGGTATCCTGAAAAATTGTTCCCGGCATTCTTAATAGCGAAGTATCAATAGGAGTGCGTCGCGATAGGGTAATGATCAATGCCGTTAATAATATTATTAACACTCCGGAATAAGCGTAAGTTCGCAGGTTTTTAATGCTGCTTTTTCCTGTTTCCAGACTATAACCCGATGCAAAGCGAATTAAGTTTTCCGGTCTTTTAATTTTCTTCATTACCAGATTGCACTCATCAATACAAGCGGTGCAATTTACACATTCTAACTGAGTACCATTTTTTATATCAATACCTGTTGGACAAACCGAAATACAGGCGCCACAATTAATACAATCACCCAATTTTTGTGAACCTCGGGGTTCTCCTCTTATATAATCGTAAGCAACAGTTATGGATTTTGAATCTAGTAAAACGCCCTGCATCCGTCCGTAGGGGCAAAATAGGGTACATACATTTTCACGTAATTGAGAATATATGTAATAATAGGCCGCAGTTACCACAAACATGGCTGTATATACTTGCCAATATTGAGAAAACGATCCTCTCCATATAGTTGCCAGCCCCTTATATCCGGTAAACCACATAATAAACACATTGGTAAAGAATAAGGTAACCAGAATATAAATGAAATGCTTAAATGATTTTTTAAGAGGAGATAGCTCTCTATAAACCTTATTTCTATAATTTCCGTGAAAAAGGTATTCGATTCTTCGGTAAACCATTTCCATGAATACAGTATGAGGACAAGCCCATCCACACCAGAATCGACCAAAAACAACCGTGAAAAGCACTATGAAAACGACCGTAACAGCCATTATTATGGCCATGATTTCAGTATCCTGAGAATAAACAGTGATGCCAAACAGATGGAATTTGCGATTGATGACATCCAATAACATAAAAGGATGATTTCCAATTTTTATGATTGGGGCGAGTACAAAGAACAGTAAAAGGAAATAGGCAACAATAGATCTTCTGGTGTACCATTTCCCTTTGGGTTGTCTTGCTAAAATCTTTTTCCGTTTTCCTTTATCATCGATATTATCAGGACGGTCACGAAATGTTTTTACCCTTTCTTCTGGCATTTAATTATTGATGTGATATGTAAACTATATCCCCGACAGGAAGTTGATTCCTGTCAGGGATTGATAAAATTTAAAATAAACCGGCTATTAAAATATGGTTATTTACATTCTTCTCCTTGAGGGGCTTTAGGATTTTCAGGTGAAGATCCAACCAGATCATTTAGAATATAAATTGCTACGTATTTAATTTCCTCTTCGCTCATCATGCTTTTATAAGGAGTCATTCCCTTAGTAGGTCTACCATTTGAAATAACCCCCATCAAATCAGCTTCAGCACATCCATTGATCCAGAAATTATCGGTTAGATTCGGACCGATATTATTTCCTTCACCAGAAGCGCCATGGCAGGCCATACATGCATTTTTTACAAATAAAGCCTTGCCTTTTTCGGCCATTTCTGCAATGCTTAATTCAGGCATGTTACTTTGATTAGCGGCCTTCATTGCTGCCTTTTCAGCTTCAAATTCGTTTACTGACCTGGCATACTCACTGGCTTGATCCATCTCATTACCCGGATACCCAAAATAATGAACAAGGTAAAACAGAGAAAATCCCACAGTAACCAAAAATAGGGCGGTTATCCAAAATGGAGCTGGATTATTCTGTTCTTTAATTCCATCGTATTCATGCGATTCAATGTCGTCGTGGAATTCTTGCGGGTCTTTATTGTTATCTTGACTCATAATTAATCGTTTGAATTATTTTGCTTACCATCATCAGATTCATTGTCATCCTCCAGAATGGCATTTTTATAATGTACTAAATCTTTTTTAGGTGTTTTTATGGTACGATATAATACTACTATAAATAAGGAGATAAAAATAGCTATCCCTATAATATAATACCATTGAATACCATTAACATCCTTCAAAACATCACTTACAAAGTTCATAGCTTCCTGTTAATCTTCAACACCTGAAATATCTTTACCTAACTTATGTAAGTACGCAATTAAAGCAATTACTTCTTTTGTAGGTTTAACCTCAACACCCGAAGCTTTTAAGTCTTCAACAATTTTGTTTGCTTGTACTTTGTATGCTTCAACTGCTTTCTCATCAAAACCTTCTGCATATGGAACTCCTAATGTTTGCATGGCCCGTATCTTCTTAGGAACCATATCTAAATCCACCTCATTTTCAGCAAGCCATGGATAAGCCGGCATGATTGATTGTGGATTCATTTCAAGAGGTTTCATGAAATGGTTATAATGCCAAACTGCCGTTTTATAGGTAGTAGATCCTGCAATGGTAAAATCACCCAGGTAACCGGCACGAGATAAATCAGGACCTGTTCTTCTGGAACCCCATTGAAATGGGTGGTCATACACAAATTCTCCGATTTTTGAATATTCTCCATAACGGTCAGTCTCCCAGCGTAAAGGTCTTATTTGCTGTGAGTGACAGTTGTAACAGCCGTTTGATATATATAAATCTCTACCTGTTAATTCAAGTGGAGTGTAGGGCTTAACGGATGCTATCTTTGGAATATTAGATTCTACTTTTAGCAAGGGTATAATTTCAACAGCACCACCAATAAATACCGCGATAAATACGAATACCGAAAATCTTACTCCTTTTCTTTCTAACCATCGGTGCACCGTTTCTCCAGCCAGATTTCTCTTTTTAGTATTAACAAGAGCAGGGGCTTCTGCTTCCTCATCTGCAACCATTTGTCCTGCAGCAATAGTTTTAACAATATTATATAGGAACATCAGAAAGCCAGCAAAGAATAATACTCCTCCTACAATTCTGAATGCATACAATGGTAATATTTGTATGGTTGTCTGTAAAAAGTTAGGATATGCCAGTGATCCTGTTGGAGTATATTCTTTTAGCATTAACCATTGAGTAATGGCTGCCCAATATAACGGAATAGCAAACATTAAAATACCGAGTGTTCCAACCCAAAAGTGTGCATTGGCAAGTTTAGACGAAAAGAGTTTAGTCTTAAATAAACGTGGAACCAACCAATAAAACATACCAAAGATTAATCCACTATTCCATCCCATACCACCAATATGTGTATGAGCGATGGTCCAGTCGGTAAAGTGACTGATGGAGTTTACTGTTTTAAGTGCCATCATGGGGCCCTCAAAAGTAGCCATTCCATAGGCAATTAGGGCAACTACCATAAATTTCAGATCAGCCCGGTCACGTACCTGATCCCATGCACCTCTCAAAGTTAATAGTCCGTTTATCATACCTCCCCACGAAGGAGCAATCAGCATTACTGAAAATGTAACTCCCAATGCTTGCAGCCAATCAGGCAATGCATTATACAGCAGGTGGTGAGGACCAGTCCACATGTATATAAAAATCAAAGTCCAGAAGTGAATAATCGACAATTGGTATGAATATATAGGCCGGTTTGAAGCTTTAGGTAAATAGTAATACATTAATCCCAGCCATGGAGTGGTTAAAAAGAAGGCAACAGCATTGTGACCATACCACCATTGAACTAGTGCATCCTGAGCTCCTGCAAAAATCGGGTAACTTTTGGTAAGAGAAACAGGGATTTCTATTGAATTAACAATGTGAAGGATGGCTACACCTAAAAAAGTTGCCAGATACCACCAAACAGCAGCGTATATATGTTTCACTCTGCGTTTGATGATGGTTCCTATCATGTTCCAACCAAATAATACCCATGATATTGCAATCAGGATATCAATAGGCCATTCTAATTCAGCATATTCTTTACCTGTAGTAATTCCCATAAACAGAGTAAGTGCGGCCAGAACAATAATCAACTGCCAACTCCAGAAATGAACTTTACTTATGATGTCGTTAAATAACCGGGCTTTTAAAACCCGCTGTAAAGAATAATAAATTCCCGCAAACATGGCATTGCCAATGAAGGCAAAGATCACTGCATTGGTATGAATAGGTCGGACTCGTCCGAATGAGGTGTACTCAAGTCCCAGATTAAACCACGGAAATGCCAGCTGAAGCGCTGCCAATAATCCTACTATCAATGCAACTGCTCCCCAAACAATGGTGGCTATTATAAAGCATCTGACAATCGCATTATCGTATTTAAATTTTTGTATCTCCATTATATATACTAATAAGATTCACGTATTTGTTATTTACTATTGATTGAGAAATATGAAACCTGAAGGAGGCTTTGTAATTATTTACTTTTCTGAATCCTTGTTTATGAAATTGTCCTTCTTTATTTCTTCTTTCTCTGCATCTTCACCTTCAGCATTGTTCATGTTCTCTTCGTCATCCTCGAATAGAATTCTTACTGAAGGTGAATAAGTATCTTCATACTGACCTGATTTAACAGCCCAAATAAACAGCCCCAGAAAAAATAGTGCTGCTAATAAACTAACGCCAACTAATAAATATAGTATGTTCATTATTCAGGTGCAAAATACAGGATTGTTATTAAATTAACTTTTCGTCTTCATTGATAGGTTCGTTGCCGAGTGAAAATATTTTTTTAACAGCAAACAAAACGTAAAAAATGAAGGCCCATATTGTAATCACAGAGCCTGTATATCCTATAAGTACCCAGAGGGGTGCTTTTTGAACCACATTCCACATCGCTCTTTTTTCATTTAAAGGCGGATGGTTGTTTTCCAAACCAATTGGTAATGTTTTTTCAGCTTTGATATCGCCATATACATCCGGGTTGTTTAACACAGCAATAAGATTAACATTGCCTAATGTATCGCCTGGTGTTTCATTATTCCATGAGAATGTGGCTAATCCTTTTTTATTTGTTGCTTTAGCCTCTCCAATAGAGAGTTTGCCAAAGTACTTTTGGGCAAATAATTTAACTTCAACTCCACCTACAGGGGTAACATCATTATTTAACTTACCGGTAAGTAAAACTTCAATCGCATTTTTATCCTTGTTAAAATTAATGTCCATGGCCAGTTCTGTTCCTTCGGGAATATTTGTTTCTATTTTCTCCGAAACTTCCTGAACATAGTCAGGATTGAATGTACGTACATAAGCAATTACATTCCAGATGTCAGCTTTGCTTAAAGCACTTTTAAACGATGGCATGGTTACCCTGCCTTCATTAATTTTGTAGAATAACTCACCATCGGTATTCGATTGGTATTTTTCTCCGGCAGGATCACCAGGGGAAGGGACCATCTGTAATGGATTGTTTTCTCCAGGTGTGCCATGGCAGCTAATACAATTTTTATTGAATACCTCACTACCCGATTTTACCATGGCTTCGGTGAATTCTACAGTACTCAGTTTTTCTTTCTGATCCTGTGGCACCAGCCAGGCATTTTGTGCTGTACTATTTATAACAGCACAAAAACATATGGATATTATTAATACATATTTTCTCATTGCACTGTTTTTATATGATTTTAGTTTTCTTTTCGTCTTTGTCATCATGTTCTTCAGCCATTTCCCATATGGGTATTACAGGGAATAATTTTGATAATACAGAAATAATCATGACTCCCATAATAATGGATCCTAAAGTGACCATTGTTTCAATGATAGTAGGTTGATACACGACCCATTCATGTGGTAAGTTCTGTATTGGTAAAAATGGATGTTCCATAGTAGGAATTACTATGATATAACGCTTTAGCCAGGCTCCGATTACTACTAATATCGAAATAATAAATAGCGGAACTGGTTTTCGGAAAGGTTTCCATAATAGTATTATCATGGGTCCTATTAAACCGAATATCTGGGAAAACCAGAACATGATCGCATGCTTACCTGCGAATAATTCATATATGTGAACAGCATCAAATTCCTTCATTTTATAGGCCGGAACGATAAATTCATTCAGGTTGAAATAAAAGTAAATCACACATACAAATTCAAGAAGTTTACCCATTTTATTAAACAGCTCATCATCTAAGTATTCTCTTAACTTATAGTTGTTTCGAAAGAAAAATACAGCAATTACAACAGCAGCCATTCCGGTTACAAAAGCTCCGGTTAAAAAGTAAGGGCCAAAAATAGTACTATCCCATCCCGATCTGGAGTTTACAGCCAATAACCAGGAAGTTACTGTATGAATGGCAAATGCAGTTGGAATTACCAATATTAAAAGCAATCGGGTTGCTTTAAATAGTACTTTATATTGCTTTGGGTGATGTGTCCAGTTAAATGACAATAGTTCATATAACTTCTTTTGCCATTTAGGCATGGTATCAATTCTTCCCCGGGCAATAGCCAGGTCAGGAATAAGAGGTAGTAAATATAGCAATGTGCTTATTACCAGATAGGTGGTAACTACGGTTACATCCCAAAGGATAGGTGATTGCACCCTTCCGTAAATAAATACATTGAGTAGTCTTTCAGGACGACCCATGTCAGATACTATTACAATTCCTGCTACAGCAGCAAATGCTACAGCAATAATTTCTGCAATTCGGCTTATGGGTGTTATCCATTTATACCCAAGTAAACCAATTACTCCACTAATAAGCATCCCTACCAGTGCAGTAGCTACAAAAAATACAAAGTTGGCAATGTACATACCCCAGCTTACCATGTCGCGCATTCCGGTAACTACTAATCCTTTTTGGTACTGAATGCTATAGGCATAGATACATGCCAGCAGGGCCACTGTTAAAAACGACATCCAAACCCTGTAGGCATTATTAAAGCCTAATGGTTTTAAAACATCGCTGGCAATTTTATCCAACTTCTGTTTGTTAAATTTAATGTTATGTCCGGACATATTTTTAGATTTTGGATTTAACTATGATGACTTTCTGGTTTTTCAGGAACGTCAAATAAACGGTCTTTTGGAGGAAGGTAGTAAACACGTGGTTTTGTGCCTAATTCTTCCATTAAGCGATAAGCTGCGTTTTTTTCAAGTAATTCACTCAAAACCACGGTTTCTCTGGTGGTACCATTGGTTACCGCATTTTCATTTTCATCTCCAAAATAGAATACTCCGTTAGGACAAGCACGAACACAGGTAGGTAAATCACCATCTCTTAAACAATCAGCACTAAATAAACATTTGGTTATGGTACCTTTTTTCTGTGGTACGTTCATTTCAACATCATAAGGCATTGGTTCTTCTTTGTATAACTGAGCCTGAAATGGTTCTTCCCAGTTAAATACCCTTACAGAGTATGGACAGGCAGCCATACAAAAACGACAACCTATACATCGTTCATTATCAATTAAAACAATTCCATCTTGTCTTTTAAAAGTGGCATTAACCGGACAAACCGAAACGCAAGGAGGGTTATCGCAATGCATACATGGTTTTGGCATGTTATAAGGAGCCGATTTTGGATTATCCTGCATTACCAAGGTGTTAATATGGTATTGATAAGGGTGCAAATGATGGTGTTCCTGACATCCCTTTACACATTCACGGGCGTTTCGACATTTAGCCAAATCAATTACCATTACCCATCTTTTCCCTTTCAGGCCTACACGGCCACGCGACTGCAATATTTCAGTATCAAGTTTAACATCCTTAACCTGGCTTTTAGGAATTTCTACCAGCCTGTTATCTGATGTTAATACCTTTACGCATTCCTCATCCGTATTTTTAACTGAACTGAACCCTGATGCAACAGCTCCGGTTGTAGCAGCGGCTCCAATAAACCCTAACTTTCTCATAAAATCCCTTCGGGAATTTATACTTTTCTTTTTAGGGGATTCATCCGACTTTTTAACTCGATGCGAACTCATGATAGTGTATTTATTTTAATGGCGTTATAATTTTTTTTACTATATTATTTTATTTCGGTAATACGATGCCGAATATATATATTTTCTACTTTTAATTTACTTTAATAACTATTAACATTTACTTTTGGCAGCTAATTTAAAAGAGGTCTTAATAAAAAGTAGAAAGCTTATTGGAAAATGTAACGTGTTAATGAAAGGTGAAACTTTTTTGTAAAGGCATCAGGCATCTGTTTTAAGGTGATTTTATATTCGCCCAATAGTGAGCAGGGCATTCGTTTTTGATAGGATTGTTTTTGTATTGAGGATGTTGGGAGTGAAATGTGTATATAGTTGATGCCATGTTATAATCATGGTGGTTTTATCTGAAAAACCACATGGATGATTGATTATGATTATAAAAGGTCTGGTTTCAGGTATTTTTAAGCTCTTTTCCGGATAAATTTACATTGATATTTAGCGGATTTGCACTAAACTAATAGAGCATGAAGGAGAGGTGGTTCTGGATTGCCCGGTATATGTAATTAAATCTTTATTTATGTCGGTTTTCAAGTGTTTAGTGTTCGTATTAAAAGTCAGACAACTGCGTTATTATTCAAAATCCAAATCCTCATATACGCTGGTATACTGCGGGTTGAATTTTTCATACGATAAACATTTATAGTTCAGACACCCGACTTTAAGGACATACACTATTTAAAATTAATTTTGTAGTTGAATATTAAAATGACAATAGGTCTGAAATGTCATGTTGGTCTTCTGTAATTTGTTTCCTTTATAAGGAAAATCTAAAAACCTGAGCTCGCTAATTTTAATCGAACTCAGGTTAAAAGGTGTTTTAATACTAAGCAAAAGCTGGCTCTTCAATGTTCTGATTATGTGCTTTTACAATTGATGAGATAATCCAGTTTGTGTCATCATAGTAATTTACCGGAATAATGTCATTGTTTTTGATCCAGGCTTTAAAACTATCTGCATTAATATCACATAAGGAAGAATAAACCGGAACTCCCATTGATTTGAGCATTTCTGCATTTAATTGTTGTTCGTATTGCCCAATCATGGGGATCACACACAGTTTTTTCTTTAAAAATAAAGCTTCTGCCGGAGTTTCAAATCCTGCATTGCAAAAGACTCCTTTTGATGAAGCCATACTTTTTACAAAATCATTTTTATCAACGGGGCTGATTTTTATGTTTTTGTATGTAAATGGTTTTTGATTGTGTTTTGAATATACCTCCCAGTTTACCTCGTTAAATTGTTTTAAGAAATCTATAATGGCTTCGTCGGAATAAGAAGGTAGATATACTGTGAAATGATTTTTAACTTCAGGTGTTAAGGCTCTGATATCTCTTCTGATCACTGGTGTGAAAACGTCCTCTCCCAGACTTTTAAAATGGAAGCCGTAATTTTTATTTGTAGGAGCATAATATTTCAATATTAATTTGCCAAACAGGCTTTTCTTTACTGGTTTAGGGGCATTTTTGTGCAGTACACTGGATTGATGAGATACCCCGATGCATTGTTTTGATTTAAGCTTGCAGGCCCAGGCTGTAACCGGTTCAAAATCATTAATTACCAAATCGTATTTATGAACCGGTATTTTTAATAATTCGTAAATAAAGTTGAGCAGACTAATATTCCTAATACTCTTAAACAGATCAATGCCGCCATTTTTTCCAAAAATGAAACTGGCACCATGCAATCTGTATTTTATTTCCCATGGTAGTTGAATATCAGTTTGATTGCCACTAAGAGCAATGTCAACTTTTCCGTGTTTTTTTAGAATTGGGATAATCTCCAGAGATCTGGCAACATGTCCGTTCCCTGTTCCTTGTATGGCGTAAAGTATTTTCATTTGAAAAGAGTAATGTTAAAACAAAAGATTAAATGATTCCATTCCTTACCCGAGGTGATACTAATCGTTGATAACTTCCTGAAACATGGTTTTAAATAGAACTTTATGTGATTCCAGGAAGTAATCATTAGGATCGGGATTGTCATCATCGGAATTGCTGTTTTCATTTTCTTCTGGATTAAAATGAATAAGCTGCCAATCGTTATCTTCAAATTCGAGTGCTGTTAAATTCTCTACCCAATCTCCGGAGTTCAAATACATCACTTCGCCATTTGAATTCTTAATCATTTTTTTTGCTGGCCAGTGTATATGTCCGCATATGGCATATTTGTATCTTTTTTTAATGGCTATCTCTGCAACAGTTTGTTCAAACCGTGTGGTGGCATCTGTTCTTTGGGTCTTTACCATTCTTTTAATATCTCTTGACAGCGAAATCCGTTTATGACCCAGGAGTGATAAAAATGCATTAACTATTTTATTAATAGCTGTTAACAGGGCATAGCCTGTGGCGCCTAATTTGGCCAGCCATTTTGAGTGATGCATCACAACATCAAAGGCATCGCCATGAAATATCCATGTTTTGGCTCCGTTTATTTCCAATAATACTTTGTTGGCAATGGTAAGATTACCTAATGATAAACCTACAAATCTTCGTAAAGCTTCATCATGATTTCCAATAATATAGTGTATCTCTGTTCCTTGCTCCATCATTTTAATAATCTGGCGCAGAACCTTTAATTGTGGTTTTGGAAAATAGGATTTTGAAAATTGCCAAATGTCTATGATATCGCCATTTAGTATCAATTTTTCAGGTTGAATTGTTTTTAAATATGCTAATAACTCCTTTGCTTTACAGCTTCGTGTTCCCAGGTGCATGTCAGAAATGACAACTGCGGCCAGTTTCTTAGGGTATTTCTTTTGATTTGCTTTCATTTTTTATTCTACTATAACTAAAGCAAATATATCTTACCAGGGCAACCAGCTTATGAACTGAATGCAAAGAAAATGTGAAATTTTCTGTTTACGTTAAGTTAATGTTGTGTGGTTTTAAAATGATTGATACAAATATTGTAGTGGAATGCACATTCAATATAAGTTTATACTACCATTGGTTCTTTAATCGTTTTCGGGAAATCGGACTCTGTTGCCAATATGAATGTAAGTCATATATAAGGGAACTTGCCATACCTTCAGTTTTAACCGGATTTCTTCGGTTTGCTACCTCTTATGATTCCTGATTTTTTTGTGTAATGAAGTTAAAGTCATTTCTTTGTATTCATATTATTAACCCTCTTTGTTGTAATCCAGTTTTATGGATTCGGAACACTTACTAAGGTATCTTATAATTATTTATTTAGCTTTATAAAGTTTTAATAGTGTGATTAGGTATTTTTTTTATGGTGCTTGAGAAATACTCAGTCTTTGATAAGAAGAGATCAGGAAGATGACCTTTGTAGTTTTGAAAATCAGGAGTCTACTTTCGTAAATGACTTTTTCAAAACAAGAGTAACGAATAAAATATTCAGTGATATGAAAATTGTATATACGCTTATTGTATTGATAATTGGTTGTATTTTAGCCATTCAGGGAAGTATAAATACACAACTCACTACCTTTTTAAAGCATCCCTTACAAGGTGCATTGGTTAATTTCGCAGTTGGCACAGTTTGTTTAATAGGATTAAATTTTCTTTTCAGAACATCAATGCCTGATTTTTCTCATGTAAAGACAGCGCCTTTTTATCTTTTCATGGGAGGGTTATTAGGTGCTGTTTTTGTATCGTCTGTTATATTTTTTATCCCGAAAATTGGTGTAACAACGGTATTGGCGGCTTCTATTGCCGGTCAATTAATAGCTGCGAGTATTATTGATCATTATGGATATTTTGGCATTTCCATTCATCCGATTAGTACCGGTAAAATCATTGGGATTCTTTTGCTTTTATCGGGTATTTTCTTAATTCAAAAATATTAATCCTGAGTTTGTGTGTATTTTCGATGCTCCAAATCATAAATAGTTATTTGTTTCGGAAAACCATTAACTATTAGTGGGCCAGAATCTCCATAACACAAAAATAAAACTCACCCAGGAGCATCAGGATACTTTGGATTTGGTTAAGTCAGATTCATAAGACAGTTTTTATTATATAGTGTTCGTCTATAAAGTCCAACTACTGCGTTGTTGTTCAAAATCCAAATCCTCATATGCGCTGGTATACTGCGGTTTGAATTTTTCACACGCCTTGTATTAAACTTTATACTCCAGACACCCGACTTTATAGACGAAAACTTGATAATTTATAACAAATGGAAATATTGAGCAAAGTAAATTAGTTAGTAGGAATTGTGTAATAGCAATAATCTACAATAGCAAAATAATGCATCACAGAAACGAGTAATAACTTGTCCCGATCCAATTATTGGGAGCTCCGTACTGGTAACTTGAGGTGAAACAACGAAGTATCTTGTTTTGAAGTAGTTTCAGGTTAATAGACTTTCTAATGCGTATTGTTGATTTAACAGTAAAATAAGATTATAACTATCTCTTTAAATATAGAGTTGGGTGGATATTGTTATTAAAGTCACAGTAAATGATTGCTTTTTAAAAGTATCGCAATAATGCGATATATCTTTCTATCAATCACTCTATTAAAGTGTGTTTAATAAAGAAAAAATTCTTCAATACGCCTTACTATTCTGATAATCATGCTACAAAACAGGTTTAAAAGAGGGGGAATAAGTTCTTTAATTTAGTTAAAAGGGTTAATTTTGCGGTCTGAAAAAAACAAACAGTTATTTATAGTTATATTATGGCAGATAAAACTAAAAAACCGTTGTTGAGCGATTTTCCAGCGATTACCACTGAGCAGTGGATGGAAAAAATCACGGCGGATTTAAAAGGAGCTGACTTTGAAAAAAAGCTGGTTTGGAGAACAAATGAAGGATTTAATGTACGTCCTTTCTATCGTTCAGAAGACCTTAATGAGGTAAAATATCTGGATAGTCTTCCAGGTGAATTTCCTTATGTAAGAGGTACTAAGAAAGATAACAAATGGCTGGTTCGTCAGGATATTAAAGCGGTTGATGCTGAGGCAGCTAATGCTAAAGCACTTGATGTACTAACAAAAGGAGTTACGTCGTTAGGCTTTATGTTTTGCGAAAAAGTAGATGATTTTGATCCTGAAATTGAGAAAGTATTGAAAAATATTATCTCTGATGATGTTGAAATCAACTTCTCAACAAAGCATGGTAGTAAAAAATTACTGGATGCAGTTGTTGCCTATCTTAAAAAGACCAATCGTGATCTTACTAAAGTAAAAGGATCTGTAAACTTTGATACTTTAGGTTGTTTATCCACTTCAGGTAAACTATGTAAAACGTATGACGAGATGTTTGATCATGCAAAAGAAATTGTTGAAGCGGGTGAGAGCCTACCAAACTTTAAAACAATTTGTGTAAACGGACGTCTTTTTAACAACGCTGGTTCATCTATCGTACAAGAGTTAGCATTTGCCTTATCTATGGGTAGTGAGTACATAGCTCAGTTAACAGAAAGAGGTGTTTCAGTAAATGAAGTTGCTTCATCTATCAAATTTAACTTTGGTGTTGGAGGTAATTATTTTATGGAGATTGCTAAATTACGTGCCGCTCGTATGTTATGGGCAACCATTGTTAAATCATACAATCCTGCTGGATTGGAGCCAACAAAAATGGCTATTCACTGTGAAACATCTCAGTGGAACAAAACTATATATGATGCTCATGTAAATATGTTACGTACCCAAACAGAGGCAATGTCGGCAACATTGGGTGGAGCAGATTCATTAACAGTTCAGCCTTTTGATACTGTATTCAAAGAATCGGATGTATTCTCAGAAAGAATTGCACGTAACCAACAATTATTGCTAAAAGAAGAATCTCATTTTGATAAAGTGGTTGATCCTTCTGCAGGTTCTTATTATATCGAAAACTTAACCGATAGTATTGCTAAAGAAGCATGGGCACTATTTGTTGAAGTTGAGAATAAAGGAGGATACTTAGAGGCATTAAAAGAAGGTTTTGTACAAGCTAAAGTAAAAGAAAGTGCTGATAAGCGTAAGAAAGCAATTGCTACACGACGTGAGAATTTATTAGGTACAAACCAGTATCCAAATTTCAGCGAGAAAGTGGCTGATAAAGTTGCTGATGCTACTACATCATCAGCAAAATGTTGTTCTGGAGATGCCGTTGTTGAACCGATTGTTAAATTCCGTGGTGCAGAAGAATTTGAAACACTTCGTTTAGCTACTGAGAAATCAGGAAAAACGCCTAAGGTATTTATGCTTACTTATGGTAACTTGAATATGCGTTTAGCTCGTTCTCAATTTTCGGGTAACTTCTTTGCTTGTTCCGGATATCAAATTATCGATAACAACGGATTTGATACAGTTGAAGCTGGTGTTGAAGCTGCTAAAGCTGCCAATGCTGATATTATTGTTCTTTGTTCATCAGATGAAGAGTATGTTGAAGCTGCACCCAAAGCATTTGAAGCCATCAATGGTGAAGCTATCTTTGTTGTTGCCGGTGCACCAGCATGTACTGACGACCTTAAAGCAAAAGGTATCACTAACTTTATCAATGTTCGCTCTAATGTTCTTGAAACACTTCAAGGATTTAGTAAGGAACTAGGTTTGTAATACGAACACAAAGACGCAAAGACACTGAGTTTTAATCAAGAGTTAATGAGTTTAGACCATAATCAAATATCGAGTGAAATTATTGCTTCAGCGATAGAAGTTCATAAACAAATGGGCCCGGGAATGCTGGAGTCTGTTTATGAGGCTTGCTTGATATTTGAATTAAAAAGCCGGGGCTTAAATGTTCAGGCGCAAGTCAAGCAACCTCTTGTATATAAAGGCTCAAATCTAAACAAACATTTTTTTCTTGATTTGTTAGTTGAAGATCGTGTAGTGGTTGAGTTGAAATCAGTACAAGAAATATTACTTGTTCATGAAGTTCAGCTTGTTACTTATTTAAAACTAACAAATAAAAGACTCGGATTATTAATAAATTTTAATGAACCTGTTTTAAAACAAGGTATCAGAAGAAAAATAAACGGAGAAATATAAATTCTCTGCGTCTCTGTGCCTCTGTGTTCATCTCAAAATTAATAAAATGGCAAGACCAGATTTTAAAAATATAGATTTCAAAAAAAGTTCTTCTTGCGGTGGTGTTAACGCCAGGGAATGGGAGAAGAAAAATGGGATTAAAAAAGACTGGGTAACTCCAGAGCGCATCCCGGTTAAGAGTGTATACTCTAATGACGATTTAGAAGGAATGGAGCATTTAAATTATGCTGCAGGTCTTCCTCCATACCTACGCGGACCATACTCAGGTATGTACGCTATGCGTCCATGGACTGTTCGTCAGTATGCTGGTTTCTCAACTGCTGAGGAATCCAATGCATTTTATAAAAGAAACCTTGCTGCAGGACAAAAAGGTCTTTCAGTGGCATTTGACTTAGCAACTCACCGTGGTTATGATTCAGATCATGAGCGTGTAGTTGGTGATGTTGGTAAAGCAGGTGTGGCTATCGATTCAATCAAAGATATGCGTATTCTTTTTGATGGTATTCCATTGGATAAGATGTCCGTATCAATGACCATGAACGGAGCTGTACTTCCGGTTTTGGCATTTTACATTGTAGCAGGTTTAGAGCAGGGAGCAACCCTTGATCAATTATCAGGAACAATCCAGAATGACATCCTGAAAGAATTTATGGTGCGTAATACATATATTTACCCACCAAAATTCTCAATGAAGGTGATTGCTGATATCTTTGAGTATACTTCTAAAAACATGCCTAAGTTTAACTCTATTTCTATCTCAGGTTACCATATGCAAGAAGCTGGTGCAACTGCAGATATTGAGTTGGCTTATACATTAGCTGATGGTTTAGAGTACTTGCGTGCAGGTGTTGATGCAGGTATGGATATCGATTCCTTTGCTCCACGTTTGTCTTTCTTCTGGGCTATTGGAATGAACCACTTTATGGAGATTGCCAAAATGCGTGCAGGACGTATGCTTTGGGCTAAGATTGTAAAGAAATTCAATCCTAAAAACCCAAAATCATTAGCATTACGTACTCACTCACAAACTTCAGGATGGTCGCTAACAGAGCAGGATCCATTTAATAACGTTGGACGTACTTGTATTGAAGCTATGGCTTCGGCTTTAGGTCATACACAGTCGTTACACACCAATGCATTGGATGAGGCTATTGCATTGCCAACAGATTTCTCTGCTCGTATTGCTCGTAATACTCAGATTTATATTCAGGACGAAACTCAGATTTGTAAGGCAGTTGACCCTTGGGCAGGTTCTTACTATGTGGAGTCTTTGACAAACGAGTTAGTAGAAAAAGCATGGGCGCTAATCGAAGAAGTTGAAGAACTTGGAGGTATGGCTAAGGCTATCGAAAGTGGAGTACCTAAAATGCGTATTGAAGAGGCTGCTGCTCGTGCACAGGCTAAAATTGATGCAGGTACACAAACTATCGTGGGAACTAACAAATACCGTTTAGCGAAAGAAGATCCAATTGATATTTTAGATATTGACAATACAGCTGTACGTCTTTCTCAAATTGAGCGCTTGAAAAAGTTAAAAGAAGAGCGTAATGAGGAAGAATGCCAGGCTGCTCTTGCTGCTATCACCAAAGCTGTTGAAACAGGAGAAGGTAACTTATTGGCTTTAGCTGTAGATGCAGCTCAAAAGAATGCTTCTTTAGGTGAGATTTCTGATGCCTGCGAAAAAGTTGTAGGTAGATATAAAGCTGTAATCCGTTCAATTAGTGGTGTGTATTCAAGTGAAGCAGGTAAAGATGAAGAGTTTGAAAAAGCTTGTGGACTAGCAAAACAATTTGCTGAAAAAGAAGGTCGTCAACCTCGTATTATGATTGCAAAAATGGGACAAGATGGTCATGACCGTGGTGCCAAAGTGGTTGCAACAGGATACGCAGATATAGGTTTTGATGTGGATATGGGACCATTGTTCCAGACTCCTGCAGAATCAGCAAAGCAAGCCGTGGAAAATGATGTACACGTTGTTGGTGTTTCTTCATTGGCTGCAGGACATAAGACTTTGGTTCCTCAGATAATTGCGGAATTAAAGAAGCTGGGTCGTGAAGATATTATGGTTATTTGTGGAGGTGTTATTCCGGCACAGGATTATGATTTCTTATACGAAGCAGGAGCTGTTGCTATCTTTGGTCCTGGTACTTCAGTATCAAAAGCAGCAAGCGAAATCTTAGGATTATTACTTCAGGCAGCTGAATAGTTCTGATCAAAGAATTATCTAGATATAGCAAAGCCATCCCGTGAAAACGGGATGGCTTTTGTTTTTATTTCATAGATTATTAGATAGTGCCTGTCCATAAAGTCGGGTGTTTGGACTTTATAGACGAACACTATATAAGAGAGATGCAACTTTAAAAGTTCTTCTATTGTTTAATATCCTCTTCAGTTATTTCAAATGTATACTCGTAATCTCGTTTCTTTTTTTTGTTTTCATCCCAATATTTGTAGTTATAGATGTTTTTACCATCCATTTCAGGAATGTATTTCAATACATTTTCATCACCAGACATTACAAGAATAGAGTCATAATATTGTTCTAATTCAATTTTTTTGGCTGATTTTCCACTAACTGAAATTACCATCCATTCTTCTTTTGTTTTTTTGTTTAGTATTATCGTATCATTTTCATCAACGATATTGCTAAAAACATAGATTTCCAAATCCTTGCTTGTTGAATTCGAAATGTTGTAACTGACAAACGTAACAGGATCACAGGATGTTATTGCAAGAATCCAAGAAAGTAATAATATGTATTTCATAATATTTGGTGTTTTTTAGGTTCAATAATAAGTTTCGAAAAGTTCTACGACGTTGGCAGAGTCAAGATTATTATTTTCCCCTAAAAGTCTGTCTCTAAATTTTGTGGTGTATCCGCATCTTTATTTAAGGCATTGAAAATGTTTTAATGAGAATAATTGGAAATGACTATCTTTAAATGCCACTTTTTTATTCATATCTATCAACATTGGAATTAATAATTATCAAAACAAGCATTCCGAATACAAAATAGGTTTGAATATTAATGAAAAATATTCAAACCCGTTTGTCATTTAAGCATGAAAAGCAAATATTTGCTTATTGTTTAATATCCTCCTCAGTTATTTCGAATGTATATTCGTAATCTCTTTTCTTTTTTTTGTTTTCTTTCCAATACTCAAAGTTGTAAATGTTTTTTCCCGATGAATTTGGGAAGTATTTTTTTAATACATTCAATTGCTTGTTAAGGATAACAATTGAGTCTTCTACTTGTAGATCAAGAATGTCTGGGCCACCAGATAATCCGCAAGATTGTTCTAAATATGAATTATCTTGAGAGTTTATTTCAATACTATCCACTCTATCTAACTGAAATGAATAGAATAGGACTAATAATTCTTCATTCGTTTTATTACTCAAAGTATAATCGGTACAATACTGAGGATCACAGGATATCATTATTGTAGAAAATGTAATTAAAATAAGGTATTTCATAATTTCTATTTTTTAATTCCAATAATAAGTTTCGAATAATTCAACAACATCTGCAGAGTCAAGATTATCATTCTCATTTAAAAGTCTATCTCTAAATTTTTGAGGCGTATCCACATCTTTATCTAAGGCATTGAAGATATCTTCGTGAGAATAGCCAGAAGCATTATCATAATAATTAAATTTGATATTATTAATAAACTCAGATCGTACCACATCAGAATTTGTATCTACAATGTCATTTAATATACCTGCTGGAATCCAACCATACCAACTGGTGATAATTCCATTTCGGACATATTTTCTCATATCCTCATCTTTACTTCCAATGTTCCTCGGATCAAAATTTTCAAAAGCATTCCAAGTAATTAGGCTATTATCTCTACTATTACCAACGTTTTTATACTCTTCTAAAGTTAATCGATACCCCATATGATAGCCCCACGCTTCACCTAAAGCACATAAACCTGCATTATTGCCAGTACCTTTACCGTAAGAACCATACGTAACTATATAATTAATGTATTTATTCCAAAATGCATTGCCGACCTTTTTAAAATGACTCGCATGTGCCAATTCATGAAAGCAGGTTTCATAAACAGATGCTGTGCCTTGAGACGAATTTGCTTTAATAATAATATCAGGTAATACAAATTTAAAAAAAGTATTACCCAATACGGTTGCTGGTAGGCCTATCATTTTACCCAAAAAACTCACGAACATTGATTTTGATGTAAATCCATATAAACCCCATACATGCTTTAACATTGGAGCCGCACCGCCCCCTGAATTATTATTGGCCACAATGCGTAAATTACTATGTGGTTTCCCAATTTTAAATAGGTCGCAGTACTTCCAATATTTTACAACAGCATTGTTAACGGTACAAAATCGCCATGCTCTGGAATTTTTGCTTACGTTAAAATCGTAACCGCTACGATCGTGTTTGCCAACATGATGCTTTGCTTTCCAAAGAGACATCAGGCCTGCTCGAATCTTAAAGCCGGATGAGTTTTTAAAAAATAAGCAATAATGAACATCTCTACGGTATTTTCTGTTTACACGATAAAAACCAGTGTTATCGGTATAATCATAACCATATGAAAACCACCTTCGAGTTCGTACCCTCACTTTTTCAACTGGTACCATTTCTTCCCTTTCTGTATCGTAAACTTTTACGTAACCCTGTGGTTTCTTTTTAGCTCTTTTTAATGTTGAACCTGCAACATCATTCGTTTCAGTATAGTTTCCTGTTATTCTTAATGCCTCGTCTTCAAGTTCACAAAGAAACTGAATTTCAGATGCACTTTTTAAAGATGCAGTTCCATCATCATCACCTTCTTCAGTTTCCGGCAAAAATAAATCTGCTATTATCTCGTACTCCACGTTAGGGAATTTATAATCTACAGGTACAGATGTGTAATACCATTGACCATCCTCAGGATTTACATCGGGATCTACATAAAACTCACCGACTTCTTTTATTTCAAAATCTAAAGGGTAATCGAATAATATAAGCGAATCTGCCTCTAATAATTCTAATTCCTCATCTGTACGTGGGAAGAAGCGTACGTAATAGTCTGTTGTTGTTATTGATATAGCAGATTTAAGTTGCGATTTTTGATTTAGATTTTGATATGCTTTCTGCATATTTTCTACTGTATATGGATTTTCTAGTCGTTTACCAAGCTTGGTTTCCGATGTTTCTGCAACAATAGGTGCTTCATTTGTGTTCGGTTGTAGCATTTTATTATTATTACAAGAAGCTAATATTAAAATGGTAGTTAAAGCGATTAGGGCTTTGTTTTGGTAATTGATTAAATACTTTTTATTCATAATTCTTGTTTGAATTTTTAAATGATTTGATTTTATGTATATGTGACTAGTTATTGCATTTATTTATGAAATTGTGATAGCATGGATTATTAATGCTATTAGTTCTGTTAGAGAAATAGTCAATCTAATTTTTAGAATATCTTATTATTGTTGAATCAGAAAACGGTGGGGTAAATTTATAGATTTAAATTAAACTTAATGTTAAATAAATGTTGTTTCCAGTAAGCGGCATTTTAATTGAAGTAAGCGGTGTAAATTTATTGGTTAACGGCTTTGGAAAGTTCTTTTTTAAAGGCAGTAATTTTTCTTCTGGAGATGGAGAAAGAAATATCATTGGTCATAACAATTTCTTTTGTGTCATAGAAAAATCTTTTTAAGTGTAAAAGATTAATCAGGGTTGAGCGATTTATCCTAATAAAACCAAATGGTTGAAGGTCTGATTCAAATGTCTTTAGCTGCTTTGAAATGGTAATTTTTTCATCAGTTAGATAAACCGTACAAATGTAATCGTTACAAGTGATACATATAATATTTGAAATGTTGAGGAAATGCGATTTTAATGCTAATTTTTTGCCAATTTGTATAGAATAGTCAGATATCATTATGGTTAAGGCTTGGTTTTGATTTAGTAAATATAATGAATATTGTTCAGTAAAAATTCCCGGACAATTGATTGCACGGGAATTATATATTAGCTAATTGAAAATTTATTCTACAATCTCATACCAATAAACAAAACGTCATCAACCTGCTCTAAATCGCCTTTCCAGTTCATAAAGTTATCCCTTACCAGTTCCCCTTGTTTTTCCATTGGTTTATCGTGTATCTCATTGAGTAGGTTTTTAACACCTACCTTCATGAGTTTTTTACCTTTGGGGCCGCCAAATTGATCCGGATAACCATCAGAAAACAGGTAAACAGAATCGCCTTTAGCGCAATTGTATTCATAGTTTACAAAATTAGTATTAACAGCCAGATCATCATCCCCAATACTTCGCCTGGTTCCGTTATAAATAGTTAACTCTTTGTTTATGTATAAATAAACCGGTCGTTTAGCTGATGAAAGCACAATTTTACCTGTATTTAGGTTAATCTGAATAACTGAAATATCCATACCATCTTTGGCCTGGTCATTACCTTCTTTCTGTAGTAATATGCGAATATCAGTATCTAATCTTTCAAGCATATCAGCAGGAGTGTTTACACTCTCAAGTTTATAAATGTCATTTAACAAGGTTGAACCGATCATTGACATAAATGCTCCGGGAACTCCATGTCCGGTACAGTCGGCACAGCATAAGGTAAATGTATCTTTAGTACGGTTAAACCAGTAAAAATCTCCACTTACAATATCACGGGGTGCAAAGAAAATGAAAGATTCAGGGAATGTTCCTTTTAATGATTCTGCCTGTGGAAGTATTGATTTTTGAATTCTTTTGGCATAAGTTATACTGGCGGTTATATCCAGATTTTTCTTTTCTATTTCTGCTTTTTGTTTCCTAAGAACCACTGTTTGTGAAGCAACTTCTTTCTGTAGTGCTTCTTTTTGCATTCTGAGTTGTCTTTCACGGAATTTTATAAGCCAATACACAATGGCAATTAAGGTGCCGATTACAACTAAATAAAACCATATTTTCTTCCAGAAAGGAGCCTTGACTTCTATCTCTATTGTTAGTGGTTTTGAGTTAGGAATACCATCTGCATTAAATGCTCTTATTTTTAATACATAATCACCATCCGGTAAAAATTCATATTCTCTGAAATTAGTACTACCTAAATCTACCCATTCAATATCATCTTCACCATCTTTTACCATTTTGTACTGATACTTAACACCTAATGGATCTTTAAAGCTAATTCCTGTAAATTCAAATTTGAATCGAAAGTATTTTTTATTATATGGGTAAGGAAGTGTAATTTTTTTATCTAAAGTATATTGTTTGTCAGATATAGTGATATTCGTGAAATTTAACATAGGAGGCACCATGTTTTTTCTATCCCTGTCTGGAAAATATTTAATTACTCCATGGCTGGAAGCAAACCAGATATTTCTTTCGTTATCTTCCCACAATCTGAAGAAGTCGCCTCCCATTTTATCTTCAAATCCAAAATTTCGAATCTGCATAGTATTAAGGTCAACAGAACTAATTCCGGGCCAATGACAAATCCAGAGTTTATTGTTTTTATCACATAAAATATCGTAACAGTAATTTTTAGATAAACCATCTGCCACATCAATGGGCATCAAAGTATCTGTTGTGTATTTTAATACACCTTTACCAATGGTGGATAGCCAGATATCTCCGTTTTTATCCTTGGTCATCCCGGATACATTAATAGGCGATTGCGTTAATTTATGAACTTCAATGTTTGATGTGTCAATTCTACAGATACCGCTTGATTTCGGGCCAATCCATACTTGATCCTTATCATCTATATATACAAAGTTGATGCTGTTATGCGGTAAGCCTTTCTCCGTAGTTAGCAGGTCTACTTTATCAGTTGTTGTATTTAAAATGTAGAAACCACCGGAAGTGGCCATATAAATCTTATCATTTAAGATGGCCATATCATTTATCTTGTTCCCGATGATACTTTCTGTGTAATCATACTTTTTAAATTTAAGATCACCCTTCTTTCTGTAATACAATCCTTTATTTAATGATGACACCCATAATGCCCCATTATTATCATATTCAAATCCTGTAATTCGGTCGTTCGGAATCCCAAGTGCATTATCATAAAACTCATGATCTGCAAAGCAGTAAGGATCAGTACGTAATATGCCGTTATCAAGACCTATCCATAAATTATCAACGGAAGCAAGTACAGAAATCGCTTTATTTTGTTTAAACCCTATATCCTCAAGATTATAATGAATGAAGTAGTCATTCAAAAGCACAGATACACCACCTCCATAGGTGGCAAACCAATAGTTGTTTTCTCTATCTGCCAGAATATTTTTTATAAAATTGTGGTTTAGTCCGTTTTCTGTTGAAAAGTTAAAAGATTTATTGAAAGACTGAGATGCCGGATTCCAAAAAAGTTTGATCACACCATTACCCCAGGTGGCAAGCATCAGGTTACCATCCGGATCCTCAAAAATATCAAGAATGTTTTCTTGCTCAATATCAAACTGAACGCAAAGTTTGTTGTTTGCAAAGTGCTTAGCTGATGTATGGTCATATTGGAATAAGTAAAATCCTTCATCCTCAGTAGCAATCCAATATTCACCGTCAATTAATCTTCGCTTTACAATGGCATTAATATTTGTAGGAGGAATATCAGAGACTTCAACTAATTCTTTGGGATTGCTGTTTTTATCCACTTTTAAGATAAATAATCCATCAGATGTTCCCAGAATAATATTGAATGAGTTTATGGCTTCAATTGCATAATATAGTTTGTCGCCAAATAATTCTCTGTTAAAATAGGTGGTTACCTTCTTGTGCGAATTAATTTTTAATATTCCATTATTCTGAACTGTTGCCCATATATTACCCGATTCATCCTGACAAATATCCTTGACCGGACTGTTTGCCATATTTTCAGGAATAATTTTATGAAATCCATTATCGTAATAAGATAAGGTTCCATTACCATGACCAACCCATAAAGTACCACTTTTATCAACAAATAAAGAGTGAATAAAGTCAGATGCCAGAGAGTCATTTACATTATATGTTCTAAAATTGATCCCGTCATACCTAACCAATCCTTCACCAGTTCCAATCCATAAATACCCGCTATGATCCTGCGTTAAGCAGTAAACAAAGTTTTGCGGAAGTCCCATGTCCGAATCAAAATTTTTAAAATCAAAAGATTGACCATTCAGGAGTGCCGTGAAGGTAAACAGTAATGAGAGTATTATTATCCGAAATTGCATTTTATTGCGCTTAGTCATAAAAAAAATGTTAGTTTGGTTTTATTCCTATACTGTATTTGTATTTAGGAATACCTCCAATCGGAACACTGTAGAATGGCATTAATTCTCCATACTGGTTCTCAAGGAAAATGACCACATTGTTGTTTTTAATATGTGCATTTTTCTTTTTTATTATCTGAATATCGTAGGAGGTGTTCTTCTCAGAAGGCTGTACCTCATGACGACTTTCTTTCCAGTTATTGTCTCCGGAAACCTCAAGGGTTTCACCATTTTTTGCCACAGAAATAATCCGGATTATGCCATCATTATCCCAATCAAAATTGGATTGTTTAATGGCTAATACTTTATCATCAATAAATGGGTAAATGTGGGATACTTCATTTACATCATCGTATAGTCGGAATTTGTATTTAAAATAAAATGCAAATGCACCTTCTACGGGTTGATTTTCAGTAGGTAATGAGCTCATGAAAAATTGATACAAATTACCATCGTCACCTGAAATCCCTTCAACAATAATTTTAAAGATATATCCACCATAATCAGGTAACAATTCCCCCTCTGTTGGATTTATCGGGCCAAATGTATACCATTTTTTGTTGTATCGTTCGCTGTTTCCAAAGGTTTTGGTACTCAGGAGTGTACCGCTTTTATAATTCCCATCTAACTTGATTCTTCTGGCATCCTCCTCAGAACAAGCTCCTTTACCTCCGTAGATACTATATTTCATACGTGTATCCCATTCTCCTTTCTGCTCGTCAACATCACCACCAATGTCTGCATCGTAAACACGTATATATATAGGTTCTGAATGATCCTTCGGAATTGAAAAAAAGATCACCTGGCAAAAGTCATTATCTCCCCAGGCTTTGTCACCCTTCTTACCGAATGTAACAAGATTGGGTATGTTTTCGTCCACTGCCGGAACGGGTTGTGCAAATATCTGGTAGGTAAAGATCAAAAAGAGTAAAATAAAAAAGTTGCGTTGCATATTTATGTTTTTATTCTGTGACCACTATTTTGCGTGTTGAACTCATTTTATTGGTGTAATCATCAACGGAAACAGCTCCGCAAAGTACATGATATATTCCTTTTTTTTGAAAAATATGATTGATAGATACACCTTTCCCTTTATTATTATCGCCAAAATCCCAATAATATTGAGTTGGCTCGAAGTTTTTCAGTACAGACTTTTCAGCAGAAAATGTTACCGGTGTATTAATAGAAACGGTATCGGGCGCCGAAATATAAATTTGTTGTGTCTGCTTCAGTTCTAATTCATATTGAGCAACAGTATATAAATCTACATTTGCTAATGTGTCTACAACGTTTAAATGTATATTATACATTCCCGGACCCGGGAAACAATGTTGTACTTCTAATCCTTTTGCAGACAATCCATCTCCAAAATACCATTGGTAAATATACGGAAGAGTATCAGACTCATAAGGGCCATTCTCATACAGAGTAAAACAGAAGTTATCTTCAACCTGCGGTTTTGCATCCGGAAAGGCCGGGAACGGATTTGAAAACTTATAGATATCATCGTTTCCTGATCTGTCAGAAGCAAAGTATCCTTTCGTTTCACCTTCGAAAATGTAGCAGCTAAAGTCGTTGTTTTCTGAGTTGATTGGTTTTTCAAGTTGAATTGGTTTTGACCATTCGCTGCCATCCCAACTGGTGTAAAATATATCCAAACCTCCTTTGGATCCATGCTTGTCTGATGAAAAATAGAGTTTCCCGGATGGATGATAGTAGGGGAACAGCTCATGCCCTTCTGTATTAATATTTTTTCCCAGGTTTACAGGTTCACTCCATTCTCCATTCTTAAATGTTGATTGGTACAGGTCTGTTTCTCCAAAACCACCAGGCATATCTGAAACAAAGAATAAAGTGTTACCATCGGGGGTAACTGATGGGTGGGCATTAGAGTAATTTCTTCTTGAGTTATATGGGAAACTGTATGGTCTGGACCATTTGCCATTATTGTTTTCTATAATAAATATCCCCAATAAGTTTTCTCTTCCTTTGCTTTTGTTCAAAGTTGTGTATTCATTTTGAGTGATGAAAATTTTACTTCCATCCTGACTGTAACAAATTGTAGCTGTGTTAAGCTTACTAAGCCTGTCTGAAACTAAAGCCTGTTCTTTACCATAATCATCATTGCTCTTCAACTGTGCTTTATATAAGCGATAAAGTTCTTCATTATTCTGATCTAAATATGTTTTTATCAGTTCATGTTTTCTGTTACTTGAAAAGTAAAGTACGGAATCTTTAACATAGGGTGCAAAGTCGTTTTTTAATGCGCTGTTGTTAGGAATGGGTTCAACTATAATCGATTGACAATGGCCTTCAATATAAGAGGCCATTATTAATAGGCAAATAAGTATTAGTGTATGTGACTTAGTTTTCATGGACTAGAAGAATTTTGGGTTTGGAGAATTAATTTTATATCCAAAATCAAATTGCAATGAAACTTCATGAGTTCCATTATTGTAGGATCCAATCGGATCAATGTTATAGTCTAAACTATAAGTAAACCTGAATTGGGGAGTAACCTGATATCCGACAATTGCAATAATTTCTTTAGTCGTTCTATAAGAAGAACCTATTAATAAAGAATTTAACAGAATGGTTGTTGCGCTAATATCCAGATATGTTTCATTATTCATGTTGAGCCTTAATAAAGCAGATGATTGAATGGCTATATTATCAGATATATCAAATAAATAGCCACCCGTAATCAGATAATCTATTTTATTAAAGTCCATCGAATTTTCTCCTGTCACATATTCGTCATGGTACATAAGTGAGGGAACTGAAATTCCGGCAAAATATTTTTGATTATAAATGGCAGTTCCAAATCCTATCCAGGGAGCGGAGGATTGTTCTATGGAGCTAAATACTCCTGGGTCAGGATCAACTAATCTAACTTCATTCCAGTTGGATGAATAATTTACTAATCCTCCTGAAATACCCATGGCTAATGTTGAATTATTATCAAGAGTCAATCTGTAAGTATAAGATATATTAAATCCTGTGTTTTGGGTAATGGCGTAACTCTCATTGAAGAATTGTAAACCAAGCGCTATTTTTTCATTTTTTAAAGGAGTGTGTGCAGTGAAAAATGCTCCGGTAGGTGAATTCTCAAAACCCATCCATTGCTTGCGGTAGGAACCAAATACCGATAATACATCATGTGAGCCCCCAAAAGCAGGGTTTATACTGTATTTGTTATACATGTATTGGCTCATCACCACTTCTTTTTGAGAATGAGCAGATGAATAACAAATAAGAATGATTATAATGGTAATAATATGTTGTTTCATATATGTATGTAAGGTTTCAAATGCTTAGCATGGTATTTTAACGTTTTATTATCAGGTAATCTTTAATAGGAGTACTTAATTGATCTCCTTCAAAAACATAGTAATAGGTACCTTCAGGAAGTGCTGTTCCTCCTTTATCTGTTCCTTGCCAATCATTTTGATAGTTTGTGCTGCTATAAACGAGTTTTCCCTGTATATTAAAAACCGATAATTTGTTATTGCTTATATTTCCGGCACCCAGAATCTTAAACTGTTCATTGAGGTTATCTCCATTGGGAGAAAATCCTGTAGGAGGGAATAGTTCTTTTGAAATGATTACTAATTCATCTGAAATTGGAGGGCATTGACCTTCTGCAGTGACAGTCCATTCTAAGGTATATGTTCCCGGTGTCAGACCCATAACTCTGGAGTCAAATGAATCGGGCGATTCTATGTTGCCATTTCCTTCAATAAAACTCCATCTGCCGGAACCTTCATGTACACTATCAGCATTGAGTGTAATATTATCAATGGCATAAATAGTAATGGTATCAGCCGGGCCTGCGGAAACGGGATAGGGTGACTTTTGAAAATCTATTTCAACAATATCTTGAGCAATACATTCGCCATTCGTTTCCGTCCATATTAAATTCTGGATTCCAAAATCATTTGAAGTAAATGTAGTATAAGGGTCTGTGTTGTCACTGAAACTACCAACTCCGGTCCATGATCCTTCTCCTATTGACGGATTGGCATCTAAAACAGCTTCTTTACTGCAAACCTGCTGATCAGGTCCGGCATTTGCTACCGGCATCTCATCAACGGTAACAGCATAATTAATATCTGAATAGGTGGTCTCACATCCAAATCCTCCGGTAATACTGGTGAATTGATATTCGGTCAGACTGTTTAAATTCATAGTTTCATCAAAAGATGGTTTTACAGTTATGTTTCCATTAGATGATGTAATAGTACCCTCAGTATAAGTGTTATTACCATCATTATATTTGATGGTCCAGGGACTATTGCCGGTAACGATGTAATCTAAATCTAATGGAGTGCCATCACAAATTTGGTCACTTGTTTTAGCTATTGATAATTCAGGAGGTTCAACAAAATGAATCGTTACATCGTCAGAACTTACGCAGCCTGTTTTTGTTTCAGTCCAGGTAAAGGTAGCATACTGATATGCTGATGAGGTGACAGTGGATGTAGCCAGATTTTCGTTGTTGATGTTTATATCAGATTCTAAAGTACTCCATGTACCAGTGGTTCCTTCAGAAACGGCTGCTTCCAGGGTGAAATCACTTCCACAAACCATCTTGTCTTCCCCGGCAAAGGTGTTGGATTTTAGGTCTGTGCCTGTTATTTTACCGGTGATTCCGGTTGGTTCAGCAGAACAGCCAGTCACCTCGTCTTTCACCGATAAAAGGGTGAATGTTTGTGATTCTGTAACGGGATATTGAATTGTTTCAATACTATTAGTAGTATTTACTTCAGGATAAGATTTTGTATTGTCCTGCATTACATAGGTGTAATTTCCATTACCAGTGAATGTGATTTCCACGGGTATGTAATCATCAATGTCATCAGTAGAACAAAACTCTGTATCTCCTGATGTTATAGTGGCAGTAGGATTGCCTTTAAAGGTAATTTCAACATCATCAGTTGCCTCGCAGGTGCCATTTACTTCTTTAAGTGTAAATGTTATTGATCCAACCGTACTTGCTGTAAAGGTCGTATTGGGTGAAGTATTGTCGGAAAAGATTCCGTTCCCAGACAAGTTTATCCATGAGATATCATGAAGAGCGTCGGTTATTGTAGCTGCAAATGTATAATCCAATCCACATGTTTCATCATTTAATCCTGCATTTAGACTTGGCATTTCGTCTACCTGAGCATGCATACCTTCAGAAGTAACAGGAACGCCACTTCCCATTGGATTGTTTGAATTGTACTGATAGTTGTTATCGTAAACTCTTGTTATATTTATGTCGCTGGAGCTGGTTAAGTTAAGGTTTAACACAAATGTTTCGTCAAAGATATCTTGAGTAGCAGTTCCTAATTGTTGACTACCATCAAGCTCATATAAAAAAGTATAAGGAGGTTCTCCCGTAAAACGAATTTTTAAAGCTGCATCACCCGTACCACAAAAAGCAGTGTCGTTACTAAAAACTGTGGCAGTAGGTTGTGTTTGCGAAAATAAAATAATAGGATAAAGGATAAAAATGATCAGAAATATGTGTGGAGTAAATTTCATATAAATAGGCTATATAACAGAAACTGTACAAAAATAGTTTTTTTGATGGAAAATACATGCTTTTTCAGTCCACAGATACACAATTTGTTAGTAATGTAAAATTGATATTTTGTCAAAATATTGCAATGCGTTGTATTAAGCATATAAAAAACATGGAAATTGGAACTGATTATAAATCATAAATAGTTCTTTTTTTGGGCTTTTCCTTTCGAAGTTTTTTATATCTGTACTCATTATATTTTTCAGAGAATACCGGAGCAAAGTTTTCTTCGGGAGCAGGAGCAGGAGAAAAAACAAGATTACCTTCAGGATCAATTAAGTAGTAAGTTGGAAATCCTTTGATGTTATAGTCCATTAAACATTTGGCATTCTGATTATAATGTAGGAATACCCATTTAAATTTATTGTTTTTTATATACTGATATGCTTCATCAGGATCCTCATCTGTTAATACAGTAATAATTACCATATCTTTTTTAAACATATCTGCAAATTGATCCAGTACCTGAAAGTCCTTTTTGCATGCGAAGTTTTTGGTGTTAGCAAAATTCAGATATATGAATTTGCCTTTATAGTCTGTTAAATCTTTTATTTTGCCTGTAAGCGTTGGTAAAGATAAAGAAGGAGCTTTTGTGCCCACTCTTAATTTAGATATTTTGTTTAATATATCAATGGCCACTTTTTTATTGAAATCATTTTTACACTCTTTTGTAGCTTGATAAACATTGTTAATTACTTTTTCTTTATCGTAGTTGTCTGAATAATAGGCATCGTAAAGACCTTTAAGCAAAACTAATTCAGCAAAATTCCGGTTTTTAAAAAGGGTATCCTGATTTAATGAAATTACCAGACTGTCGAAAGGTGCATTATGGATCCAGTTTTCTTTAATTTCTTTACCTTGTTTGCTTGTAATATAATAATGAAAGAAGTTAGTAAATAAATGATTGAAAGAATCCCAGTAAGGATCTAAATTGTATTCTATAGGTTTTAAAGAAAAAAAGTCGTTGATTACTTTTCTTTTTTTGTTGGATTTCAGGAAGTTGAGGAGATTTAGGTATGTGTACTCTTTGTAATTAAAGAAATAACTACCTTGCTCAGCAGGAAATTCCTGATTCGTTTCTTCAATAATTTTCCGGGCTAACTGGTGGTTGTTAGTAAGGACTATTCTTTTGATATTCCGGGTGAATTTTTCGTTATAACTGATCTCAAATTCCCGGATATTCTTATTCAATTGTAAGCTACTGTTGTTTTTTATACCTAATAAAACTGATTGTGGTATAAAAAAGGGATTTAACTTGTCTTCTTGTTTAAGAGGTATATACGGAGGAAGTTCTAATTCATATTTTTTTCCTGGTTCTACAAATAGATAACCCTCTGTAACTCCCAGGTTAATATATATTTTTGTTATGCTGTTTATTGGAATTGTAGTTTTAAAATTACCATTCTTATCCACTAAAAAAGAACGCAGTGCTTGCTTTTCTTTGGTAATGTAATTGCTCTGTTTTTTAATAGTAAGGTTCATATTTGCATATGACATAGACTTTCCAGAAACAGTAATGCTATCATTGATAGCAGATTGAGCAAGTTGAGATAGTAATATGAAAAATATGAAAATTGTGTGTCTCATTATTTTTTTTGAAGCTTATAATTAGCCATTTTCTCACGTATTTTCACGGGAATGAATTTGCCGGGATCACCATCATGTCTGATAATGTCTCTTACAATTGATGAATTTACAGGGGTATGTTCCGGTGTTGTCAGTAGAAAAACAGATTCAATTCCTGACATGGCCTTGTTTACCTGTGCAATAGCTCTTTCATATTCAAAGTCAGCTGCAGTTCTAATTCCTCTGAGAATATAACCGGCACCAAATTTTTTTGCAAAATCAACTGTTAACCCCTGGTATTTCTCTACTTTAATTTTGGGTTCATGGTCAAAAAGGTATTTCACCCAATCAATTCGGGTCTCTACAGGGAAAAAATCTTTTTTATTAGCATTATATCCAATACCGATAATGATTTCGTCGAATAAATCAACAGCCCGGAGAACAATGTTTTCATGCCCAATAGTAAAAGGATCAAATGATCCTGGAAATATAGCAATGCGTTTCATAATTATTTCATTTTTGTATGCACAGAGGGTAGGTACTTATTAGTTGGTAAAGTTGTAAAAATACTTTAATTGCTCAAAGTAATGCTACCAAAACTTAATTTTTAAAGTTGCGAATGTAGCCATTCGTAACAAAATAATACCGTGTTTAAATCTGCTGATGTTGGTGTCTCCATATTTTCTTTCTCTATAACGAATAGGTAGATCAATGATTTTTAAATTTAATTTGTAGGCACCAAATAGCAAGTCGAAATCTCCAAAAGGATCAAATTCACCAAAGAACTTCCGGTTAGCAGCCAGTTTCTCATAATCTGATTTAAACATTACCTTAGTTCCACACAAAGTATCTTTAATCGGTCGTTCAAGAATATAACTAAAAAACTTACTAAAAAAGTGGTTACCAACGGTGTTTAATGGGCGCATGGCATTTTTTTCCATAGGATAAACCAATCTTACCCCATTAATAAACTCACCTTTACCAGATGTAATGGCATCATAAAATTTGGGTAGGTCTTCAGGAGGTACAGTTAAATCGGCATCTAAAATCATCAGAATATCTCCAGAGGCTGATGCATATCCTTTTCTAACAGCATCACCTTTTCCTTTACCATCCTGTTGCATGATTTTTATATCATGGGTGTCTTTATATTTATTCTGTATCTGTTGAATCTTTTCCCAGGTGTCGTCGGTTGAGTTACCTTCTACAAATATGATTTCGGTATGCTTTCCGAATTTGGGTAAGCGTAAAACCGCCTGTTCAATATTACCACTTTCATTTCGTGCCGGAATAACTACAGAAGTACTGTATTTATTCTGTAATTCTTCTTGACTCAGTGTTTTAGGAATGGGACGTGCAAATACAAACTGATTGAGTCCTAAATTATTTAATAGCGGAAGACGACTCACCACTCTGTTGGCAAAAGCAGAAATAAGTGGAATGTTGTATGGGATAAACATACTTCTGTTTTTTTTGTAGGTCTCAAATCCTGCCAGATATAAAAGATTGATGATATCATGAGAGGATAACCAATTTTGTTTAGGCGATTTCCTTTTGATTCTAATAGCCTCCGCAAATCGGATGATGGGTTCCCATAATCTATTATAGTAAGTAACTATTATTCTTGTTTTTTCATGACAGACTTTATGTAATTGTTGAAAAACCAATTCAATATCAGGTAGTACGCCTATCGTGTTGGATAAAACAATAGCATCAAATTTTTCATTCAGATTAATCTCTTCTGCTGCCATCTCATGAAACCGGATGTCCGGGAATTGTTGTTTGGCAATATCAATCATATTAGGAGAAAAATCAATGCCTGTTTTACTTTTCCCTTTAATGGTATTGAGTAAATCACCGCTACCACATCCTATTTCAAGAATATTACTTTCTGGATGAATAAAATAATTGCAATACTTTGAGATAGAGTTCCAGTAATATGCTCTTTTTTTTCTGTATTTAACCCATTTGTGGGCAAAGTCATCCCAATACTGTTTTATTTCAGAATTATATAACTGCATTTTAGTTGTTATTTTTCAACTCCTTATTGATGGAGTTCTTGTTTACATTATAATCTATTTCAAACAGGTAAGCTGGTTCTTTGTCTCCGTATTGTTTAATCAATCTAAAGGTATTTGGGTATGCTTTTGCAATTACTGACATATATCGTCTGATGGTATTAATGGTTTGTCCTGTGAATTTTTTAGGGTTTTTTCTCAAACTCCCCATTATGATATGAGTTACATGTTTTTCCTGTAATGCTTTTAGAAGTTCATCCGGTTTATCAGAAGGAATCCGGTATATCCCATAAAATTTTTTCCTATTTCCGTAGATCCTTGCAATATTTGGTTTTCTACAAGCCACATAACTATCTTTAGGTAATTTACCTTCAACAAATTCAACCATTTGCAAGTAATTTACCCAGTCTGGTGTGTACCCTGCAAGTTTATCTCCATTCAGGTTTTTTGAAAGTGTTGGAAGATCAATGTTTTTTGTTCCTGAACCTAGAGTAAGAAGGAGGGAGAGGAGTAGGAAGGCGGGAAAGAATTTGCTAATAAAAGTTATTTTTCTTTCACGGGAAAGGTGGATAATAGTACTGGATAAAAACAAAATTATTAAGGGAACAAATGGTATAATTAACCGATATTGATCCCAGAGTTTTTGTAATGAAAAAAACGTGATACCCAGCATTATTGCCAGGTAGATGGATGTAAAATATAAAGTGTTGTTTCTTTTTCTGTACCAAAAGAATCCTGAAATAAAAATAGCATATAATAATACTGTTAAAAATGGCTCTACCGTATTTTTTTTTGTAGATCTGAGGCCAATTATTCTCAAAAAGTGTTTTGAAAGATAAAGGTTTGAGTTATCCTTAAAGCGAGATATAAACCCGGCAATATCCTCTTTTCCCTTACTGCTGTCGTAAGGATGTTTATTTAGTAGCTGGATGGTTTGTTCGCCTGCATCAACCGGAATATCCCAAACAGCACTTTTGATGGAAATAAAAGCAAAAAGAATCAGCGAAAAGCTAAAGGCAAGATAAAGGCTTCTTTTATAATTCTTTTTCAATAAAAAATATAAACATACCGATAAAATAGCACCAAAACCAACAGTCCGCGTTAAGTACATTAAGAATGCCAGCAGACTAATGGAAAGTAAATATTTATGTTCTTGAGTTGAAAACTTCCAATTTTCCGCCTCTGGTAAATCCAGTTTCTTTAATAACAATAAGAAAAAAACTCCCTGCAATACAAGAAATAAAGGTTCAGAATACGTTTGGCTGGAAAAAAACAGAAATAAATGACTGACGCTGAGTATGGCGATGGCAAAGAAAAGAGCTGTGTGAGGAATTTTTCCTTTGTAGGAATGGTATAGTAATACTACAAATCCCAGGATAAATACAAATGAAGTTAGTTTTAAAACAACCAGATTCATTCCTGACAAACCAACAAATAAAGATAAAACTATTGGATAAAGAGGCCCCTGATATGTTGGGAATGTTCCTGATTCCCAAAAATTCATAGCCCGGGTAATGTATGTTGAATCATCGCCAGCAATACTCGCTCTTGCATTAAAGTACAAAAAACTAAAAATGGTTAATAAGCAGATGAAGATGTAAAATATAACGTTGGAATTTCTTTGTAAGAAGTTTTCAAGCTTCACATCGAAACTTCTGGGAGTTTCACTTGATGCGTTTTTTTTCATTCTGATTTTATATTTATTCAATTTCTTTCCTTCGATAAGCATTTACAAACAGGATATTCCCCATGTTATCGTATTGCGTAAACTTTTCAATACCATTTTTTATTTCTTCTGTTGAAAAGCCTATTATGGTTAAGTCAGCATCGTGACTTTGTTTTTTTATTACATTCTCTTTATTGTCACCTTCATTAAAGGGAATCATTTGAACATTGCCGGGTGCTATTGGTAAACGGCCCGATTTTATACGTTCCAGCCATTTTTTCCGCTCTTCATCAGATTCTCCAGAGGGAACCAACGAATATATTTTAATAAATCCTTTCTTCCAATCTGGATGTCCAAGAATAATATAAGCTAAAAGAACCATTAAATTGGCATTATGAAAGTCGTGTCTGCCTATCCAAACATGTATTTCCTTTTTGTACCCAAATCCTTTTATAGACGTATTTAAAAACAGAACATCCATCATACAGGAATCAAACAGAGAATAGTTTTCTAATGCATTTCTAAGTGCCTGTGGTTTGTCGCTGGGGAATTCAAACAAAATTAAATTACTTCCTTTTCCTGAGATTCCCGAAAGTTGAATTACCTGGGCTATTGCAGATGTATAGGACGGACTAATTATGGTGTCTATATAAACTCTCGTGTTACTTCCTTTAGCTCTTGCAATTAACCTGTCCAGTGTTTTCTTCGATTGATGCTGGGTTTTGTAATTTAAAAGTCCTTCCACGTAATGAATATAGGTTCCAAAACCATATTTATGCGAAATCCAGCCTAATAAATCAAAAGCCGATTGTCTTTCAAATGAATCCGGGCTGACACAAACTGCAAACGGACGCCAGTTATATACCTGCTCTTCTTTGTTCGCTTGTTGAACAAAAATTTGTATTTGACGACTTAATTGGAAAATTACTCCCTTAAATAGTTTTTCAAGACCTCTTTTTTCTGGCCTGTATTTGCTTATAATCAAATATATTACAACCATAATAATGATTGATATTATTGCGTAAGTCAGGTTCATTTTGAACATTAACCAAAAAGAAAGTATGGCTCCAGTAAGTGAATAATACCATTTGTTGTGTTTAAAGGTTGGGCGGTAAGATGGGTCGGCCGCGAAATGTTCCAGAAAACTTATTAAACAGATGGCACCATAAGTGACCATGAAAAACATGGAGATGATTTGTGCAACAAAGTTTACATCTCCGATTATTACGAAAAAACAGGCAATAATTATGGTTACTATTGTTCCATTAACAGGATCATTGTCTTTTGCCCTTCCACGTGCAAACCAACTGTTTAAATGAGGATATGGAAATATGTTGTCAAAACCGATTGCCTGCAGTGTTCTGGGAGCAACAAGAATTGAACCTATGGCAGAGGATAACGTGGCTGCCGCAAGTCCTATGGGAATAATTGGTCCCCAGATAGCAACGCGTTGCATTATGAGTTGATCACTAGCTAAATCTTCCGGAGAGGCAGAGATGGTTAGTTTGTAAGCTATTGCAATGTAAACGAGCATTCCAATAAGTGTGGCCCAAAGAGTCCCTCTTGGAATTGATTTCTTAGGGTCTTTTAAGTCTCCAGACAAACCCAGGCCAGCTGCAATTCCGGTAAATGCCGGGAATATGATTGTAAATACATAAAAAAATGTTTCCGGATTTTTGGCTGTCGCATTTATTTCAAAAGATTCAGGGTTAGTGGTTTCTGTACCCATAAAGAAAAAAATGATAGACAGAAATAAAATACCAACAACCACGTATAGTGCTTTCATGCCTATATTGGCTCCTCTGATTAAAACAACAATACTCAGGATTGTCATCATAATTAAAGTAATCACTCTTTTAAAAGTTGCCGGTTCAATATCGAAGGGGATATATGGTAGTACGGCATCAAAAGCTTCTCCAAAAGCGATAATGTAAAAGGCAACACTTATCGCTTGAGAAAGGTATAACGCAATTCCAATAGCACCACCAATATTTAAACCAAAAGATCGGGAAATAATATAATAGGCTCCACCACCTTGTACTTTTTGGTTGGTGGCAATTTCGGCCACGGCTAAAGCAGTTGGTATGGTTACTAAATGACCCACTAAAATAATGGTTAAAACACCTAAAAAACCAACGTTTCCAACAGCCCATCCAAATCGTAAAAATAATATGGCGCCTAATATGGTTGAGATTGCTGTCATAAAGACAGGCATGGAACCAAAAGTGGCATTTGGATTTGTAAGTGTTTTTTGCATTTACTGAATGTTTGATTATTTCATCAAAAATATAAAAAAATATAAGCAATAGCTTCATAAACAATATTTTCTGCCGACAAAATTGATATGTATTTTGTTGTTAGTTTGTGCTTTAAAGTATTGACTAATTGTATTATTTTGTTTAAATTGCAAGTACTCTAAATAGGTTTTGATTACGCTAAAATCTTTGAGGAAGCCGGAAAGTCAGGGGTGTCTTTCCGGCTTTTTTAATTTCCACTTTTTTCAAAATACTTTCACACATTTTATTTACCAGATGCCTTAGCTGTTGACAGCGTTACTGTTTTATTGAATGCGATTTGTCATTGTTTTTTTTAAATAGTGAATCATAGTAAGTTATTGTTATTTTTGTTCGCAAACCCAATTAATTATTATGAACTCAAACAATCAATTATCAAATTCAAAACAAATACTGTTAGGAGTACAGTTTCTTTTTGTTGCTTTTGGAGCCACTGTTTTGGTTCCGCTTTTAGTAGGTATTAATCCTTCAATTGCCTTATTTTCTGCAGGTGTAGGTACTTTAATTTTTCATTTTATTACCAAAGGTAAAGTTCCTGTTTTTTTAGGGAGTAGTTTTGCTTTTATTGCACCTATAACAGCTGCTACAGAAAAATTTGGTTATCCTGGTATGTTATCCGGAATTATTGCTGTTGGGCTGGTTTATTCTGCAGTTTCTTTTCTAATTAAACTCAAGGGAGTTAATTTCATTAAAACCATATTCCCTTCTGTTGTTGTGGGGCCTGTAATCATGGTTATTGGTTTATCATTAGCCACTGTAGGCGTGGATATGGCTAAGAATAACTGGATTATTTCTGCAACATCTTTATTGGCTGCTATTGTTGCTGTGGTTTACTTTAAGGGCATCATTAAATTAATACCAATTTTTATTGGAATTGTTGTTGGGTATGTTCTGTCGTTAATACTTGGAGTGGTCGATTTTTCACCTGTTATTAAATCTGATTGGATTCAGATCCCTGAATTTACTTTGCCTGCATTTAGCTGGGAAGCTGTTTTATTTATGATTCCGGTTGCTATAGCTCCGTTAATAGAGCATGTTGGTGATATATATGCAATTAGCGCTGTTGCAGAAAAAGATTTCATTAAAGATCCGGGTCTGAACAGGACTATGTTAGGTGATGGTATCGCAACCGGATTGGCTGGTTTAATAGGGAGTGTTCCTAATACTACCTATTCCGAAGTTACCGGAGCTATTGAGCTGACAAAGGTGACAAATCCTCGTGTTTTAAGAATTTCAGCTATTACAGCAATTGTTTTCTCAGTAATAGGAAAAGTAAGTGGATTTTTGAAATCGATACCTGATGCTGTTTTAGGTGGCATTATGTTGTTGTTGTTCGGGATGATTGCAAGCGTTGGAGTAAAAACCCTGATTGAATCTAAAGCTGATTTTCATAAAACAAGGAATATGGTAATTGTTTCAGTGATTCTGACAATTGGAATCGGCGGAGCTTCTATTAATTTTGGATCTTTTTCTTTATCTGGGATTGGTTTAGCGTCGGTAGTTGGAGTCGTACTTAATCTGATATTACCCGGGAAATCAAAAGTTGTTCACCTGGAAAAAGAATAATTCCAATGCTATCGGCGTTATAATTTCAGTCTGTAAAACTTATACCAGGTTACAAGATATCGTAATAACTAAGGCTATGCCGCAATTTATTTCAATGATTATTGCGATAAACTTAGTATCTCTAAGATTTTTAGCGCCAACCTCCTGGTGAAAGTGATGTAATCACTAAGAATTAAAAATATGTATTAACCCGAATCCGAAGATGAGAAAGGCTTCGAATTCGGGTTCATTTTTTAATAATAAAGCAGAAGTTTCTTATGTCACTTGAAATTATAAACTTCAGTCCTTTGAAAAGCATTGTAAAAAACATAGCTTACAATCAGTAATTTAGGTTTTCTTTCAGCCACGAATTAATTATGCGAATTCAACGAATTGTAAAACCACTTTGTGGGTTATTAACCTGAGTTCGATTAAAATTAGCGAGCTCAAAATTCAGTAAATGATTGATTTACAATATAAATTTTTGAGACATAGCGAGCTATGGTGATAAAATTTAGAGCCGTAAATCGATTATTTACTGAAAAGCTGTGAATTTCGCTTATAAATACCGATTTTCTGCGTCATATTTGCTTACCATAGCCCGCTATGCTTTCGCAAACATTCCTTGAAACTCAATATTTATAAGCGATTTGAGCCATTAATTTTATATCGAACTCAGGTTATTAGATTTTTGAACAAAAGCCGTTAGCTTAGTTTGCAAAATTAACGGCTCATAAATTGCTTATAATGCAAGCTATATACAGCTTTCATGTATATGGGAAATGTGAGTGAAATACTACTGTTTAATTTTAAGGTTTTCAATATCACTAATAGATCGTATCCATATATCTTTAAACTTTCCTTCTTTGATCAATGCTCTTTTAACTTTAAGTGAGGATTTATAGCCATCAAACTTTCCAGTGGTATACCTGGTATATCCATCAGTGCAATGCACTTCAATCACATTTTTCACCCCTTTTTCAGTAAAGTATTCAAAATCTTTCAGGGGTTTTTTCTTTAATGCTAACAATTGAATAGTATATCCTTCAGGTAAATTTGTTGATCCGGTTTTTTGTGGATATGTTTTGTTTTTTTGTGTGATTAAATCCGTTGCTATTGCAGTTGCTTGTATGGTAGTTGTTGAATGATCTGCTACGTTTATTTTTTTTGGGTCTTCATTTATGATAGATACATCTTCTGTTTTTTCAATACTATTTTCTATATGCTCAATTTGCTTTAATGGTGCATCCATAGCTACAGTTTTAAAGGCAACAGGTTTCTTAAGTTGCTGATAATTCATCTCTGTAGTGACATTCACATAGGATAGGTTTCCTTCATCTTCAGGGTTGGTCTCTTTTACCTCATATTCATACCCAACTTCCAAAAACATCAAATACTTTCCATCTTCCGTACCCGGGCGATAATCACCAACCAGTTTATTGTCTTTTTTTCGAGTTACGAGAATACGCATTTCTTCCATTTTTGAGCCAAATAGATGATCAACGGTTCCTTCAATTACAGCGAGTTCTGTATCTGTGTCAGAGTTAAATTTAACCTCATAAATATCAGATCCTCCATAGTTATCTTTGAACTTAGACGAAGCATAATATGCATGGCTCTTATCAATCGTAGGTACAAAGAAAAAGTCATCATCGGGGGTGTTGATAGGATATCCCAGATTTACGGGCCTGCTCCATGTTGAATCGTTATTCATCTGGCTATAGAAAACATCAAGTCGCCCCATGCTGTTGTGCCCCTCCGAAGAAAAGTACAATGTTTTGCCATCGTAATGTATCATCGGAGTTTCTTCGTCATATTGGGTGTTAATCTCAGGACCCAGGTTTTTAGGAGTACCCCAGTTTCCGAGTTTATCTTTTTTTACCATATATATATCCAGCCCTCCCAAACCTCCTGGACGGTCGCTTGTGAAGAATAGTGTGCTTTTATCTGCCGAAATAGATCCATGTGTTTCCTGACTATAGCTATTGATCGGGGCGGGGAGTTTTTCCGGGATTGTCCAGGATTTGCCGTTAAAATGGGATATGTACAGACTTTTTCCGTGTTCATCATTTCTGAACAGAATCATATCATTACCATCAGGAGATAGTGATGCTGCAGCTTCGTGTTCATTTTGTTTAAAAAAGACTTTGAGTAATCGTGCACTTTCCCAATCATTATCTGATAAAGATACAGTATATATTTTTTCAGCATATTGCCCATCGGGTAGGATTGACATGTTTATCCAGCGTCTGCGTGAAGTAAAGAATAACTTACTTTCACTCACTGCAATTAAAGGACTGTGATCATCATACATGGAATTAACACTACTGCCCATGTTTTTAACAGTTAATTCAATAGGGTGCTGCATGAAAAAATGAGCATTATTACAAGATTGTATTTCATGTTCAATTTCCTTGATTAATAGTGTGTCATCTGCAGCTAAATGATCAATAAGTTCTTCATATACAGCAATGGCTTTCATGGGTTTTAACAGAACCTGATAGGCTTTAGCAATCGAAATGCCAAACTCAGTGCCGATGTGTCCTTCTCTTTCTTTATCAGTTAAAATCTCAAGTCCCTTATTGAATTGAATTAAAGCAGAGTCAGCACCATTTGTAGTATTTAAATAGCAGAGTCCCATGTTGAAAAGGGCATCTAAGTCTTTGGGATTTTGGTTTGTTATAATTTTAAAAATATCGATTGCATCTTCGTAATTGCCTTGATCGGCAAGTTGCATGGCTCTTTTGAAGAGTTTAGAGCTGCGAATATGACTTCCATTATCTTTGGTTTGCGATATTCCAATAGATATGATAAAAGTAAAAGCAGAAATAAATAATATAATTCTGTATAATGTTTTCCTCATCACTGTCGTTCCCAAATAGCTGATATAAAGCTTAATATAATTGGTTTTTATTGAATGTAGTAGAAATGCGATTTAGAATCTGATTACCGTACTTGTATAAAATGAAATTATATTAAATGCGCAAATCACTATTTTATGTGTACGGTTCAGAAAATTAATTAGTTACAATTATTCCAAAAAATGGAATGATTTTATAACTAATGAATAAAAAATAGTGATAAACTGTCTGGAAAAAGGGATGAAAATTACTGTAGGCATGTAAATCGGGTTTTTATTTAATCACTTACTTATCATTTAAAACATATCCAACTGAAGGAATGTTCTCAATACTTATTGATGAATCTTCTTTTAAGTATTTCCTTAATTTAGCAATGAAAACATCTAAACTCCTGCTGTTAAAATAATCGTTTTCACCCCAGAGTTCCAGTAATATATTGTCACGTTTTACAACTGTGTTTTTTGAAATGGCCAACATTTTGAGAACTTCATTCTCTTTTTGAGTTAACCTTTTTGACTCAGTTCCAATGGAAAGTTTCAAATTTTGAGGATCAAAGGAAAACTTGCCGATCCTTATAACATTTTCTGGTGTATGAATGTTTTTGTTCATTTCATATCTGGCGAGAATGGCTTTTATTCTGCATAGTAATTCATCTTCATCAAAAGGTTTTAAAATGTAATCATCAGCACCAATGTTAAAGCCTTTAATTTTATCATCTTTAAGAGTTTTTGCTGTTAAAAATATAATTGGAATGTGTTTCTTTTCTTTTCTGATTAATTCTGCAATAGAAAATCCATCCATTCCCGGAAGCATGATATCTAAAATGCAAAAGTCAAAATGATAATTTTTAAATGCATTGAATCCCTGAATGCCATCTTTATATAATTTGACATCAAATTGATTTGATTCTAAAAAGTCTACCAGCAAAAATCCCATGCTGGTATCATCTTCTACAAGTAAGATTTTTTTTAACGGATTCATGAATTAATGTTTAGTATTAAGTGTAATTGTAAATATACTACCTTTGTTCAATTCACTTTTAACTTCAATGTTTCCATTGTGATTTTCAATTACTCTTCTTACGTAGTTCAACCCTAGTCCGAAGCCCTTTATGTTATGAATGTTTCCGGTTGAAATGCGATAATATTTTTCAAAAATATTATGAAATTCATTTTTAGGAATTCCGGTTCCATTGTCGGAAATTGTAATAATGATTTTGTTTTTTGAATTCTTGCTGGAAATATCTATCTCCGGAATATTATTGTTATATTTTATAGCATTGTCAATCAGGTTTGAAATAACGTGGCGTAAATAGGTGTTATTACCAAAGACAATAGAATAGCTTGCATTCAAATTGATTTTTATACGACCCTGTTTCTGGGTTATTATCGGATTAAATATCTCGGCACACTTCTCAATAATCTGATGTATATCCAACTCTTCAAAAGTTTTATTGTAGGTTTCAAGAGAAGAAATAGTTAATATATCATGCACGTGACTACTTATTTTATTATTCTCATTTTGTATGAGTTGAGTGTATTGAGTCAGCTTGCTGTCTGTTAATGGATTAATTCTTTTTAATATTAGATTTGATGCGAATTTTATATTTGCAATAGGAGTTTGAAACTCATGAACCATATTATCGATAAAATCTTTGGTGTTTAGCAGTATGGATCTTTCCTTTTTAAAGAGTTTATTTGTGATTAAAAAGGAAATCATTACAAATAGGATGGAGATGATTGAAATATAGAAAAGCCAACCTATTTGGGCAAGAATGAACTTACTTTGATTCGGAAATTCTATAATGAGTTTTATCCCGTTTTGTTCCAGAAGTCCGTTTAGCGATTGTTCATAACAGGATATGCAGATTTTATCTTCTTTATTATCGTTTTCATTTACAAATTCAAATCTGTAACCAAGATTAATCTTATGAATATAAAGGTTGGATTGAATAATACTATCTACCTTTTGAAAGTTAATGTACTGAACTTCATTTGAGCAATATTTCCCACAGACATAATTGTGCATGTTGTTGCACTTATTAGCTTCTCGTGCTATGGCATTTCTGGCTTCCCTAAGTGCCAGAACAACCCTGTGGTTAAAATGATTTTCTTCAAGCTTTGCTGATTTTACCATAAATAACACTTGTATAAGCACCAGACTAAAAAGTACTATGAAAGTAGATATGGCTAGCAAGGTTTGTTTGTTATTTTTATTATTCATGGAAAAATTATAGGTGTTTATTGAATTGATTTAGGTGGATTTAGGATGTAAAAATATAAATTTATACCGTTGGATCATATTTCATTAACATAGCGTTAACAAGGATTAACAAGTAAATAACATATATTGTAGGTGATTCATTTAATATTTGTAAGAACAAACATTATTATTAATTCAATAAATATTTTAATATTATGAAAAAGTCAATAGCAGTATCGTTTTTATTTTTATTTATGGTTGCACTTGCTTCACCAGTAATGGCACTTGATAGTCAGCAAGAGCCACAAAAAACAGAGAAAAAAGCTGAGAAGAAGTGTGATAAAGAGAATAAGGAATGTTGCAAAAAAACATGTAACAAAGAAAAGAAAGCGGAATGCAGTAAGAAAAAAGCTGAATAGATTTTAATAGTATCACATATGAGCCACTCTGTAAGGAGTGGCTTTTTTTTTACTAATTATTAGCTTAATTTCGCAACAAATAGAAAATAAGCTGATGTGTAATAGTCTGAAATTATTTGGGTTAGTGTTTTGGGTGCAGAGTCTTTTTGTTGTGCAGGGTCAAAGTAATGATAGTATTGATGTTGAATTGAACAAATTAAGAGGGGACGAATACAACGAAGCCTTGCAAAGGATCGGTTTTGATATTGTGGCTGAAGATCCTGACAGGAGTATTGAATTGGCAGATAAGCTTATGGCAGCTGGTAGTAATGAAAGATATCAGGGCTTAGGATATTATATTATTGGAGAGGCCTGTTTTTATAAAGAGTTGTATAAAGAGGCCTTAAAGAATTATAAAGAAGCCATACCGTTTCTTTTGTCAGAAAAAGATAGTACAAAAGTTTCGGGTATATATAGCAATATTGGGTTGCTATATTATTATGCAGCGAATTATGATGGCGCATTAGATTATTATGGGAAAAGTCTGGAAATAGATAAACTTTTGATGGATAGTTTAGGTATGGCTAAATCTCTTCAGAATATGGGTTTGATTTTTGGCGAGTGTAACAAAGTAGATCTGCATATTGATTATTTAAACCAGGCTAAGAGTATATATGAAAATCTGGATGATAAAGAATCGGTTGCAGATTTAGCATTTAATCTGGGAGTGGCTTATGCTCGGAATGAGGAATATAAAAATGCTGAAGATTATTATTTTTCTGCGCTAAAAGAATATCGTGCGCTTTCCGATAGTAGTAAAATTGCATCTGTATTAAATAATATAGGGTGTTTATTATTTCGTAAAAATGATTATATCAATGCCAATTTGTATTTTTCTGAATCTGAAAAAATCTTTTCTGGAATTGGTGATAAAGCTGGTTTGGTTCATGTTTACTCGGGTTTAGGTGATGTTTTGGCTGCAACAGATCAAAAGAAAAAGGCTATTTTAATGTACAAAAAGAGTGAGGAGATAAATAAGGAGGTTGGTTTGTTAAGTGTTCAGAAGGATAATTTATATAGTCTTTATAAAGCCTATAAAAGTATTGGGGAATATAAAAATGCACTTCCTGTCCTTGAGGATTATTATTTGCTTAAGGATAGTATTTATAATGAAGCACAACTTAGTAAGGTTCTTGAACTCGAAGAGAAATATCTATATCAGAAAAGTAAAAATCATGTTGCTGAATTAATCGCACGTAACCGACTCTATCTGATTCTGTTCGTAGTGGTTGTTTTTGTAGTCGTATTGATGTTAATCTATGGCGTTTATTATTACAGAACCAAAAGATTAAACGAAAAGCAACGGTTATTGAAGCTTGAGCAAAAAGTGCTACGAACACAGATGAATCCTCATTTTATATTTAATTCACTTTCAGCTATTCAATCTTATATATTGGAAAGTAAAACTTTTGATGCAGTAGATTTTCTGGCTGATTTTGCAGGATTAATGCGATTGGTTTTGCAATGTAGTCAAGATGAGTATATTACACTTAAGCAGGAATATGAAATTTTAGAGTATTATCTCAATTTACAAAATAGGAGGTTTGGAGATAAAATTAATTGTCAGATAATTGTGGATGATAATCTGGATCTGTCAAATGTGATGATTCCTCCTATGTTGGCTCAGCCGTTCATTGAAAACTCATTTGAACATGGGGAATTGTATAAAAGAGAGAATGGAAGTATTGTTGTTCGGTTTGAAAAAAAAGCAAAAAAACTTTCTTATCGAATAGATGATAACGGAGTAGGAATAAATAATAAGAATAATAGCTCAGATATGGATAAAAAACATAAATCGTTAGCGTTAAAAATAACAAGAGAACGGTTGAGATTGATAAATCATAGTTATAATACCCAAAGAAAAGTGGGGCTTATTGTGGAGGATAAATCTAAATATGGTGAAGATGGAACCAGAGTAGAATTTTCAATTCCTCTGGTCACCTTAAATTAACCTTGTTACTTTCTGCCAAAATCAGCAGGTATCTCACCCCATTCTTTGGTGTTCCATTTTAGGATAGGCTGGTTATAGGTGTTGTTAGAAAGCCAAATTTCAGCCCTTTTAATCACTTCAAATAATTCTTGAGTTTGAGTGTTCCTGTCTAATTTAGATCTGCATTTTTTAGCTTGAATCCAGTCAATGGCAATTTTTGAATCTGAATATATCGGAATATTCATTTTGTGTTGTTTCTGGTAGGCTAGTCCATGAACAATAGCTAAAAATTCACCAATGTTATTAGTCCCCAATGGAAACTTTTTAATAAATACCTGTGTTCCTGAAGCAGTAAAGACTCCCTGATATTCCATAATTCCGGGATTTCCACTGCAGGCGGCATCAACGGATAAACTATTTTCTATAATATCCGGATTGTTAATGTAGTTGTCAATTGAGTTGTCAATACTCTTTTTCTTTTTGCCCCAATGTAATTCAGGGTCTTCTTCAAATGCTTTTTCGGCAGCTTCAATCGTAGGAAAACCTTTGTATCTTACATTACTGACACCTTGTATGTTTTTTTTGCATGCCTCCCAACTGGTGTAAATGCCAGGATTAAATCCATTCCATATAACGTAAAACTTATTCTTTTTTGCCATGTTAGCCTTTTAAAGCTGGTATAAATTGTGTTAAAAGAGTGGTAAAATTAGAAAGAAATAACCTTATCGCCATAGCCAAAAGGATAATTCCAAAAAATTTCTGCAAAATGTAAACTCCCCCTTCTCCAATGGTTTTTTCTACTTTGTCGGTAGATTTTAATACAAAATATACAACAATGATATTAAGTACTAAAGCAATAATGATGTTAATGGAGTAAAATTCTGCACGTAAAGAAAGTATGGTTGTAAAGGATCCTGCACCTGCAATAAGAGGGAAAGCAATAGGTACGATGCTTGCACCAGTTGGAGAATCGTGTTTGAATATGTTAATACCGAAAATCATTTCAAATGCCATTACAACAAGCACAAAGGATCCGGCTATCGCAAACGATGAAATGTCTACTCCGAATAATCCCAACAATGGTTCTCCTAAAAAAAAGAAAAGTAAAAGAATGCCTAGTGAGATTAAGGAAGCTTGCAACGGATTTATTGTATTTCCTTTTTTCTTGATATTTATTATAATAGGGATAGATCCCAGGATATCTATAACTGCAAAAAGAACAATAAATGCAGAAAGGATTTGTAGAAATTGCACTTGCATAACCAAATTTGTTAAAGGATTAATTTTGACTACTAAAATATAAAATAGTTCCAGATTTTATATTGGTACTTTGTCATGGTATCAATTAATATGAATTTCACTGGTTAAAGCAGTCAGAATCCCATATTTTATGTAGAATTCCGGTTATTAGTATGGCATTAATTATTTGGAATTAAGGATCATGTTAGGTGAATTTTATGGTATTTAGGATTTTCTCTGATTAACAAGGTGATGATCGTTTGGGGAGAGAATAACATTTGGATATAAAAAAGCGGCCGGGGGTATCCCGGCCGCTTAACTTCAAATATTTAAAAGCTATGGTTGTGAGCTATATTAATTGTATGAGCTTTGTCCGTGTTCGTGGATATCCAAACCTTCTCTTTCTTCTTGTTCTGAAACTCTAAGTCCAATTGTAGCTTTAAGTACCAGGAATAAAATTAAACCTAATCCAAATGCCCAAAGTCCGATTACTACAACACCAATAATCTGACTAAATAATAAAGAAGCACCGCCTCCATAGAATAAACCACCGTCAGTTGCAAATAATCCAACTAATAATGTACCTACTGCACCACATACACCGTGAACAGAAATAGCACCTACAGGATCATCAATTTTAAATACTTTGTCAAATAATTCAACTGAAAATACAATGACAAAACCTGCTATTACTCCGATTATTGCTGCACCTGTTGGTGAAACAGCATCACAACCAGCTGTAATTGCAACAAGACCAGCAAGAGCGCCGTTTAATGTCATTGATAAGTCTGGTTTTCCATAACGGAACCAAGTAAGGAACATAGTAACTACTGCACCTGCAGCAGCAGCTAAGTTAGTTGTGATAAATATTTTTGCAACTGCATTAGCGTTGTCTCCGCTGATAGCCAACTGTGATCCGGGGTTAAATCCGAACCATCCCAGCCAAAGAATAAATACACCTAAGGCGCCTAATACCATGTTATGACCAGGGATAGCATTTGTGGTACCATTGTATTTTCCAATACGAGGTCCGATTACCCATGCACCAGCTAAGGCCATCCATCCACCTACTGAGTGAACTACAGTGGAACCTGCAAAGTCATGAAATGGTGTTTCCATGGTTGATAACCAGCCACCTCCCCATACCCAGTGACCGGATATAGGATAAATAATTCCTGTAATTACTACAGAATATACTAAATATGTGCTGAATTTTGTACGTTCAGCCATTGCTCCTGAAACAATTGTAGCAGCTGTAGCTGCAAATACTGTTTGGAAAAATAAGTTGTGGTAGTCGCCATCAACATTGTATAAAAAGCTAAAGGCACCATAAAAAGCTCCTTTACCACCATACATTAAACTATATCCTATAATCCAGAAAAGTAATGAACCAAATGCAAAGTCCATAAAGTTTTTCATGATTATGTTACCAACGTTTTTTGCTCTTGTAAAACCAGCCTCAACCAAGGCGAATCCTGCCTGCATAAAAAATACCAGAACTCCTGCAACAAGAATCCATAATATGTCTAAAGCGCTGTTTGCATCCATAATATTGTCTTTTTAATGTTTTTAAATCAGATTCATGGGGGTTGGTTACTTAACATACAGAGTTTCAGGTCCTGATTCGCCTGTGCGGATTCTGTAAGTTTCTTCAATATCTGTCACAAAAATTCTACCGTCACCAATTTCGCCTGTTCTTGCAGAGGATAATAGAGCCTGAATCGTTTTTTCAAGGTTTTCGTCACGAACAATAATTGAAATTAATCGACGCTCAATAATACTCGTATCATAAACTGTTCCTCTGTAAAGGTGACCTTCTCTTGCGGTACCAACACCTCTTACATCCCAGTATGAGAAGAATGTGATATCTTGCTCCTCAAGAGCTTTTTTAACATTCTCATATTGTTTTAATCTGATGATTGCTTCAATTCTTTTCATAATTCAATTTTTTAATAGTAATGAACTACATAATATTTTAAAAAAGAAGGTGAGATTACGGTGTATAATCCTAGTGGGAATGGGCAGAATATACTGCCTTATTCCATTAAGTTAACGCATATTGGAGAGAACAATCGCTTGGTTTTCAGTGTTGAGAAATGATTACAACAACGCTCTCACCTTCTTTTTTTTAGCTTTTTATAAAGAAAATCCGAATACTAGTTGGAAAGTTTCAGCATTTGGGTTTACAATTGCTTGACCAAATACTGGTAGAGAAAATTTCTCAGTTAATTCAATTTCTTTGGAAACTGATAATGCAATGTTTGAAACTTGGAAGTCATCACTTCCACTTGTAGTTACCCATCCGTTACCACCACCGATTGCTAATGAAACATTGTCAGAAAAAGCATAGCCAGCTTCAAGATAATATGTTCCATCTTGAGTGTTTGTTGAATTGTTCATGATGTAGTTTGCAGCAATACTGAAAGCACCAGGTGCATACCCTAAGTTTAGTTCGAATGAGTGTGTTGATAATGCCTCATCTGTTTCAAAAAATGAATTGTATGTATCATTTTCAAGATCCATAGGATAGTAATAATCTGTAAGACCGATACTAAGTGCATCTGATAGTGAGTAAGACAAATACAAGTCAGCTTCGGTAAGTGCTCCTAATGCAGTTCCGTAAGATCCCCATGCTCCAATAGCAAAGTCTCCGGCAGCATATTCAATAGTTGGCTGAACAGCTCCTCTACCACCATCTTGTAAAGCACCTCTAAATACGTAGTTTGATACTACATCAGCTCCAACAGAAAATTGAGCTTTTGCTGCACTTGCAGCTAACACGATCGCAAAAAATAAAATTACTCTTTTCATTGTAATAGGTTTTAAAAAATAGGTTACACAATCTTTTTTTTAATAGTTATTAAAACAACAGGGTTATTTTAATAGGGGTGATGATTAAAAATATTTAAAAAACTTCTTTGGGGTGTTGTTTATTAATAACCACATTGCAAAAATGAGTATTTTTTTTAAATCACCCAAATTATTTCGGGTGTAAAATTCAAAAAAATACTTAAAAAACATTTTAACCCCCTTGATATAGGGGTATGGAATATGTAAAAGTATAAAATATTGGTTTATGGGGTGAAAATGATGGGGTTTGTGATCTGGATTGTAAAAAATATTGAATTCAGGTAGTTGTTTTGGGTTTGTTAACTTCTGGTTTCAATTTGTTTAATGAATTCATAAAAGATTAAGGATCTTATTATTTTCTCCTTTTTAAAGATGATGAAAATATATTAAGACATGACATGAATGTTGTAGAAAGTCATTTGGGTAGGTTAAATGATTAATTGTATTCTTATGCCAATTAAAGCTATAAATGCGTCGGTATAGTGCCGGGCTATATTTAAGTTACTTTAGGAGCGAAGTGAACTGGAAGTAGCATTTTGAATTTTATTCGGTATAAATTGTTCAAACAATATTATTTCATGAAATTCACATTTGGAATAAGTATGTGGGGCATTTATTTTTTTTATAAAATCATTAGGTTACATATAAATATGTGCATGGTTATTTTGTAGTTTAAGATCTGAAAACTGGAAAATGTTTTAATGTAGTTGGTGAAATGATATTCACTATATAAAAGATGTATGTTTTCCGTTTGTTAACGGATTGATCTTCTTGTGCTGTAGTGGTGTTTTTTAAGCAAAGTTGTTATTGTTGAATTTGACTAAGGAGATAGTATTGTAGGTTAAAAAAGACATAATACATGATAAAAATCATAAAAAAAGACTCATATATGTCATCTTTTAACGTATATTAATGGGTGCATCTTGGAAAATATAATTAAAAACTCTATTTTTGCTTCCGTTTTCAAAGTAAATGTGTTGAAATAATTATAATTACCATCTAAATCGGATAAAAATATTAATAATTTATAACGATGAAAATAGGTGGGTTTGGAAGATTGACCACTTACGCTTGGTAGATCTGTGTTCAGTATTATTCCTTCTTTATTAATATATAGATATGATGCAAAAGAAATTTCCAAAGGCAGTTGGGCTGTATGACCCTGCCAATGAGCATGATAACTGTGGGATTGGTTTCGTGGCTAATATCAAAGGACTTACGTCTCATGATATTGTAAATCGCGGACTTGAGGTGTTGGTTAACATGACCCATAGGGGAGCAGAGAGTTCTGATAATAAATCTGGAGATGGAGCCGGAATATTAATTCAAGTACCACATGAATTTTGTAATTCACTCGGTTTCGATTTGCCAGAACCTGGCAAGTATGGAACGGGACTATTGTTCTTACCTGAAGAAAATAAGGAAGCATTATTATGTCAGGATGAATTAAATAAAAACCTTTTAGAAGAAGGACTTGAATTAATTGGTTATAGAGATGTTCCTGTTGATAGCAATGTGATTGGAGAAATCGCAAAAAGAACAGAGCCAAGAATTAGACAAGTTTTTGTTAAAGGTAAATTTGAACAGGACAAAATAGAAAGAAAGCTTTTTATAGCCCGGAAAATTACTGAAAGAGTAATTCGTGAATCGGATTTAAAAGAAAAGGATGGATTTTATATTCCAAGTCTTTCAACCAAAATATTTATCTATAAGGGGATGTTAACCCCTGATCAGGTTGGTACTTACTTTCTTGATTTACAAAACCCTAAATTGAAGAGTGCTATTTCGTTAGTTCACTCTAGGTTTAGTACCAATACATTTCCATCGTGGGATTTGGCTCAGCCTTTCCGTATTATGGCACACAATGGTGAGATTAATACGATTAAAGGTAACCGCTTGTGGATGCAAGCAAGAGAATCTCTGCTGAAATCAGATCTTTTTGGAGAAGATTTAAAGAAGATTTTCCCGGTTATTGAACCCGGAAAAAGTGATTCTGCATCTTTAGATAATGTGTTGGAATTCCTGTTTTTAACAGGAAGAACATTGCCACAGGCATTGAGTATGTTGATCCCGGAATCATGGAATGATAAAAACCCAATCCCAAAAAGTTTAAAAGCTTATTATGAGTATCATTCAACTATCATGGAGCCATGGGATGGTCCAGCTTCAATTGTGTTCTCAGATGGTCGTTACATTGGAGGTACTTTGGATAGGAATGGATTACGTCCTTCTCGTTATGTGATCACTAAAAATGATATGATCATAATGGGATCAGAAGTTGGTGTGCAAACATTTGCTCCTGAAGATATAAAAGAAAAAGGAAGATTAAAGCCCGGTAAACTGCTTTTAGTGGATACTAAATTGGGTATTATTATTCCGGATCAGGAAATTAAAGCTCAGCTTTCAAAAAGATATCCATACGAAAACTGGTTGAAAGAGAACCGTATTCGACTTAAAGATATTGAAGTAAAAAGTAGAGTTAAGTCTTCAATCAAGGATTACGATAAGTTTTTAAAAGCTTTTGGTTATTCCAAAGAAGATGTTAATATGCTTATCGGGCCAATGGCAAAAGCAGGTATGGAACCTATTAATTCAATGGGTAATGATACTCCTATTGCTGCTATGTCTGAAAAGCCACAAAGGTTATTTTCTTATTTCCGACAGTTATTTGCTCAGGTAACGAATCCTCCTATTGATCCTATCAGAGAGGGATTGGTAATGGCCTTGACAAACTACATTGGATCTGCCTCCAAAAATATTCTGGAGTATAATCCTGCACATTGTCGTTTGATCAAATTTGAAAGTCCAATTGTTACAAATACCGATTTAGGTAAGATTAAGGACTTCCGAAGAGAAGAATTTACACAGGTGATTATTCCAATGCTTTACCCTGTAAAAGAAGGTGGAGCTGGAATGGAGAAAGCTGTGGAAGAAATGTGTAAAGCTGCTGAGAAAGCAGTTGATGATAAAAAGAATTTCATTATTCTTTCCGATAGAAATATTGACAAGAATATGGCTGCAGTGCCTTCGTTATTGGCAGTAGCTGCTGTTCACCACCATTTAATTAAAAAGCAAAAAAGAATGCAGACTGGTTTAATTGTTGAAACCGGTGAAGCTCGCGAAGTAATGCATTATGCTTTATTATTAGGATTTGGTGCTAGTGTAATTAATCCATATTTGAGTTTTGCAGCTATTGATGACCTTGTGAAAAAAGGTGAAATCAATATGGAATACGGCGAGGCTCGTGAAAATTATATCAAAGCAGTTGACAAAGGTTTATTAAAAATCTTGTCTAAGATGGGTATTTCTACTTTAAGAAGTTATCATGGAGCTCAGATTTTTGAAGCTGTTGGTATATCACAAGATTTAGTTGATAAGCATTTTACCGGAACATCATCTAAAATTGGTGGAGTAGGTTTCGAAGAGCTTGCCCGGGAAGCACAAATGTTCCATGAAAAGGCATTTGCAGCTCCTAAACCAAATGAGGTACTTAATAGTACCGGAGTATATGCTTACAGAAAATACGGAGAAAAACATGGTTGGAACCCGGAAACAGTAGGTCTTTTACAATGGGCTACTACAGAAGGTAACTATGAAAAATATAAAGAGTTCAGTGCTAAAGTTCACGAGGATAATCAAAATCCATTGTTTCTACGTGGCTTGTTGAAACTCAAAGATCGTAAGCCAATTGATATAAACGAAGTTGAACCTGTTGAGAGTATAACCAAAAGGTTTGTAACAGGAGCAATGAGTTACGGTTCTATCTCAAAAGAAGCGCATCAGGCATTGGCTATTGCGATGAATGAAGTTGGTGGTAGAAGTAATACTGGTGAAGGTGGTGAAGATGCTGAGCGTTTTAAATCTAATGCAAGAAGTTCTATTAAGCAGATTGCATCAGGTCGTTTTGGAGTTACCAATAACTATTTGGTGAATGCAGATGAGCTTCAGATTAAGGTTGCTCAGGGTGCTAAGCCAGGTGAAGGTGGTCAGCTTCCAGGATTTAAAGTGGATAAAATTATCGCTAAGTTAAGAAATTCAACTCCTGGAATTACGTTGATATCTCCTCCTCCGCATCACGATATTTATTCTATTGAAGATTTAGCACAGTTAATCTATGATTTAAAGTGTACAAATCCGAAGGCTAATATAAGTGTGAAGCTTGTTTCAGAAACAGGTGTAGGTACAATTGCTGCAGGGGTTGCTAAAGCACATGCTGATTTAATTGTAATTGCTGGTACAGAAGGTGGTACAGGAGCTTCTCCTACATCATCTATTAAGCATGCTGGTATGCCTGTTGAGGTAGGTTTGGCTGAAACACAGCAAACTTTAGTAATGAATAACCTTCGTGGTAGAGTGAAGTTACAAACTGATGGTCAGTTAAAAACTGGTTTAGATGTTGTTAAGATGGCTATCCTTGGAGCTGAAGAATTCGGTTTTGCAACATCGGCATTAATTACCTTAGGTTGTATTATGATGCGTAAGTGTCACTTGAATACATGTCCTGCTGGTATTGCAACTCAGGATGCAGAACTTAGAAAAAGATTTATTGGAAAATATAAGTATGTTGTAAACTACATGCAGTTTATTGCACAGGAAGTACGGGAATATCTTGCTCAGTTAGGAGTTAAGTCTTTAGATGAGATTATAGGACGTACTGATTTGATGGAGCAGGATGCAACGGTAGGTAACTGGAAAACTAAAGGAATTGATTTAAGCAGATTACTGCATTTCCCTGAAGAAGGAAAAATATATCCTTTACACAATACGTCCGAACAAAAGCATGGTATTGATGAGGTAATGGATTGGCAGTTGATTGAAGAGGCACAACCTGCCCTGTTAAATCAATCTAAAGTATGGATTGCTAAAGAAATTGGTAACACTGATCGTACAGTTGGAGCCATGGTATCCGGAGAAGTGAGTAAGCGATATGGAGAAGTAGGCCTTCCTAAGAATACTATTAACTGTAAATTCAGTGGTTCAGCCGGTCAAAGTTTCGGAGCTTTCCTTTCAAAAGGAGTTTCCTTTAAACTTGAAGGTGATGCCAATGATTATATGGGTAAAGGATTATCCGGAGGTAAAATTATAGTAGTGCCACCAGCAGGTTCAACATTTAAACCTGAAGAAAATATCATTATTGGTAATACTGTTCTTTATGGAGCAACTGCCGGTAGTGTATATGTAAGAGGTGTGGCAGGAGAGCGTTTCTGTGTAAGAAATTCCGGAGCAAGTGCTGTCGTGGAAGGAGTAGGTGATCACTGTTGTGAATATATGACTGGTGGACGTGTGGTTGTTATCGGTAAAACAGGTAGAAACTTCGCAGCTGGTATGAGTGGTGGTATTGCTTATGTGCTTGACGAAGTTGGTAATTTTGATTATTACTGTAATAAGGGATTAGTTGAACTATCAGCCGTTGAGGATGCTTCTGATGTACAAGAATTACAATTTTTATTAAATAAACATCTGTTACATACTAACAGTGAAAAGGCACAAGAGATCTTAGTAAACTGGAATAAATATTTGCCTAAGTTTATTAAAGTAATTCCATTTGAATATAAAAAGGTTCTTCAGGAAGAGAAAATCAAAGAGCTTGAAATTAAGCTTAAAGAAACTGAAGATGCACCTTTTGTAAATGAGTAATTAATTATCAAAGTCTTGAATAAAGAAGGAAGTCCAATAACATGTTGATACTCTGTCAGGGTATCAACTTATTGGGCAAACCTTTAAAAAAAATATTAAATTATGGGTAATCCAAGAGGTTTTATCGAGGTTTCCAGAAAAGATAGTGGGAACCGTCCCATTAATGAGCGTATTGATGATTATGGTGAAGTTGAACAAACGCTCAACGAAGCGGATCGAGTACTCCAGGCATCCAGATGCATGGATTGTGGGATCCCTTTTTGTCACTGGGCTTGTCCTGTAGGTAGTAAAATTCCTGAATGGCAGGATGCTATCTATAAGGGAGAGTGGAAGTTAGCGAGTGATATATTACATTCAACCAATAGTTTTCCGGAATTTACAGGTAGAATTTGTCCGAATCCATGTGAGAAATCTTGTGTTTTAGCGATTCATAAAGAAGCTGTAACTATTCGCGAAAATGAATCTTCTATAGTTGAAAAAGCTTTTGCAGAGGGTTATATTCAGCCACGAATTCCACAGAAAAGAACTGGTAATAAAATAGCGGTTATTGGTTCTGGTCCTGCAGGTTTGTCTGCCGCTGATGTTCTGAATCAGAAGGGACATACTGTTACTGTTTTCGAAAAAGACGAAGCAGTGGGTGGTTTATTACGTTTCGGTATTCCTGATTTTAAATTGAACAAAAAGGTTATTGACCGTAGAGTTGATATTTTTGAGAAAGAAGGAATGATCATCAAAACAAATCAATATGTTGGTTTTGATGTAAAAGGAGAAAAGATTCTTAAGGATTTTGATGCTGTAGTTTTAGCCATCGGAGCAATGAAGCCGCGTGATCTGCCTGTTGAAGGTAGAGACTTGAAAGGAGTTCATTTTGCTATGGATTTTCTAACACAGCAAAACCGGGTTAATCGGGGAAATAAGCTTAACGGCGTTGAGCGTATAGATGCAAAGGATAAAAATGTGTTGGTGATTGGTGGAGGTGATACTGGTTCTGACTGTGTGGGTACATCTAACCGTCAGAAAGCCAAAAGTGTTACTCAGATTGAGATTTTACCAAAACCTCCGGTTGATAGAGCTGCAGGTAATCCTTGGCCTTACTGGCCTAATGTGTTGAAAACTTCTACTTCGCATGAAGAAGGGTGTGAAAGAATGTGGAGTGTATCAACCAAAAGGTTTATTGGATCCGGTGGAAAACTAAAGCAAGTTGAAATTGTTGAGGTAGAGTGGACTAAAGATGAAAAAGGTGGCTGGAAAATGAACGAGAAAGAAGGTACTGAAAAGATCTTAGATGTTGATTTAGTATTCCTTTCAATGGGATTTGTTCATGCAGTTCATGAAGGTTTAGTAAAAGAACTAGGTATTGATGTTGATCAGAGAGGAAACTTAAAAATCAATAATACATATCAAACAAGCATTGATAAAGTATTTGCAGCAGGTGATTCGCATAACGGAGCCAGTTTGGTAGTAACAGCTATCCAAAAAGGTAAAGAAGCTGCTGAAAATGTAGATAAATTTCTTGCTGGTCAATTGTAAGAATAGTTAAAGTATAAAACTCTTTGGAGTTACTTAAAAGGGAGGCTTTGTTAGTCTCCCTTTTTTTGTGCTCATCAATAAAGTAACAATTAATAATATAGATACCTTAAAATTCAAAAGGGAAGAAACAAATATTATCTATATATTTTGAGCATAATCTTATTTGGTTAGTAAAAAAAATATTTTGATTTATTATAAATTAATTGTAGTTATTTTGTTTCAATTAATATCTTTGGTTAAGTTTTTTAATAACGAGGAAACCGAAAATCGAAAGAGTAGGTGTTATATTAGTTTGAATTATGAACAAATTATTATTTTGTGCAATTTTGTTTTGTGCGTCTTTATTAACGATCAATGCTCAGGAGTTATTAACTCCATCTAAAACATTTTCTCATAAAAAGACAGCTTATGTTACTTTGAAAAATGGAACTGAAATTAAAGGAAATATTGCAGACTTAGATAGAGAAAAGGGTTTAATTGAACAAGTAAAGATCCAGGATGGCAATGGTAAAAAACATAAACTTAAACCGGAGGATATACAATTTATGTATTTACCACCAAGTGGATTAGATAAACTTAGTAACGCCTATGGTGCACTAACTGAGGTACGCAAATGGACTAACGAGAAGTTGGAACAAGATCTTCTTAATCAGGGTTATGTTTATTTTGAGCAATCAGATGTGAAAATTAAAAAGAAAACAGAAACTCTTCTAGTACAATTGTTGAATCCGGGATTTTCTGGAAAAATAAAGGTTTATCATGATCCGAAATCAAAGGAAACAATGTCTCTTGGCGTAGCAGGAATAGATGTTGTGGGTGGACTTTTAAAATCTTACTATGTAAAAAAAGAAGGTGAAACAGCAGCCTTTAAATTAACAAAGTCGGATTATAAAAAAGAATTTTCTATGTTTTGGTCAGATTGTGATGCCATTACTTCAGAGTTTGGTACCACTCCTCAGTGGTCTGATTTCACAAAGCATATTTTAAAGTATTATGACTGTCGCTAAATAAAATTTATATCATAAAAAAAGGGTTGTCAATTGATAACCCTTTTTTTATGATATAAATTTATCAGGGATCGATTTGTTGTTTTTTGCGCCCAGACTCTTTATTTTTTCAGCTCGGGTAATCAGGTTGCCTTTGCCATTCTGAAGTTTGGACATAGCATTAGAGTATGTGGATTGAATTTGGTCGATATTGTTTCCTATTTTCTCAAAATCAACTAAAAAGTTAACCAGCTTATCGTACAGCGCTCCACTTTGACGTGCTATCTCCTGAGCATTTTTGTTTTGATTCTCCTGCCGCCAGATGGAGCTGATGGTTTTTAAGGTAGCCAATAATGTGGAGGGACTCACCGGTACAATTTTTTTCTCCCATGCAAAAGCAAATAGTTCACTATCGTTTTCAACAGCAACAGCAAAGGATGCTTCAACAGGAATAAACATAAGCACAAAGTCAGGCGTGTTGGTGTTTTGTGCTGAAGAGTAGTTTTTCTCATGCAGGTTTTTAATGTGCAAACGCAGGTTATCCTGATGTTTTCTTAATGCCTTTGCTTTTGTCTCTTCGTTATCAATATTTACAAACTCCTCATAGGCTGAAAGTGTTAATTTTGAGTCTATGATCAAATGCTTGTTTTCTGGAAGGTCAATGATTACATCCGGACGAATGGTTTCACCGTTGCTGTTTTTGTCTACCACCTCGCGTCTGTATTCACGTCCATTTGTTAATCCCGACTGTTCCAGTACCCTTTCTAATATCATTTCGCCCCAGTTACCCAGTTTTTTTACGTTGCCTTTTAAAGCCTTGGTTAAATTACCAGCTTCTTCGCTTATCTTATGATTCAAGTCGAAGAGTCTTTTTACTTCGGCTTTTAAACTGAGGTTGTCGCGGACTTCCTTCTCATAAGTATCTTCCACTTTCTTCTCAAATTGAACTATTTTTTCCTTGAGCGGGGTCAGTATGTCGTTCATTCTTTGCTGACTTAGCTCGTTCATTTCTTTGGACCTATGAATAAGCACCCGGTTGGCAATATCTTCAAATTCTTTTGAGAGTTTACTGTGCAGGTTAGTTACTTCTTTTTCCTTTTCCTGATTGGTCTTAATAAGGTGTGTGTTTTCTGTATCAATAGCAGCAACATGCAATCTGGCTTGTAATAGTTCATTTTCCAGCATTTGTATCTTATTATTGTTCGTTTCTAACTCTTGTAAGAGTCTTTTTTGATCAGCCTGAAGTATGACCTGATGTTGTGAAAGTTGACTGGTTTTTTTACTATAGATAAGATAAGTGATAATTGAGGTAATAATTATACCAATCGAAAGACCAATAATTATTTGAACGATTTCCATAGGATTGAATTTTGCACTAAGATATGTAATTTTAAAGGCTGTGTGTAAAAGTTCCACACAGGTTTATAAAGTCATTAAGTAAATCATTAGGGAAATTTCATCAATTTTCAGATAGAAATATCAAGTGAAACAACAAAAAAACTCCGCCTGTAAAGACGGAGTTAGTTATATTATTTATCAGGTAAATAAACCTTAGGGCATTTTATACATAAATGCATTAATACTCATTCCAGCTCCAACTGAAGTCATCATAACATTATCACCACTGTTTAAGCTTTGTCCTTCAAGCTTGTTATTTACGATTAAGTCAAATAACGTAGGAACCGTAGCAACAGAACTATTCCCTAGAGTTTTAATGGTCATGGGCATGATGTCATAATCCACATCTCTCTTACCGTATAAGCGGTATATTCTCTTTAAAATAGCCTCATCCATTTTAGCATTAGCCTGGTGAATAAGTACCTTATTAACATCCGATAACGACATGTTATTTTTGTCCAAACAATCTTTAGCCAGTATCGGCACATATGTAAGTGCATAATTGTAAAGTCTGCGACCCAGCATTTTCAAATACAAATGATCATGTTTTAATTCCGGATTATAAGAATCTCCCATTTGTAATAAATCTAAATGTTCTTCAGTATCTGTGCGAGTCACATGCTTTAAAATACCTACCGGTTCATCACTTTCAACAGCTTCAATTAGGGCAGCACCTGCTCCATCGGCAAAAATCATAGAATCTCTGTCGTGAGGATCCATCATGCGGCTTAAAGTATCAGCCCCAATTACCAATGCACTTTTTGCATCTCCCGATTTAATATAGTAATTGGCCTGAATCATCGCCTGCGTCCATCCGGGACAACCGAAAGTAATATCGTAGGCTACTGTATTCGGATTTTTGATGTTTAATTTTTGTTTTACTCTGGAAGCCAAGGTAGGTAGTATATCCGGGAATCTACTTCCATATTTGATATCACCTAAGTTGTGAGCAACAATAATATAATCGAGTTTCTCCCTATCAAAGTTTGCAGCTTCAATAGCTTTTTCACCTGCTTTGGCAGCAATATCTGAAGTTACTAACTTCTCGCCAACACAACGCCTCTCTTTAATATCAGTTATTTGTTCAAATTTCTGAACAATCTCCTCACCCGGAGTTTCAATCTTACTGCCATCAATATTTAAAAACGTTTGATTGGCAAAATCAATGTTTCGAACTACCACTTCAGGTATGTATGAACCTGTACCCGTGGCAACAGCATAAATTTCCATTATTTTCGATTTTTGCTAATTATAGTGCATAATAATCGCACTATTTTAACTACAGCTATTTTTTAAAATACTCTAACTTAAAATTTTCACCATCCCATACTCCGTATGACATGTATTTTACCCAGTCGCCTAAATATATAAACTCACTATTAGTACCTATTGTTGTATGCAAATCAATATGTCTGTGACCAAAAACAAAATAATCGAAATGTTCTTGTTTCAGAACGTCTTTAGCATGCAACATTAAATACTCCTTATCCTCGCCTAAAAATCCGTTGCTCCCGGAATTTTCATTTTTCAAACGGCTGTGTCTCGACCATTTATTAGCCAGACCAATAGCAAAGTTAGGGTGTAATCGTGAAAAACACCACTGTAAAGTTTTATTGGTAAAAATTTTTTTGAGTCTGTTATACCCTTTATCATATGGGCCCAAACCATCTCCATGGGCCAGGTAAAACTTTTTGTTGTTAAAATGAATCGTAACAGGCTCCCGATGAATCACTACCCCTATTTCTTTAGGGAGATAATCAAAAACCCATATGTCATGATTCCCGGTAAAGTAATGAACAGGTATGCCGCTATCAGTAAACTCAGCAATTTTACCTAAAAAACGAGTAAATCCACGAGGAACAACATGTCGGTATTCATACCAGAAATCGAATATATCTCCCATTAAATACAGAGCACTGGTAGATTCTTTTATGGAATCCAGCCATTCAACAAAGATTTTTTCATGTTCTCTGTGGTTTTTAATAGAAGGTGCACCCAAATGTACATCCGAAGCGAAATATATTTTTTTACCCTTATCCTGTAATTCCATACTAATAATTTATACCAATTTTATTTGGTATAAGCTCAACACTATTCTTTTCCGAAGCGACAAAGATATCAGTTTTTTAACTGAAAAAGCAAATACAATTTATTTTGGTACAAAAAGATAGAAGTTCTGTGGGTAAATAAAAAAAGGAAACCCATTTTAGATTTCCTTTTTCGTATTATTTTTTGATGCATATTGTCTTTGTACGAAAACTCAAGTGTCAGATAAGAAAGCTTCATTTTTTAGGCTTTCGAAGCTCGGAAAATGTGAGTTTACTGCTGTAAATGATCATTTTGAATGCAAGAGTAACAGCCTGCCCCGATTATTTCGGGGAAAAAAACGGAGTTTTTTGCTGACACGATATAGTAATTATCAAGCTATCTAATTCAATAAGTCGTTTAACTTTTCGTCCAGAATTCTTCCAAACAAATCTTTACCAATAATTTCACCCTTTTTACTAATAAGGTAGTTTGCCGGGAGTTGTTGGATGTTATATATGCGGGCGGGATATGAGTTTGTATACTGTAGGTCACTAACATTGATCCATGGAAGCTTGTCTTGTTCTATAGCCCCTTCCCATAAAATTCTGCTTTTATCTAAAGATACCTGGTAAATTTCAAATCCTTTACTTTTATACTTTCTGTAAATTTTCACCAGATTTTTATTTTCCTTTCTTGATTTTTCATCCCACGATGCCCAAAATGATAGCAAAACCAATTTGCCTTTTAATGATGATAATTTAATTTTTTTACCATCTAAGTTTTCTTCTTCAACTTCAGGAATGGATTTGCTTATAGAGGATGATGTTATCTTCTTTTTCATCTCTTCAACCTTTTTTTCCTTTTGAATACTTAAAACAAATTTTTTGAGATGTTCGGATCTGGGTGATTGAGGATAAAATACATCAAAGCTTGTAGCTACCGTGGTAAATAAATTAAGATCTTTCTTTTGGTAGGGATCCAGTAAAAGACTTCCATCATCAAATCTTTGGAAAACGGCATAATAACTGGCAAAAGATCTGTGATTCGCCATCACAAAATCTGATATAAAGTCCTTTTGTTTATCAACCACCTTAACAATTTTTTCTCTGATCATATTTTGTTGATCGGAATCTCCTTTAGCACTATTGTAAACAGCTAATAAGCTATCTACTTCAATTTTTGTTTTGTTGAATTTGGTGTTCAGCACCTGAATGTATTTTGAATCCAGTGAGTTTTTTACAGTATAGGTTTTGGAAAAGTTTAAGGTATCAGCTTCTACTTCAATACATTCAGTAGAATCAGCTAATAAAGTAATAAATTCCTTGTCTGATAATTTTAGAAGAAAAAAAGTCGGGTATTCTAATTTAGGTAATGAAAATCTAAAATTACCATTATTCTTAATTTCTACTGAATCAATTGTTGTGGCTTCACTTAGATTAAGTTTTTGTAGATATATAATTTTGTCTTTTCCATTTTTAATGTTCCCACTTATATTAAGTTCATTTTTATGTGAACAAGCCGAAAACAAAGTGATAATTCCTAAGCAAAGTATAAGGCGAATTGTATTCATTTGTCTAATCGTATTTATTTTTAGGTACGTACGTAAAGCGCTCAAATATATTAATATTTTTTAATAAAGTTATCTACCGATTTTTGAAGGTTTTTGCCCCATAAATTTCGTTCCAAAATAACTCCCTCAGCATTAATTATCATGTTATGAGGTAAGGTTCTGATTCCCATTTCAGCCAAATCAGCCGATTTAGTTTCCATAGTATCAATTAGGTGCCAGTATGGTAGGTTTAGTTGTTTAACTTTTGATTGCCAAAGCTGTTTATCTGTTTGATAAGCTATCATTAGTGTTTTTAAACCTCTTCTCCCATATTCACGCATCAAATTTTTTATTTCTTTTATTTTAGGATCATCATTCTCTGCATTGGCATCCCAATATATCACATGAATAATTTTGCCGTTTATTTTGCTGATATCCAGTTCTTCATCCCATTTTGTTCTGGCTTTTAAAACCGGGAACTGTCCTCCCGCATCGTAACGTTGATAAGCTCTTATTGATGAATAGGCCCGCATCAGATTTTTATCATAAGCTTCAAAAAGGGGTTTTAACTTTTTATCACTAATTAGTTCTTCATCATTTTTAATAAACAGATCAAGGTCATCAACTAATGAGAAAATGGAATTGTTTCCCGCTTTTTGTTGTAACATCAGGTATGTAATGACAGGATTGTCAATGCCTTTTGTAATATTTATGCTTTTAGCTTTAAATATTTTGGTGATACTATCTTTCTGATTGTAAAAATGCTGATATATAGAGTCGTTATATTCTTTGCCAATTAAGGTCTGAAATTGGACAATGACCTCTTGAAGTTCAGCGGAATAGGTTCTGGTATTTTTTTCAATGCTCCAGAATGCATTTAATAACTTTGAATTAGAGCTGTTGCAAGAGTTGACTACATCGTTATAATCGAACGTTAGCTGAATGAAATCATAAGGCTCCAAAAACATATTTATGACATCACCCTTATTCGATTCCAGAATATAAAAACCTATCGTATCTATATTCTCCTGATAAACACTGAATTTACCCTCGGAATTGATTTTTATGGTGTCAATTAATACTTTATTTTTATTGTTCTGGTATAGATATAATTGTTGATTGTTACCATTTATAACTTGTCCGTTTATTACGGGTATTTTTTCATCCTCCTTCTTAAAGCATGAAAACAACAAGGAGGTAATGCAAATCAGGAATAAATATTTTACTGTGTAACTCTTCATTGATGTATATGATTATAATCTTTTAAAACATTCTCAAGGAATTCTATGGAAGGAATATCCAATTTGTCAATATTTAGCTTTTTCTGTATTGCTTCTCGTGTTTTTAACATTAAAGTATGTTCTGTTTTCGTTTTAAATACAGATCCGGCACCACTTCTTCCACTAAGGTCTAAAACCTCCTTTATCGTCTGCGCATCTTCATCCGACAGTAAATAAACAGAACTATATTTTGGAACGTAATCTTCAGGAACTTCAACATAAGAGGTGTTTTCCAGGAAATTATTATTTGTAAGTTTAACAACAAGTGTACCAGCAACAATATCTCCAATACGTTGGGCTTTATTACTGGCTATTATTGAAATAATTGCCACTGCTCCACCCAGTAACATTACATCAATTATACGAAAAAGCCAACGCAAGAGGCAACTTCCCAGGGTTAATTCTGATCCATCCAATTTTACCACCCTAATCTTCATAACCATTTTTCCAAATGATTGGCCATTGAGAAGAATCTCACATAAGAGCGAATAAAAAACAACAGGAAGTGCAAAGATAATTTGCCAATATTCAAGGCTGCCCATTCTGGTGAGTATGGTGGACCAGATGATGATCCAAAGTATCATAATGAAAAAATCGATAGCAAAAGCAAATATACGGTCGCCAACACTGGCTATTTTGTATTCTAGATCTATATTCTGAGTTGTTTCAATATTAACATACTCCATATATTCTTAATTTGTTGTTTGAGTTAAAAATATTAGAAGCGTAAATGTAATAATTTAAGCTGATTAATTATATTTGAATTCTTAACTAAAATGCTTGGCGTTAACCTGAGTGAAGATGGTTTTCTCACCTTATTGTGAAAATGCCTGCAAAAAGACTCATGGATGATCCTGTGGATTCGTTTTGCCAAGTCATGAATGATGAAAGAAGTTACATTTATCAATAGAAATAAAAAGCGGTGGCAGAGTTTTGAAGAAAACATAAAGCAACCAGGAAAGGTTAATCCTGATGAACTGGCTGACCAGTTTATACAGTTGACCGACGATTTATCTTATGCAAAAACTTTTTTCCCAAACTCACCAACAATTGGTTATTTAAATTCTCTTACGGTAAAAACACATCAGCAGGTTTATAAAAATAAAAAGGAAAAATCAAGTCGCTTTATTTCATTTTGGAAAGAGGAACTTCCATTGGAATTATATCACGCCAGAAAATTCTTTATGATTTCATTGACGGTTTTCCTGCTATCAGCTATTCTTGGGGTAGTTTCGGCATCTAATGATGATGGATTTGTACGGTTGATTTTAGGTGATTCCTATGTAAATACTACCATTGATAATATTGAAAAAGGAAATCCAATGGGAATTTATGATTCCAACGGAGAGTTTGAAATGTTTTTCTTTATTACATTTAACAACATCAAAGTGTCGTTTATAGCCTTTGTGTTAGGCATGCTTACTCCGCTTGGTGTTGGGTTTATTTTATTTAGGAATGGTGTGATGCTTGGAGCTTTTCAGACTTTTTTTTATTTGAAGAATCTATTATCTGTATCAACACTGGCAATATATATTCATGGAGCATTAGAGATACCCGGAATTGTGTTGGCAGGAGGCGCCGGAATTATTTTAGGAAACAGTTTTTTATTTCCAAAAACTTTACCACGTTTGGTTTCTTTGGGTAGAGGAGCAAAAAGAGGAGTGAAAATAATGGTTGGGCTGGTTCCGGTATTTTTAATGGCCGGATTTTTAGAGAGTTTTGTAACCAGACATTATAATGTTTTACCTTTGGTTATTAACCTGTTTATTATAACTGGTTCCTTAGCTTTTATTGTATGGTACTTTTTTATTTACCCAACAATTTTGTTTAAAAAACAGAGGAATTCCGTTTCTAAGTAGAGTAGAAATTTAACATTTCAGATTAATTTATATTTTATACCATAATGATTCAGCAACAAATTGATTTAAAGAAAAAACGCGATTTTAGCGATGTTTTAAATGCTTCCTTCACATTTATTAAGCAAGAATATAAGTCTTTGTGGAAAGTGCTTTTTTTATATGCAGGTATTCCTGTTTTAATAAATGCAATATTAGGTTCTTTATTTACAGAAGTCACTATAGCCGATTCAATTAAAATGATTATGAACCCGGGTTCTGCACAAACCATAAATACAGGTTTTCATGGACAAACATTTATTTTTTCTATTGTTTCGGTAATTGTAAATGTTTTCCTTGTAGGATTAACGTATTGTTATATTGTTCTTTATGTAGAGAGAGCCGCAGGGAATATTACTGCCTCAGAGGTGTGGAATAAATTTGTTGGTTTGTTTGCTGCATTGCTGGGTTATAATATTCTAACTGCCATTGTGATGATTTTAGCTTTTATTGCACTAATAATACCAGGGATATATGTTATGGTTCCTCTTTCGTTTGTGTTAATAATAAAGGTGGCTGAGAATAAAGGTTTTTCTGAAACTTTTGAGAGGTGCTTTTATCTGGTAAAAAGCCATTGGTGGGAAACATTAGGATTACTTTTAATTGCCTCTATCATTGTAATAATTATCAGTTCAATATTCAGTATACCGGCAAGCTCTTATGCGATGGCTAAGGGACTGCTATCAGAGAAGCCAACATTTGAAAGTATTCCGTTTGTAATTACAAGTTTTGTTTCTACCATAGGGACAGCAATAATAACACCTATAACCGCAATTATATTAAGTTTTCAATATTACAGCTTGGTTGAACACAAAGACAACACTTCTTTATTAGATCGTATTAACAGGATAAACGAAAATCTGGAAGACTAAGGTGAAGAATTATTACTTCTATATATGCTTTGTGTTTTTCATTTTGCTAAATGGGTTTACTGATGATGTCAATGCTGATGATCTGGTAAGGGTTGATTCGTGGGATAATTCCAAAGTAGAGTACAGGCATCCGTCTTTTGAGAGGATGGATGCATACAAAAATATGTCAGACTACAAATACGATCGATATAAGAAACCGGAAACCTTATGGGACAGGATCAAAAGATGGATTATTCGCCAGTTGTTTGATGTAGGGATACAATCTTATTTTATAGTATATGTACTTATTGGCATTGTCGTTTTTATACTACTTATTATTATTCTTAAAATATTGGGAGTAAAACCTTCAGGTGTTTTTCTATTTAAACAGGATCCATCTGTTGCTCAATTAAACTTTCAGCAGGCGGATGATGATATTTATGGTCAGGATCTGGATAAAATGCTGAAAATCAATATACGGAACGGAGCATATCGGGAGGCCGTGCGACTTATGTATCTAATCTGTATTCGCAGTATGGATCAATCCCACTGGATAGAGTGGAAGCCATGGAAAACAAATCATGATTATTTTTACGACCTTAAAGATGAAAATAGCAGAGCCGGATTTAAGAACATAGTTATTAATTATGAATACGTGTGGTATGGTCAGTTTGCAATAGGAGAACTTGAATTTATGCATATCAAGGAATCGTTTGATACTTTTCAGAAATCAATAAAAAGTAATTAACCGGATATAAATAACCAGCGGGGATATATGGGGCAAAAATCCAATAAATATATAGTAATAAGTATATGTGCAGGACTTATAGTCTATGTGGCCATTTTATTGGTGTCGCCTGCTCCCTTAGACTGGAGTCTGAGTTTCTCAAAAGATGACAGTGTTCCTTTTGGTTGTGAGATCTTGTTTAATGAATTTGATATCCTCTTTCCTGAAGATAGTATTAAAACATGTCATTCTCCTATTTATAACTTTACAGAAGGTGCCACGCTGTTTCATTCTAACATCGTTTATATCAATACAGAATTTAAACCGGATGATGTAGATTTGAACCAGATGCTGAATCTGGTTAATAATGGAAATAATATTTTTATTGCAGCAGCAACCATTTCCAATAACGTACAAGATACACTTCATTTTAAATTAGATGAAGAGGTATATGTAAATCTTCAAAGTGTAGATTCAACCATAATTAATTTTGTGAACCCCACTTTAAAATCACCTTGGGGGTATACTTATACCAAAGCTTTTCAAAAGGTAACATTTGAAACATATGATACATTGCAAACTACTGTATTAGGGATAGGAGATAAAGCACTAACAAATTTCGTGAAGATTAAATTTGGAGACGGTAATTTTTATATAAACTGCAATCCACTGGCATTTACCAATTATAATTTATTGGCAGATGAAAATTATGAATATGCATTTAAAGCTTTATCATACCTGCCTGAACAACATGTAATCTGGGATGAATTTTATAAAGAAAAAGCCAAACCTTCAGCTTCTGTATTAAGGTATATATTATCGCAAAAAGGTTTAAAATATGCATGGTATATTTTATTGTTCGGGGTAGTAACTTACCTGATTTTTGGAGGGAAAAGGAAACAAAGAGCAATACCGGTATTTTCTGCTCCCAAAAATACCACACTTACCTTTATTGAAACCATTGGCCGCTTATATTATAAAAGAAGGAATCATCTGGATATAGCCAATAAGAAATTCAAGTATTTCTTAGAATTTTTAAGAACAAAATATTACATCGACACATCTGCATTAAACGATGATTTGTATGAGGAAATTTCGGAGAAATGTAATGTTTCATTAAAAACAATCCGGAAACTATTCTCTCAGTCCCGCAGATTAGAAATGTCTTCTCCATATACAGAAGAGGATCTGGAGCAGTTTAGCAGAAATATTGAATTTGTGTATCAGCGATGTAGAAAATCAGATAAAATGTAAACATATGGAAAACAATACTTCATTCGAAAACAGGCTTAATCTTGATGAGTTAAATAAGGCTGTTTATCAGATAAAAAATGAAATTACCAAGGTTATTGTAGGGCAGGAAAAAACAATAGACCTAATGCTGACTGCTTTATTGGCTAATGGTCATATATTATTAGAAGGTGTTCCGGGTATTGCTAAAACAATGATATCTAAATTGTTATCTAAGACTATCTCAACTGGCTTTTCCCGAATACAGTTTACTCCGGATTTAATGCCTTCTGATGTGTTGGGAACTACCATTTTTAATTCAGGTACTTCAGAATTTGAATTTCGAACAGGGCCTATCTTTTCTAACATGATATTGATTGATGAAATCAACAGGGCACCGGCTAAAACTCAATCAGCACTTTTTGAAGTCATGGAGGAACGTCAGGTAACAATAGATGGTAACTGTCGGAAAATGGAGGATATGTTTATCGTATTTGCTACTCAGAACCCAATAGAACATGAGGGTACATATCGTTTGCCAGAGGCCCAGTTAGATCGGTTTTTATTCAAAATAGAATTGGATTATCCATCACTGGAAGAAGAAATCGGGATTATCACAAATGCTCAGAATCGTAAAGATAAAAAAGAGCTTGATGATGTTATGCCAGTTATACAAGCCAATGATATCGTATCCTATCAAAATATAGTAAAGCAGGTAATTGTTGAACCAAACCTGATAAAATATATTGCTCAGATAATTGAAAAAACAAGAAAGTCAACCAGCTTATTTTTGGGAGGAAGCCCAAGGGCATCATTAGCTGTATTAAATGCTGCCAAAGCCTATGCAGCCATAGAAGGTAGAGATTTTGTTACACCGGAGGATGTGAAATTTGTTCTTGTACCTGTGTTAACTCACCGGGTAATGCTAACACCAGAAAAAGAGATGGAAGGAATTAAGACCAATGTAGTGATTCAGCAAATTGTTGATTCGGTTGAAATTCCACGATAATTAATCTTGTTAATAAGACACATAAAGTTTTAATGAATACCTGAATGTGGAGCGTTCATTTTATATTTATGTAGGATAACTAATTTGTATGCGTAATTTCTGGAAATCTATTTTCTTAACAAATCGCTTTTTTATTGCACTGGCAATATTGATGGTGTTAATGATTCTGGGGCAATATTTCAATCCTGTTTTTGTAGCTGCTCAAATTGCATTTTCACTTTTTGTGTTGTTGTTTTTTGTCGATTTCTTATTGCTATATCCAAAGGATAGTCGCTATAAAATTAAGGGAATTAGAAAACTTCCGGAACGGTTTTCAAATGGTGATTTAAATGAGGTAGAGATATTTATTACTAATGAATTTCGTTTTCAGGTTAAGGTTACTGTTATTGATGAGTTACCCGTTCAATTTCAGATTCGGGACTTTAATGAGATATTTGCTCTTCATCCATTTCAGGAAAAGGAATTTACATACCAACTTCGTCCGGTTAAAAGAGGAGAGTACCACTTTGGCGGATTAAATGTTTTGATCAATTCTCCTGTTTCCTTTTTATCCAGGAGATATATCTTTAATCAGGATGCCATGGTTAAAGTATATCCTTCATTTATTGAGATGCGTAAATTTGAATTAATGGCTATTTCTAACAGGCTGACTGAAATAGGGGTTAAAAGAATTAGAAAGGTTGGGCATCAAATGGAGTTTGATCAAATAAGAGATTACATAACAGGAGACGATTACCGAACAGTCAATTGGAAAGCTACAGCCCGTAAAGGACATTTAATGGTTAATCAGTATCAGGATGAAAAATCACAGCAGATTTTTAGCCTGATAGATATGGGGCGTAATATGCAAATGCCTTTTGAGGGGATGACACTCCTTGATTATGCGATTAACACTTCTTTGGTTATATCCGATATTGCAATGTTAAAGCATGATAAAGCCGGGTTGTTTTCATTTAGTAATCAGATCCATTCCATGATACCTGCAGCTCGTAATGGTCGTCATCTTCAATCAATAATGGAGGTGTTGTATAATCAGGAAACAGATTTTAAGGAACAAAATTTAGAATTGCTATATGCCCGAATAAAGCGGAAAATACATCACCGGAGTTTATTAATGTTATACACAAATTTTGAAAGTCTGAGTTCTGCCAGACGTCAAATTCCATTTTTGCAAAGCCTGGCGAAAAGTCATTTGCTGGTTGTTGTGTTTTTTGAGAATACAGAAGTGTCAAAACTAACACATAACAATGCCAGAAGTATAGAAGATATTTATGTTAAAACAATTGCAGAAAAGTTTACTTTCGACAAAAAGTTAATTGTAAAGGAATTGAAGCAAAATGGAATACAGACAATATTAACAACACCAGGTGATTTAACCGTAAATACGGTAAACAAGTATCTGGAAATAAAATCAAGAGGTATACTTTAATCACTACATAGTGTCTGTCCATAAAGTCGGGGGTTTGGATTATAAAGTTTAAATACAAAGCGTGTGAAAAATTCAAACCGCAGTATACCAGCGTATATGAGGAGTTGGATTTTGAGCAACAACGTAGTAACCTCAGTTCGACATAAAATTAATGGCTCAGACCGCTTATAAATAATTGGTTTCAAGGAATATTTGCAAAGGCATAGCGTGCTATGGTAAGCAAATATGACGAAGAAAACTGTTGTTTATAAGTGGGAATTACAATTTTTTCATTAAATGACCGATCTACTGCTCTAAATTTTATCACCATAGCTCGCTATGCTTCAAAATTTATATTGTATATCAATCATTTAATAAAATCTGAGCTCTTTAATTTCAATCGAACTGAGGTTAGTAGTTGGACTTTATAGACGAACACTACATAGGATCTACATCAGCCTGAACAACAGTGGCTTTAAAACCCGGATGGGAAACTAATGTGTTAATAGCTTCCTGAAGGAGAGATTTAACTTTATTCAATGATACCCCAGCTTCAATTTTTAGCATAATCTTTTGAAGATGCCAATTCTGAATTTTACTGATGGTTGGTGCCTGTGGTCCAACAACCCGGTGACTAAAAATACCCCTAAGATATTCTCCCAGATAATCAGAAGCCTGGTTCACTATTTTAGGATTTTTATGTTTGATGGTTAAATGAATCAACCTGTAAAAAGGTGGATATTTAAAGGCATTTCTTTCTTCAAGCTGGGCTTTATAATGATTGAGGAAGTTATTATTGATTACATCTAACACTACAGGGTTGTTGGGGTTTGATGTCTGGAGAATTACTTTACCTTGTTTTAGTTTTCTTCCCGATCGACCACTCACCTGAGCCATCAATTGAAAACTTCTTTCGTAAGCTCTGAAATCAGGATAATTCAGCATGCTATCAGCATTTAGAATACCTACTACACTCACTTTGTCAAAATCTAATCCTTTTGAAATCATTTGAGTTCCAATCAGAATGTCAACTTCTCCATGTTCAAACTTGGCGATTAGTGTTTCATGAGATTTTCTGGTGCGAGAGGTATCCAAATCCATTCTGGCTACTTTGGCCTCAGGGAATAATATTTTAATGTCCTCTTCAATTTTTTCTGTTCCAAATCCTTTTGTTTGCAAAGCAGGAGAGTTGCAGGCTTTACACGTTTTGGGCAGATAATGCGAGTTTCCACAGTAATGACATACCAACTGGTTATTGTGTTTGTGATAGGTCATACTCACATCGCAATAATCACATTTAGGAACCCAGGTGCATTGACTGCATTCCAGATATGGAGAAAACCCCCTTCTGTTTTGAAATAAAATTACTTGTTCATTATTATCTAAAGCAGTATTGATTTCTTGTACCAAAGCAGGTGTAAAATGTGATTGCATTCTTTTTCTGCGGTATTCGTCTTTGAGGTTGGCTACAATCATTTGAGGCATTTTAATGCCTTCAAAACGTTCAAATAGTTCCACTAAACCATATTTCCCGGTTTCTGTATTTCGGTATGTTTCCAATGAAGGTGTTGCGGTTCCTAACAGCACTTTCGCCTTGTGAAGGTTTGCTAAAACAATAGCCGCATCCCTTGCATTATAACGAGGAGCTGGATCAAACTGTTTGTAAGTATTCTCGTGTTCTTCATCAACAATGATTAGTCCGAGATTTTCAAAAGGCAGGAAAATAGATGAACGTACTCCAATAATCACTTTGTAGTTTTCGTTGTTAAGTAAGTCGTTCCAGACTTCCACACGTTCAGCATCACTATATTTTGAATGGTAAATTCCCAGTTCTCCTCCAAAAACCATTTTTAACCGGGATGTAATCTGGGTAGTTAAAGCAATTTCCGGAAGTAGATACAGAACCTTCTTGCCGTTCTTGATCTGATCTTTAATTAAATGGATGTATATCTCTGTTTTTCCACTGGAAGTAACACCGTGCAATAGAACAGCATCTTTTTGCTTGAATAATTCATTAATCCGGAGGAATGCTTTTTGTTGTGGTTTATTTAATTTATGGAGCGACTGAAGTTTATGGTCTCCATTGTGAATTCTGGAAACAACTTCCTCAATTTCAATAAAAATACCTTTTTTAATAAGCTCGTTAATAGTTGTTGAAGAGGTGTTACATTTGTTGATGAGTGTTTGTTTGTCAACTGCTTTTGAATAATTCTCTTTATGTGCACCTCCTGCTAATGTAAAGAAAGTCATTAATACATCCAGCTGTTTATGTGCTCGGCTTAGTTCCGTAAATGCATTTTGTATTTTCTGTTCTTTATGATACTCCTGCGCTAAAAGGATTACTTTTTTTGTTTTGGGTTTAAAGCCATCTTTGAGTTTTTCACTAACAAAGAGAGCCTGTCTATCTAGCAACGATTTAATAACAGGCAATGAGTTTTTTAATCCGGTAATGTTATTAAGTTCCTGAATAGTAGAATTTTTATTGCTGGCAAGGTGGTCGAGTATCAGGTTTTCATTTTTACTTAAAGTGACTTCAGATACCCAATCACTATTGTAATGAACCTTGGTTTCACTTTCTAATTTTAACCCTGATGGTAAAGCTGCTTTGTATACCTCACCCAAGGTACACATATAGTATTGAGCAATCCAATGCCAGAAATTGAGTTGTATTTCATTTACCACCGGTTTGTTATCCAGTACAGAAAGAATCTCTTTGGTTTCATATTCTTCGGGTTTTGAATCATGAATAGAATAAACTAGACCGGAGTATATTTTTTTATTGCCAAATGGAACTATCACACGCGAACCTATTTCAATTTCCTGAATCCAATCTTCAGTAATCTGATAGGTAAACAGCCGTGGTAATGGCACAGGTAATATTATATCTGCAAAATAGTTGTGTTCCATGTAATTTCTTTGGACTTACAATTATAAGTTTTATACAAAATGAGTATAGCAAATAGTAGCAATTGTTAAATAAAGAAACATGCCTATAATATCATTCAGAGTGGTAACAAAGGGGCCTGTTGCAACGGCCGGGTCAATATTCAACTTTTTTAATAAAAGAGGTATAAATGTACCGAATAGGGAGGCGAATATGACTACAGAAAACATAGCAATGGAAACCGTATATGTTAATGCTATATTTGCATCAACAACAATATTATATCCAAAAATAAGCAGAGATAAAATACTGGCATTCACCAATGCAATGGAAATTTCTTTAATTAACTTTCCCCATGATGTCTCTAAACCCATATTTCCGGAAGCTAATGATTGAACAATGATTGCAGATGATTGCATGCCTATATTTCCACCCATTGCCGCAATTAGAGTCATGAAAAATGACAATTGAGGATGATCCTTCATTAAGCCAACAAAGCCTCCAATAACCCTCGAGGATAAGATTCCTCCCAATAGCCCTATTAATAACCAGGGCATACGTGCACGCGTGTGCATCCAAACCTTATCCGAAGTTTCAATGTCATCGGTAATACCCGAAGCCAGTTGGTAGTCTTTCTCAGCTTCTTCCCTGATAAAATCAACCACATCATCAATCGTAATTCTACCTACGAGTCTTCCAATGCCATCAACCACCGGAAGTGCCACCAGGTCATACTTCTCCATAATCGAACTAACCTCTTCAGCCATTGCATTTGTTTTCACTGAAATAAGATTGTCGTTATAAATGTCTTTAACCGTGAGTTTATCAGAGCTTAAAAGAAGTCTTTTTAAGGATAAAGTCCCTTTTAATACATCATCGTTATCAACTACATATACGTAATATACTTCGTCAATTTCTTCTCCCTGACGGCGCATACTTCTCATGCATGTCCTTAAATCCCACGATTCTTTAACTTTAATGAATTCTTTACCCATTAAACCACCGGCAGTATCTTCATTGTAGCTTAACAGGTCAGCAATATGTCCGGCTGATTTTACATCCTCCATGTGCGAAAGAACTTCCATTTGTCTTTCGTCATTCATTTCCCCTAATACATCGGCCGCATCATCTGAGTCCATTTTGCCGATGTATCGTTTGGCAATAACCTCAGTAGGAAGTGAGTCAAGGAGTCTTTTCCGTTCATCTTCTTCAAGCTCAGTAATGACATCAGCTGCCGTTTCGTCATCAGCCAGAAGGTATAGAAACTTGGCTTCTTCTAATTCGAGTTCTCTATATAAATCGGCAATGTCGGCAGGGTGAAGTTCTGTTATGTTCTCAAGAATCCTTTTCTCATCCTTGAGTTCAATCTTTTCTTTGATGCTATCAACAAATTCTCGGGTTAATTTGAAATCTGCCATAGTTGCTTTTTATCGGTAATCAGTTACAATACTTGTTTTATTCTACACTCATTCAAGTAGGTTCGCCTGAATGAATTTGGTTAAGTCAACAAATTCCTGAACAGAAAGTTGTTCCGGTCGTTTTGAAAAGACTTCCATGCCTGATATATTCTCCCTGTTAAAAGGAATAACCTTCAGTGAATTACTCAACGTTTTACGTCTTTGATTAAAACCAGCTTTTACTACTCTGAAAAACAATTTTTCATTACAGTCCAGCTCTTTTGTTTCATTTCTTAAAACTCTGATAACTCCCGACTTTACCTTAGGAGGAGGATTAAATACATGTTCCGGGACCGTAAATAAATACTCCACATTGTAATATGCCTGTAAAAAAACACTTAAAATACCATAGGTCTTACTTCCGGGAGGTGCAGCCAGTCTTTCAGCCACCTCTTTTTGTAACATACCCACTACTTCAGGAATTTTATCTCTGTACTCCAGTACCTTAAAAAATATCTGACTTGATATATTATATGGAAAATTTCCAATAATACTAAAGCTACTATCGCATAATTTATTCAAATCAAGTTTCAGAAAATCTCCTGAGGTAATATGTTCTTGCAATGAAGGAAAATTAGTTTCCAGATATACAACTGATTCCTGATCTAATTCTATTACCTGAAGATTTATATCTTCTTTTTCAATCAGGTATTTTGTTAAAACACCCATCCCCGGACCTATTTCTAATACATTTGTATCAAAATGAGTGAGGCTGTCAACAATTCTTTGAGCAATTTTTTCATCAGTCAAAAAGTGTTGACCTAAGTGTTTTTTAGCTTTAACGTTTTTCATTTCCTTGAAAATTTGTTTTCATCCACAATAAATCCGAAAATCAATTTGTAATTAATTTCTATAATTGATTTATAGAGATTCGGTCACTTTAGTCATCCACCTGAAATCATCATGGAGCTGTAGCAATAAATATATATGCTAAAAGCTTGTGATTAATGGCTATAAAATACTGATTATAATAGTTTTGTAGAATAAAATTCTATAATATAAACCATGTAATTGAGTACTATTATAAGATTGGTTTTGGTCAAACAAATAATCTTTTATAAAATTGCACTCGCTTTACTGCGGCAAAGGTAAAATTTTAAATCTATAATTCCTTTTAAATAAGTATAAAGGACTTAGATACATTTAATAAAAACACGTTGAAAAAATACATTATAAATACTGTAAAATTCCTTATATATCTATCAATTGGTGGTTTTTTAATGTGGTATGTATATCGGAATTACGATATGCAGGAAATAAAGCAAACGCTTAGCAGTGGGGTTAATTATTGGTGGTTGGCGTTATCCATGTTCCTGGGATTACTTAGTCATTTTAGCAGAACAGTAAGGTGGCAAATGCTTATAGAACCTATTGAGAAAAAAACAAACATAGTAAATACATTTTTTGCAGTGATGTTTGGTTATTTTGCCAATCTGTTAATTCCGCGTATGGGTGAGATTTCGCGCTGTGGAGTTTTAAGTCGATACGAAAAGATTTCCGTTTCAAGACTTATCGGAACAGTTGTGGTTGAAAGACTAATTGATGTTGTTATGTTATTATTCTGCCTGCTTTTAGTTTTGTTGTTGCAGTTTAATGTAGTTGCAGATTTTTTAAATAACAATACGGATTTATCAGGTATCTCCGGTATCTTCACAACTCCTTGGTTATATATATCATTGCTATTAATTTTAGTGGTGTTAAGAGTATTTAAAAAGTGGTTTTCAACAACATCACCTTATATGAAGCTTAAGGGGATCTGGGGTAAATTCTCCGAAGGATTCCTGGCCATTAAAAACATAAAGAATAAGTGGACTTTCACATTTCATACATTTTTTATCTGGATAATGTATTTCTTAATGATTTATGTCTGTTTCTTTGGTTTTTCTTTTACTTCTGAACTTTCTCCTATTGCCGGATTATCTGTATTTGTTTTAGGTAGTCTGGGTATGGTAGCTCCTGTTCAGGGAGGTATGGGGCCCTGGCACTTTATGATCATTTCAGCGTTGCAAATGTATGGTATTGCTCAATACGAAGGAGCTGCTTTTGCCTTGATTGTCTGGAGTACTTTAAATGCCTTGATTGTGATAATGGGTATCATTTCTCTTGTCATGCTTCCAATAATTAACCGTCCTGAAGTTTAATGGCTTTTTTTAAAAGCAAAAGATTATTGTTAGCAATCATTATAATAATTGCTTCTTATGGTTTTATTATCTATAAAATAGCAGAACTTCCTTTCTTATATCAATTAAAGCAGCTTATTACTAGTAATTTTGGGTTGTTGATTTTGTGTTTAGTTGGTCAGATTTTATTGCTTGTAATTAATTTATCCATAGAAGCTTTAAAATGGAAGAGTCTTCTGAAAAGTATCGCCAACGTAAATTTTCTCATTTCATTTAAAATGGTATTAGCTGGTTATTCTTCCGGCATTTTTACACCTTCAAAGTTAGGAGAACCCATTGGGAGATTGATATTTGTCGATAAAAAACATTGGACAAAAGGGGCGGCATTAAGCTATTTTGGCGGTTTTGTACAGAATGTCGCCATTTTAATATCAGGATTACTGTCAGCAATAATTTTCTTAATAGATAATACTAGTGAAACCGTAAGTTCTGTATTGCACTATGGTATTTATTTAGTTGCCATAATAATGGGGATGTTTCTTTTGATTTTAATTAAAAGTAAGAGTATCAAACGATTTATTTTGAAATTGAAATGGTCGGAGATTTTACTCAATATTTATGATGCGATAAAGTCAATCCCTGGAAAAAGAATAAGCATCATATTCGCGTTGTCATTTTTGCGGGTGCTAATATTCTCATTACAACTATTTCTTTTAATGGTAGTGTTAGAAAATGATTTTAATATCCAGAAGGTTGTAATTATGATTCCCATCTACTTTTTGTCTATTTCTCTGGTGCCATCTTTCATTTTTTCTGATCTGGGAGTGAGGAATTCAATAGCCCTTCTGATATTTACATCTTTTTACCATCATCAAATTGCTATAGTGTTGTCAGTTAGTTTGTTATGGATTATTAATCAGGCGTGTCCCTCTGTGTTAGGATCATTTTTTATCTATCGGAAAAGTGATCAATAGTAGTAAATATTAAATAAGTGACTTAAAGTTTATAGCTTTATGATCTCTAATTATCAAAAACTCCTTATCTTTAATATGTTTTTTCCATTTTATTAACCTAAATTATAAATATAAAAGCAATGGAAAAATATATACTAGAACTAGTTAAAGAAAATAATAGAGTCATTATTCCGAATTTCGGGGCATTTATTATCTCAAAAGAAAAAGGTGATAGTATCCTTTTCAATAACTTTTTAAGTTTCAACGATGGTTTATTAGTAAACTATATTGCTGAAAAAAAAGGAGTAGATACTATTGTTGCTACTGATGAGGTTTTTGAATATGTAGATAACCTTAAAAGGGATTTAGACGAAACCGGACATTATATAATATCTGGTTTGGGAGAATTTAAAAAGGATGAAAACGGGATATTGAGGTTTCAACAGGCTGAAATTTCTAAAGATGTTAATGAGGGTTTGGGAGATCAAGAGGTGGAGTATGAATCAAGTGAGGAAAAAACGGATTCGGATCTGCTGGATATTGATAAGGATTCTCAGATATCCCAGGCTTCAGAAGATGAATCAGAAAATGATGAATCAGACCTGGAAGATATTGTAGGTAAGGGGGATACATCTATTTTAACTATCGATGATGATGAAGAGGAATCGGATGAGAATGTCGAAAAAAAAGAAATAGTATCATCTACTCAGCCTGATAGTAGTAAGGGTGAAATAAAGGAAAAGCCACGAAATGAAACTTCTCGTGAGTCCGAAATCAAAAAGGAACCTGAAGTAAACAGGTATGTGCAGAAAACAATTGAGGATCGTAAGAGAAAGGATATGATCACTTTCCTTTTTATTGTTTTTATTGTAATTGTTTCATTTGCGGGTTACTTTATATTTTTTAATACTTCGCCCGCAAAAAAAAATATTCCTGTAGCTGAAGAGGTACCTCCTGAACCAAAAATACCGGTTAAAAAGGATTCTGTCGTAAAGGTTCAGCCAAAACCTGAAGTTATTGAAAAGCCGGAACCTAAGGAAGTCAGTATAGATAAAAGCCGGATTCACATCATTGTAGGCGGATTTAAAGAGGAGAGTAATGCCAACAAAATGGTTGAGAAACTCAGGAAGTCGGGTTACGGAAAAGCCATTGTTATTCCTAAAGGAGTCATGTATTTGGTGAGTATTGATTCTGATAAGTCATATAGAAAAATGGAGGCTCGTCAGCAAGAAATTCTCGAGAATGAAAGAATCGAAAGCTGGATGTACACCATAAAGTAACTTTTTGTTAGATTTTTTATCATCTCGGACTCATCAGGTCCGGGATTTTTTATATACTAATCCGGGGTCGGTTTAAATTCTGGAATTCAGATTGTACTAAATGGACGGGATGTTTGAAATTGTTGCTCTTTGTATATCACTAGTAGTGTTTGTGTGCTATTTTATTATTATTTCCAATTTTCATATAGGATGGAATCAAATTCAAATTCCATCATTACCTAATATCTCAACAGCTAAGCTAAGTTGTATTGTAGCTCTCCGGAATGAAGAAAAATACGTTGGTAGTTTAATAGAAAGCCTTAAAAGTCAGAATTATTCAGCAGATCATTATGAAGTGATTCTGGTTGATGATCATAGTACAGATAATACATTTAATATATTGTCAGGCTTCATTAATGATTTACCAAATTTTAGATTGGTATCTAATCAGGGGGAAGGTAAAAAGAAAGCCATTGCAACAGGGGTTAGTCATGCTGAATATAATTACATAGTCTGCACTGATGCCGATTGTATTCATCCTCAGAATTGGCTTCTTTCGGTGGGAGGTTTTATTGAAAGGGAAAACCCGGATATGATAGTTGGTCCGGTTAAAATAGAAGAAGGAAACGGGTATTTAAATTTATTTCAGCGAGTTGACTTTCTTAGTCTGATTTTATCCGGAGCAGGTGCAATAGGTGTAAATAAACCAATAATGTGTAATGGAGCCAATTTAGCATTTTCCAGACAACTATACGTAAACGCCGGAAAATCGCTTAAGGAGGAATACGCTTCAGGAGATGACATTTTTTTGTTGCAATATGCAGTAAGAAATAATGCAAAAATAAAATTTCTGAAGTGCAAAGAGGCAATTGTGAATACACGGCCGGTTGATTCATTAGGCCGGTTTTTTTCTCAAAGAGTGAGGTGGGCATCTAAAAGCAAAGGATACACTGATGCTTTTACTTTGCAGGTGGCATGGTGTGTTTTCTTAATAAATTTCTTCGTGTTATTAATGCCTTATTTTAGTATTTACTTTCCAGTATTGGCCTTAGTTATAATGGTGCTTTTCCTGATAAAAGTCGGAATAGATATTCGGTTTCTAAAAAAAGGGAGTGTGTTTTTTAATTTTCAACTTACCATTTCAGATATTATTAAGGTACAGTTACTGTACCCTATTTATATCTCAATAACAGTTATATATGCTGTTTTTGGAGGCTATCAGTGGAAATCAAGAAAGCTATAGCCTGAAAATAGTAAGTTGAATTTAACACCAATGTTCCAATGATATTTGCGCTATAGCTTAATGTCTGTAAAAAATATTCAACGTCAACCTCATGGTGAAATTGGTGTAATCGTTATATCTGTCTGCAGTTAATATGTGGCTACAATTGTTTGAGTACCAGTTACCTTATCTCCAATGTTGACTTTAATGTCTGAGTTTAATGGTAGATATAAATCTAAACGGGAACCAAACTTGATAAAACCCATTTGCTCTCCTTGTTCAACAACATTATTTTCTTTTGCATAACATACAATTCGTCGTGCCATAGCCCCGGCAACCTGACGAACAAGAATTTCTTTACCATCTTTAGTTTCAAGTACAACAGTTGTTCTCTCATTTTCTGTAGATGATTTAGGTAAATAAGCACCCATAAATCGACCAGAATGGTGTCGCGAATACTTTATTTTACCAGCTACAGGAAACCAGTTAACATGAACATTAAGTGGTGACATGAATATAGACACCTGCAAACATTTTGTTTTTAAATATTCGGGCTCATCAACTTCTTCAATTACAACCACTTCACCATCAGCAGGTGTAATTACAGCATTCTCATTAGGTGTGCAAATACGTTCCGGACTTCGGAAAAAATTTATTACCAATAGGGTAATAAGTCCGGTGGTTACTAATATTATATTGTTTATGGTTGTACTATTAACCATAAAACGGGTAATACCGTTTATCACTATGAATATTGCCAGAGCAATAAATATGGTTTTAAATCCTTCTTTATGAATGGTCATGATTACTTTTGAAATTATCTAACAAATAGTTCTACATAAAAAACAGCCATTGGTATGGCAAAAAACACTGCGTCAAATCGATCTAAAATTCCTCCATGTCCTGGTAAAATATTACCAGAATCTTTAATTCCAATACTTCTTTTGAACATTGATTCTACTAAATCCCCTAAAACAGCCATAACTGATATAATTGCACCAAATATTAACCATTGTATAACTGATAGCTCAAACCAGAATTGAGATAAAAGAAAAGCCACGGCAACTGTCAGGATAAATCCGCCTATAGTTCCCTCCCATGTTTTTTTAGGAGAGATTCGTTCAAAAAACTTATGTTTTCCAATTGTAACTCCAGACAGGTATGCACCAGTATCATTTATCCATACTAAAATAAATACGGATAAGGGAAGTTGAAAATTATAGTTTCCATTATTAAATGCTAAAAGGCTCAATAGTGCAAATGGGGAAGAAATATAAATGGCCGAAAATATACTGGACGCAATATTTACTACAGGCTTATCGTGTTGGCGAAATAGTTCCTTAACAAACAGGAAACAAACTATCGGAATTATGAAGTAAAATATTGAGGTATTAAATACTCTAAATTGAATTAAAAAGGAGAAGGTATATATGCTTAGACCAAAAATAGATGTAGCATATAGTGGAATATCAATACCAGCTTTAGAAAATAAGCTTCTTATTTCGTGAATGCCTGCTACAACCACTAATAAGAAAATAGATGCAAATGACAAGGGGTGATAGTATATACTACCTGCCAATACAATTACAAATAAAATACCAGTTAAGGTGCGCTGCCAAAAGTTATTCATCTCCAGTTTTAATTAAAGCTGCAAAATTAAGTAGTTTACTTAATTATCATGCATTTTTATCAATAAAAACAAATAATTCTTTCGGACCATGAGCTCCCATGACCAAAGTCTTTTCAATATCGGCTGTTCGACTGGCTCCGGTGATAAACGAAATTAATGATGGAAAATCATCTCCGTACCTTTCTTCAAGCATATTCAATGCATCATCAGGAAAAGGAACTAATTGAGATGCCTTTGCAAATACTATATGTATAGGCGGAAATACATTTAATCTACGACCCGATGGCTGTTGAGAACTAATTACAACACTACCTGTACGCGATACTAAATACTCGCAAAGGGTAACAGCAGCCTGCATATCTTTAAAATCGTCAGCTTCTGAGGTTGTTTTTAGACTTGAGTTATCGAACAATGTATTGATTTCAGTGTCAATACTAAAGATTGATTTGATATTTAATTTGCCCAAAATATTTTCAAGCCTTTCGACAAATTGTATTTGATTGTCGCAGATTTCAACCTTACCACCGATTGCTTTGAGTTCGTCAGAAAAAGTTTCTAAAAGATTTTCGGGTTCTGGAAATACCGGTGATTTTTCATTGTGGGAAGGGATTGGAAAATCCCTTCCTTCAGCTACTGATTTTTTTATCTTATTCAGTATTATCTCTCTGGATTTTTGACTATCCATATCTTATTCCTGATTTTCCGTTGAAGGCGAATCTGCTATATCTTTTTCTTCGACTTCTTCCGGATTATCCGTTTTTTTAAATTTATCAGATCCGTTTTCGGTTAATTGAACCACATGTTTATTCACAAGTCGTTTCCCAAAGATCGATTCCAGATCTTCACTGAAAATCACTTCACGTTCAAGAAGAAGATTTGCCAACTCTGCATGCTTATCTCTGTTTTCAAGAAGTATTTTCTTTGCTCTTTCGTATTGTTCTTCAATAATGATTGATACTTCATGATCAATCTCCTTGGCGGTTTCTTCACTGTATGGTTTGGTAAAACCGTATTCGTTCTGACCGCTGGAATCAAAGTAACTAATGTTACCCATCTTTTTGCTCATTCCATAATAAGTAACCATGGCATATGCTTGCTTGGTAGCCTTTTCAAGGTCGTTTAATGCACCGGTAGATATTTTACCAAATTCAATTTCTTCTGCAGCTCTACCTGCTAATGTAGAACACATTTCATCAAGAATCTGCTCCGTAGTGGTTAATTGTCTTTCTTCTGGTAAATACCAGGCAGCTCCCAAAGCTTTACCGCGAGGTACAATGGTTACTTTTACTAAAGGATGAGCATATTCCAGCAGCCAGCTTGTTGCAGCATGACCTGCTTCATGATAGGCAATGGCCTTTTTCTCATCTTTAGATATAATTTTATTCTTCTTCTCTAATCCGCCAACAATACGATCTACAGCATTTAAGAAATCTTCTTTTTCAACTATCTTTTTATCATTACGAGCAGCTATCAGAGCAGCCTCATTACAAACGTTGGCAATGTCGGCACCTGAAAATCCGGGAGTTTGTTTAGCCAGAAATTCAGCTTTAACTTCATCGCTCAATTTTAATGGACGTAAGTGTACATCAAATATCTGCTGGCGTTCCTTGATGTCAGGCAATTCAACATGGATCTGACGGTCAAACCTTCCGGCTCTCATTAAAGCACGATCCAATATATCGGCACGGTTTGTTGCGGCTAAAATAATAACCCCTGAGTTGGTTCCAAAGCCGTCCATCTCAGTCAATAGCTGATTCAGCGTGTTTTCACGTTCGTCGTTTGCACCCATGCTCGGGCTTTTCCCCCTGGCTCTGCCAATAGCATCAATTTCATCAATAAATACAATACAAGGAGCTTTTTCCTTCGCTTTTTTAAATAAGTCTCTTACACGCGAAGCTCCCACTCCAACAAACATTTCAACAAAATCAGATCCTGACATGCTGAAGAAAGGGACGTTAGCTTCTCCGGCCACAGCCTTAGCGAGTAATGTTTTACCAGTTCCGGGAGGACCTACCAGTAATGCTCCTTTAGGAATTTTACCCCCTAAGTTGGTGTATTTTTCCGGCTTTTTCAGGAAGGAAACAATTTCTTCAAGTTCTTGCTTCGCTTCTGCAAGCCCGGCAACATCTAAAAAGTTTACTTTGATATTTGCTTCTTTATCAAATATTTTAGCTCTTGATTTACCAACATTAAAAATATTACCGGCTCCACCTCCACCTCCTTGTGCACCCATTCTACGGAAAATAAATATCCAGATGACAAGTAAAAGTATGATAGGCCATAGTAACCCGATTATCTCATTAAAATAATTAGATCTTTCTTCGTAATTATTTGGTATAGATATACCTTCTTTTTCTTCTATAATTCTTAAATCGTCATAAAAGGCATCAATGGAAGGAACTTTAACGCTAAAGTGAGGTCCGCGATCAGTTATTGAGTTATAAGTATCACCAAATTCATCACGATATTTCTCCAGTGCGTCTTTTTTTATTACTACTTCAACAATGTTCTGGTTTCTGATTACAGTTGCCATCTTCACATCACCGGAAGGTAATATCTTTGTTTTAAATTCACTATACGACAAATTTTTAATGGTTTCATTCTGATTCATTAAAAAGAATGAAATAAAAAGAAGAAGTATAAGCCCATAAATCCAATAACCGTTAAACTTGGGCAGTTTTGGCGTATTGTTATTCCCACCTTGGTTTGTGGGTTCGTTGTTTTGATTTTGATTTTCGCTCATTAGTAAAATGAAATTTGTTACGAACTAGAAAAGGTTCTCAATATCTGTGCGTTTGGCGTCGGCCCATAAACCTTCAAGATTATAAAAACTTCTTATCGGTCTTTGAAAAACGTGAACCACAACATCAACATAATCTAAAAGAATCCACTCAGCATTTTGTTTTCCTTCAATATGAAAAGGCTTATCGTTAATTTTTTCTCTCACATAATCATCAACTGATTCACCAATAGCGTTTACCTGAGTATTACTGTCCCCATCACATAAAACAAAAAACTGACAGATACTTCCATCAATTTCTCTCATATCCAAAATAGAAATATTTGTGCCCTTTTTCTCCTGAATACCTTCAACAATAGCCTCAACTAATTGTTCAGTTGAGTTATTCTCTTTATTTGTCATTAATAATAATCTTTTTTTATAATGAAAGTGTTTCTTTAAACTGCTAAATTACTAGAAAAACACAAAAATACTATTTTTTTATTTTTACATTTAGTCACTACTTTTACACAAAAATACTGCCGTAAATGGTTTTATGCCATTATGTCGCTTTAATTTTATTTTAATGACAAAGTATAACTTTTTTAATATTAAATGGTTCGATGAATTACAGTCGACAAATGTAACATTAAAATCCTTGGTTAGAGAAAGTCCTCTTAACGAATATACTGTTGTTGCCACTAAACATCAATATGCAGGGAAAGGGCAAATGGGTAACAAGTGGGAGAGTTCCGCGAATAAGAACTTAACATTTAGTGTTTTATTAAAGCCTCAATATGTATTAGTTCAGGATCAGTTTATTATATCAAAGGCCATTTCGTTAGCTATACACCGGGTTTTATGTAAGTTAGCAGATGGTTTTTCAATTAAGTGGCCTAACGATATTTATTATAATAATAAAAAAGTGGGTGGCATCCTGATTGAAAACTCTCTGAAATCAAATGTAATTAGTGAGTCTGTTGTAGGAATTGGGATCAATGTAAATCAGGAACGTTTTATAAGTGATGCACCAAATCCGTTATCATTGATTCAAATCACAGGAAAAGAATCAGGGATAGATAAGCTATTGGATGATATTCTATTATCTATACATGAATATATTGAATTGATAAAGTCCGGTTCTGATTACACAACTCTTAATGAAGAATATATTAATTGTCTATTCCGAAATAAAGGATTTCATTTGTTTAAAGATAAAAGTCACTTGTTTTATGCTTCAATAAAAGGTATATCGGAATATGGACAATTAATTTTGCAGTCAGAGGACGGTGCGGAAAATACTTATGCTTTTAAAGAGGTTGAATTTGTTATTGACCCTCAGGGTAGTGATATTGAGCAATAGCATCTCCAAGCATATTTAAAAATTTCTTAACATGCTTACTAACCATCATTTTCATCATAGGATTTAAATCTGCCTTTAATGTCAGTTTTATGCGGGTGTCATTAGTAGCAACAGATTTTAACTGAACCCACAAGTAAAAATTGAAAGGAACTTTACCATCTGTTGAATATTTAACGGTTTTGAATGGTTCCTTTTCTATAATCTTAAGCCCTGCTTCTCCAATGCCATCTACCTTAAAGCGACATGAATCCTCTGTGCTTTGCCAGTCTGATATCTTATCTTTGGGGATAAGATTTTCAAAATTATTGAAGTTGGAAATGAATGCGAATATTTTTTCTTCACTATGAAGGGCTTGTTTGATATCACTTTCAAATTTTGTCATCTTATTGTTCATTAAAAAAGCCCAAAAAGACATGAGTCAATTTGAGCTTCTGAATTTTTAAATGTTGATTATTTTCCCCAAGTTGAAGGTTCGTTTCTCCAGCTTGATAATGTTTTTAAGTCATCAGCAGAAACATAACCAGTTTCTATAGCAACATCAATAAGTGTTGGGTAGTCACTTAGTGTATTTAATTTTACATTTTTATCTGAAAAGTTATCAACGGCAGTTTGGAAACCATAACTGAAAATAGCCAGCATGCCAACTACTTCACATCCGGCAGCTCTTAGCGCTTCAACGGCTTTTAAGCTACTTCCTCCAGTTGATATTAAGTCTTCAATGACAACAACTTTTTTACCGGGAGCAATTTCACCTTCAATCAAATTCTCCATCCCATGTCCTTTTGGAGATGATCGAACGTAAACGAATGGTTTTTCAAGGTCATTTGCCACAAGAGCTCCTTGAGCAATTGCTCCGGTTGCCACACCGGCAATTACATCGGCATCCGGATACAATTCATTAACAAGTGCAACAAACCCTTTTTTAATATAGTCTCTAACTTCGGGATGAGAAAGGGTTTTTCTATTATCACAATAAATTGGCGATTTCCATCCTGAAGCCCACGTGAACGGGTTTGCTGGTTGCAATTTAATTGCCTTAATTTGCAACAATTGTTTTGCTATTGTTTCTGATATTTTTTCCATGCAGCAAATGTATAAAGTTTTTTTTAAGGATAGAATTGTTTTTTTGACGAACAATATTGAACGTGATCTGGATGCCGGTTTCGGAGCTATTTTTAAATATTCAAATCCCAAGGAATTACAGGATTTCATTAATAATTTTGAGCATAAAGAGGAGATAAAAAAAGCTTACATCTATCATCATAATCTGGAAGAATTAATGGTGGTTTTTTCTGATTGTTTTAAAGTAATATATGCAGGTGGAGGTGTTGTTAAAAATAGTTCGGGGCAAATTCTGTTTATTCATAGATTAGGGGTTTGGGATTTACCCAAAGGGAAAGCTGAAAAAGGGGAGTCTAATGAAGAAACTGCTCTTAGGGAGGTTGAGGAGGAGTGTGCTGTTGCTCCATTAACAATAGTGAAAAAATTAAAGCCAACATACCATACATATCGATTGAAAAACTCCCTGATATTGAAAAAAACGTATTGGTATGAAATGAAATATAATGGAAGTGATTTACCAAAACCACAAATTGAAGAGGACATTACCCGGGCAGAATGGATTGATCCGGTAAATATTGATAATATTACAAATAATACTTATTCAAGTATTAAAGAGGTAATAAGTGAGGTGCTTTATTAAAAAAAGCAGATTTTAGTATCAAATTTGGAGGATTAATGAGAAATATGCATGATTAGCCAAGAGAAAATTCATACTTTTAAGGGATTTTTGGAAATTCAATACATAACACATGACACCTCAGGAGATAGAACATCAAAATATAAAGAATAAGTTGCGGCAGGAAGCAGTGGGTAAAGAAGTTCAAAGATTACGTTCAGTAAATAAAAGACAATCCACTAAAATTACTAATCTGCGCAAAGCATTATACTTTCAATTATTCTTTTTTGTATCACTGATATCTGTATTTTTATTGAAAGGAATGATTAATTTCACAGGTTCAGATTCTGATGATGAGTTTGAGGCTTTTAAGTTGAAATATAACGATCTGGTTAAGGTAAATAGAAATCTGGATGATTCTTTGGTTCAGATGCACAATACATTAGAGCATTTAGTGGATAAAAATATCAAAGAACGAGATGAAGATGGATTGAAATTCAGAGTTCAGATCGGGGCATTTAAGGAAATTAATCTTAAAGATTTCAAAAATAATTTAGTTTCCATTAATCAGCAAACCTACGATAGTATCAATCAATACACTATTGGGGTATTCAGAGATTATCAGAAAGCCTTATTGTTTTTAGATAATATTAAAAATATGGGCTTTGATGACTCATTTATTATTTCTACTAAAAATGGTCGGAGAATTCAGCTTAAAGATTTATCAAAAGAGGAGCTAGGTATTGAATCAGAAGATCTGTAACTCATACCAGCGCTCGTATACAAAACCGGCATTTTAAGGGTATCTCTAGAAACTATTTGTTGATATAATGTGTTGTTTGTTAATAACTTGATGATTGTTTACGCTGTAAAAATGGTATTTTTACACTATAAATTTATCAATGATGAAAAACATTAACCCACTTGGACTATTTGA